>JBLMXB010000179.1:0-3797 GCA_050257555.1 Hyphomicrobiales bacterium | reverse complement strand
AGGAGCTGGTACGGCTCCTCCGCGAGGAAGCGAAGGTGATCTGACATGGCCCAGCCGATCGCGGTCGTCGCCGAGCTGAAGGACGGCTCGACCCGGAAGATCACCCTCGAGATCCTGGGCGCGGCGAAGCGCCTCGCCGCCGCGGCGGGCGGCGCTCCGGTCGTCGCGATCCTGCTCGGCGCGGCCGGCGCGGCCGAGGCCGACCGCCTCGCGCGCCACGGCGCCGACCGCGTCGTCCACGTGACCGGAGACGCGCTCGCCTCCTACGCCCCCGAGGCGTACGCGGAAGCGGTGAAGCGCGCCGTCGCCTCGATCGCGCCCGGCGTCCTCTTCTTCGGCGCCACGGCCCAGGGGCGCGATCTCTCGCCGCGCGCCGCCGCGCGCCTCGGCACCGGCCTCGCGTCCGACTGCGTCGGCTTCGAGTGGAAGGACGGCGGGCTCGTCGCGCGCCGGCCGATCTTCGCCGGCAAGGCGTTCGGGACCGTCGCGTACGGCGCCGCGCGGCCGCACGTCGCGTCCGTCCGCCCGAACACGTTCCCCGTCCCCGAGCCCGACGCGTCGCGGAAGGCCGACGTCGAGTCGATCGCGCTCGGCGACGTGGCGGTGCGCGCGCGGGTCGAGTCGTTCGAGGCGTCCGAGGGCGAGATGGCCGACCTCACGGAGGCGAACGTCATCGTGAGCGGCGGCCGGGCGATGGGCGGGCCGGAGAACTTCGAGATCCTACGCAAGCTCTGCGCCGTGCTCGGCGCCACGCTCGGCGCCTCGCGCGCGGCGGTGGACGCCGGATGGATCGACCACAGCTACCAGGTCGGGCAGACCGGGAAGGTCGTGAACCCGTCGCTCTACATCGCGGTCGGAATCTCGGGCGCGATCCAGCACCTGGCCGGCATGTCCAGCTCGCGCACGATCGTGGCGATCAACAAGGACAAGGACGCGCCCATCTTCAAGATCGCGTCGTACGGGATCGTCGGCGATCTCTACCAGGTGGTGCCGGCGCTGACCGAGGAGTTCGCGAAGGTCTTGAAGGAGTAGCGGGCGGAGCCGCGCGGCGGCGTACGGCCGCGCCCCGGCGTCAGGAGGTCGTGCCGGCGTCGAGGATCGCGCGACGGTGCCCGCGCCGCCCGAGGAGCGCGTACCGGATCGGCTCCCAGTGGTTCTCCGCCGTGAACGGAGCCGCGAAGCGATCGCCCGCCAGGTCCTCCCGCACGAAGAACGCGTTCGTGCCGGCGAGGTCGCACCCTACCAGCGCGTAGCCGCGCTCCCGGCCGAGCCGCTCCAGCGCCTTCAGGCTCGCGCCGAAGTTCTGGCTCTCGTCCCAGACGCGCCCGGCCTCGTACCGCACCTTCCAGTCGAGATCGGCGGGGAGCGCCGCGTTGTACTCGATCACCGCGACGCGCGGGCGGTACTCGCGAAGCGCCTCCCAGACGTAGTACGTGTTCTGGTCGACGTCGATGGACAGGAGATCGAACTCCTTCGGCACGCCGAGGCCCGCGAGGAGCGAGGCCGCGTTCTCGCGCGTCACGAACGCGGTCTGGGCGCGGACGCGCTCCGGCGGCACGCCGGCACGCGAGAGCGTGGCGCGGCAGTCGTCGCGGCCGTCGATCCAGAACCCGGTCCACCCCTTCGCGATCAGGAACGCGGTGTTGCTCTCGAGCCCGTCCTCGAGCCCGATCTCCACGAAGACGCGCGACGCGGTCCCGATCCGCCGGAAGATCTCGTGGATGACGCCGTCCTCGCCGCTCTGCGAGTTCACCTGGAGCCCGTAGCGGAGGAGGCGCTTCGGATCCCCGTAGCGCGGATGGGACTCGAGGCCGATCTCCCAGTAGAGCATGAAGTGGGCCGCCTTGAGCGTCGAGACCTCGTGGCGGATCGAGTCCCGGACCTGGAAGAGCTCGCGGAGGACGGGAAGGCCGTGGTAGATGCGTTCGATGGCGCGGCGGATCATGGGGCGGCGTCTCGCTCCTCTCCCGAGGGACGCGAACGATCGGGGTTTCGCCGCGCGATCCTTACATCGGGCGCGGGCGGCGTCAACCGCGGTCTCGTCGCGCGGCGCCGGCGGGTTCGGCTGGGCGCGGGCACCGCGCCCGCGATCAGATCGTCGGCGGCGCTTCCTCCTCGAGCCAGACGTCGTCGATCACGGGACCGTAGCAGCCGGGCGACGTGCTCCGGAACTCGAGCGCGGTCGTGTCGGCGGTGGCGTCGAGGACGTACTGGAAAGTCACCCAGCCCATGTGCGCCCGGGCCGACCAGGTGACGTCGAACGAGACCGAGTCGACGAGCGCGCCGCCCCAGAGGATCGACATCCATTTGACGACCGGGGGCCCGTCGGGATTTCCGGAGAGCGCGAAGCAGAGCCGGTACGCGTGGCCGGCCGTCGTGGGAACCCGCTGCGCGATGGCGCCCGCGCCGCAGGAGCCGTCGAGATCCACGGACTGCGCCTCGTCGGCGGCCTGCCAGAACGGGCCGGAGATCAGGTCGACGGGACCCTCGACGACGGCCCACGCGCCGATCGAGTCGCCGGCCAGGTCGCGGAGGTACGGAAGGGACGGGATGGCCGGGATCTCGAAGGAGCCGTTCCGGACGAGATTCACGCCGGCGTGGTCGCAGCCGCGCGCGGCGGGCGCGGCGATCAGGCGATTCGAGTCGGCGCAGCCGAGGAGGAGGAGCACGCACGCGGCGAACGCGGTCGCGCTCACCCCACCCGCACGCACGTCGCCTTCCCCGAGGCCATCCGCTCGCCCGTCTCGTGGTCGAACGCCTCGGCCTCGGTCAGCACGGCGCGCCCGCGGTCCTTCACGAGCCAGGCCTCGAAGCGATAGGGGCGTCCCGCGCGGAGCGGCCGGAGGAGCTTCGTCTCCATCGTGCCGGTCACCGCGTGGATGTCGCGGAGGTAGAGCATCCGCACCATCACCTCGTCGAGCACGGTGGCCACGAGGCCGCCGTGGACGATGTCCCGGAACCCCTGGTGCTCGCGGCGCGGCGTCCAGACGGTGCGCGTTCGCCCGTCGGGCGACTCCTCGAACGAGAGCTTGAGCCCGATCGGGTTCTTCGGGCCGCAGCAGAAGCACATCTGGTCGTCGTCGAGCGTCTCGATCTCCGCCATGGCCTCCCTCCCCTCGCGCCGGCTCAGCGTCCCCGCCGCGTCCCCCCGTGTCCCCCGCCGTGTCCGTTCCCGGTCCCGCCGCCCGAGCCGGACGACGAGCGCCGCGGGCGCGGCGCGGGATAGCCTTCGCGATCCCAGCGGAGGACGAGGTCCTCGAGCAGGTCGCCGACGTGCTCCACGACGCGCTCCCAGAACGCCTGTGCCTTCTTCGCGTTCAGCACAGGATCGCTCCGCTTGCCGTTGTAGTAGAGGAGCGAGCCGGGGATCGGGTACGCGGTCAGCGCCGTCCGGTGCTCGAACGCGAGCGACGGGTCCCAACGGTCGGCGTAGACCTGGTCGGGCGCGACCGCCATCATCGCCGCCGTCTCGTCCGCGCCGGCGTGTCCGCCGGGGACGCCGAGCGTCTCCTCGACGAACGACGCGCACTCGCGCCACCAGTCGAAGACCGCGAGGTACGCGCCGGTCTCCTCGTGGACGCGCCGCGCCGCCTCCTGGAGGGCCGACGTGTTGCCGCCGTGGCCGTTCATCACGACGAGATTGTGGAATCCCTGGTGCGTGAGCGTCGTGAGCACCGCCCGAACGTATTCCGTGAACGGCTCCGCCGGCACGTGCGTGCCGCCGGCGAGCGCGCCGAGCGACGCGGTGACGCCGTACGGGATCGCCGGCGCCACGAGCGCGTTCAGCCGCTCGGCGA
>JBLMXB010000178.1:0-79987 GCA_050257555.1 Hyphomicrobiales bacterium | reverse complement strand
GGCGCGGCGACCTCCGGGGCCAGCTCGTCGAGCGAGAGCGGCTCGAGCTCGGGGCCCATCGAGGGGAGCGCGTGCCGCGCGTCGTCCGGCGCGGCGGGGCGCGCGTGGCCGGCCTCGGCGGGGCGCGCGTGGCCGGCCTCGGCGGGGCGCGCCTCGTCGGGGCCGGCGGACGGCTCCGTCCCGCCGTCCGGCGCGGCGTCGCGCGGCGACTCGGGCGCGCCGTCGGGCGGCTCCGGGACTTGGGAGGGCGGACCGTAGGAGGCGCCGGGGGGCGACCCGTCGGGACGGCGGTGCCGGCGGCGGCGGCGGCTCACCGGCGGACGAGCCTCGCCGCGAAGACGCCGTCGGTGCCTTGACGGTGCGGGAGCGCGCGGAGCCGGCCGTCCTCGCCGCGGAACGCCTCGGGGAGGAACGGCCGCGCGTCGTCGAGCGCGAAGCCTCCGTGCCGGCTCAGGAACGATTGCACGATCTCGTCGGTCTCCTCGGGTTCCAGGGAGCAGACACTATACACCAGCGTCCCGCCCGGCCGAACCAGGCCGGCGGCCGCGTCGAGGATCGGCGCCTGGAGCGCCACCATCTCGTCGATCGTGGCGGGCTCCTTCCGCCAGCGCGCGTCGGCGCGGCGGCGGAGCACGCCGAGCCCCGAGCAGGGCGCGTCGACGAGCACGCCGTCGAACGGACCGCGGAGCGGCGGACGGCGCGCGTCGCCCGCGACGACCAGGACGCGCGGGAGGCGGAGCCGCTCGAGCAGGTTCTCGCGAAGCGCCCGCGCGCGGCTCTCGTGGCGCTCCATCGCGACGACCGCGCCGCCGGGCGCGACCGCCTCGACGAGCTGCGATGCCTTCCCGCCGGGCGCGGCGCAGAGGTCGGCCGCGCGGTCGCCGGGCCGGAGCCCGAGGAGTGCTGCGACCGAGGCCTCGGCCTCGTCCTGGAGGGAGAGGAGCCCGTCCCGGAAGAGACGCGACCGGGCGGCGACGTACCCGGCGTCGAGGACGAGCGTCGGCCCGCCGTTCGGCGACGGGCGCGCGGCGATCCCCTCCTCGGCGAGCGCGCGCGCCAGGTCCGCGGCGTCGATCCGGAGCGCGCTCGGGCGCACGGTGACGCGCGGCTCCTCGTTGTCCGCGGCGAGGAGGCGATCGGCCTCCTCGGCGCCGTAGCGCGCGACCCACCGCTCCACGATCCATCGCGGATGGGACCGGAGCACGGCGAGCCGCGCGATCGGATCGTCCTCCGGGAGCGGCGCGCGCTCCCCCCCGGCGAGCCGCCGGAGCACCGCGTTCGCCAGGCCCGCCGTCCCCGGATGGCCGTATTTCTTCGCGAGCGTCACGCTCTCCGAGACCGCGGCCGGCGCCGGGATGCGCGTGAGCACCAGCATCTGGAGCGCGCCGAGGCGGAGCGTCTGGCGGATCCAGAGCGGGAGCCCCTCCCAGCGCGGGCCGAGGAACGCGGCGAGATGGTGGTCGAGGAGCGCGCGGTGCCGGAGCGTGCCGAGGACGAGCGTCGTGGCGAGCGCGGCGTCGCGCGGCGCGAGCGCGGCGTCCCTGAGCCGGCTCTCGAGGAGACGGTCGGCGTACGCGCGCCGGCTCTCGGCGGCCGCGAGCACCTGGAGCGCGAGCTCGCGCGGGCCGATCGGCGCGCGGCGCGACCGCGGCCGGCCGGCTGCGCCCGGACGCCCGCCCCGCTTCGGCCCGCCGCCGCGCGGCGCGGGACGCGGGCTCACGGCGCGGCCGCCGCGAGCGGGAGGCGCGCGCCGGGCCGGAGCCGCGCGCCGTTCGCGTAGTCGGACCCGGCCATCGCGCGGCGACCCTCCGGCTTCACGCGGAGGAGCCGGATCGCGCCCGCGGGGAGCGCGATCTCGATCCCCCCCTCGCGCGACACGTCGAGCACCGTCCCCGGCTCGGGCGGGGCCGCGCTCCCGTCCCCCGCCGCCGCGCGACCCGGCACCGCCTCGAGCACGAGCAGCCGTCCCGACTCGAGCGTCAGGTACGCGCCCGGCTCGGGCGCGAGCGCGCGCACGCGTCGCACGATCCGCTCCGGCGGATCGGCGATCGGGATCCGCGCGTCCGCCGCCTCGAGCTTCGGCGCGTACGTCGCCCGCGACGGATCCTGCGCGTCCCGCACGATCTCGCCGCGTTCGATCCGGTCGAGCGTCTCGGCCAAGAGGTCGGCGCCGAGCGCGGCGAGCCGGGCGCCGAGCGCGCCGGCGTCCTCCGCGGGCGCGATCGGCGTGCGGCGCGCGAGGAACGTCGGCCCTTCGTCGAGCCCCTCGGTGATCCACATCGTCGTGACGCCGGTCTCCGCGTCGCCGGCGAGGAGCGCCGCCTGAACCGGCGACGCGCCGCGGTGGCGCGGCAGGAGCGAGTAGTGGACGTTGATCGCGCCGAGGCGCGGGATCGCGAGCAGCGCGGGCGGGAGGATCTGGCCGTACGCGGCGACGACCAGGAGATCGGGCGCGAGCGCGCGGAGCCGCTCGAGGGCATCGGGGGACCCGGCGCGCGCGGGCGTCTCGACCGGGAGGTCCCGCGCGAGCGCGGCTTCCTTCACGGGCGACGCGCCGGTCCTGAGCCCGCGGCCGCGCGGGCGGTCGGGCCGCGTCACGACGAGGAGCGGCGCCCTGCCGTCGTCGACGAGGCGGAGGAGCGGCGGCACCGCGAGGGCGGGCGTGCCGTAGTAGACGAGGCGCACGGCCCCGGTCAGAGCGAGGGGCGGGACCCCTCGCGCTCCGCGGGGGCGTTCGCCTCGGGCGCCTTGAACCGCTTGAGGCGCGCCTCGAGGAGCTTCCGACGGATGGGGCTCAGCCGGTCGATGAAGAGGATGCCGTCCAGGTGGTCGAGCTCGTGCTGGATGGCGCGCGCGGGAAGCCCCTCGACCTCGAGGGTGAACGGCTGGCCGCGCTCGTCGAGCGCCTCGACCGTGACCCGCGCCCAGCGCTTCACGTCCTCGCGGAAGCCGGGGATCGAGAGGCAGCCCTCCTCGCCGACCATCGTTCCCTCGCGATGCGTGATGACCGGGTTCACGAACGCGCGCTTCACGCGCACGGCGTCGTCCTCGACGTCCACGACGAAGACGCGGGCGGAGCGCCCGACCTGCGGCGCCGCGAGGCCGACGCCCTTCTCGCGGTACATCGTGTCGAAGAGCCCCGCGATCAGGGCCGCGGTCTCCTCGGTCACGGCGGCGATCGGCTCAGCCTTCTTCCGGAGGACCGGATCGCCGTAGTAGCGCATCTCGAGCACGATCCTAGTCCCCCCGCTCCAGGACCTGCACGATGGCGCTCCGGGCGAACTCGAGCTTCACGTCGTCGGCCACCTTCACGACCACGACGTCGTCCTTCTCCCCCTTCTTCCCGATCACGGTCCCGAAGAGGCCGCCCGACGTGAGGACGCGGTCCCCCTTCCGGATCGACTTCAGCATCTCCTCGGTATCCTTCTGCTTCTTCTGCTGCGGCCGGATGATGAGGAAATAGAAGATTCCCACCGTGATCGCGAGCACCGCGAGCATGTGGAGCATCTGATCCCCGGCGGAGGGGGCGCCCGCGGGGGCCGCGGCCTGCGCGTACGCGACGTCGATCATGGATTCTCCTTGGGTGACGCGGTGGGGGGTGCGGCGGCGCCGCGTTCCCGGTATCCCTCGCGGAACGACGTCTGGAACGAGGCGAACTCCCCCCGTTCGACGGCCGCGCGGGCTTCCCGCATGAGTGTCTGGTAAAACGTGACGTTGTGCAAGGTCAGCATTCGGTGCGCCAGGATCTCGCCCGCCTGGTGCAGGTGACGGAGGTACGCGCGGGAGAACCGGGCGCACGCGTCGCACGCGCACCCCGGTTCGAGCGGGCGTCGGTCGCGCGCGTGGACGGCGTTCCGGATGTTGAGCGGGCCCGCCGACGTGAACGCCATTCCGTTCCGCGCGTTCCGGGTGGGGAGCACGCAGTCGAAGAGGTCGACGCCGCTCGCGATCCCGTCGAGGAGGTCGAGGGGCGTCCCCATCCCCATGAGGTAGCGCGGGCGGTCCTCCGGGAGCGCGCCGCACGTCGCGCGCGTGAGGGCCCAGGTCGCCTCCTTCGTCTCGCCGACCGAGAGGCCGCCGATCGCGAAGCCGTCCGGCGCGAGGGCCGCGGTCCGCCCGGCCAGCTCCGCGCGCATCGCCGGATCGTCGCCCCCCTGCACGATCGCGAACCGGAGCTGCGGGAGCCCGGTCGGCGTCGTGAGCGCCGCCGCGCGGAGGAGCGAGCGCTCGGTCCAGCGGAGCGTCCGTTCCCCGGCGTCGCGTACGGCGTCCGGCGTCGCCGGCAGGAGGATCGCGTGGTCGAGCGTGACGGCGACGTCGACCCCCAGATCCGCCTGCACCTCCATCGAGCGCTCGGGGGTGAGGAGCTCGTGGCGGCCGTCCAGGTGCGATCGGAACGCGACACCCTCCTCCGCGATGCGGACGCGCTCCTTGAGACTCAGGATCTGGTAGCCGCCGCTGTCGGTGAGGATCGGCCCGTCCCACGCCATGAACGCGTGGAGCCCGCCCAGGCCGCGGATCAGCTCCGCGCCGGGACGGAGCATCAGGTGGTACGTGTTCGCGAGGAGGATCTGCGTGCCGGCGGCGCGGATCTCGGCGGGCGAGAGCCCCTTCACGCTCCCCGCGGTCCCGACCGGCATGAACGCGGGGGTGCGGACCACGCCGTGCGGCGTCGAAAGGCGTCCCGAGCGGGGCGCGACGGCCGCGCCCCGCTCGAGGACGAACGGCGACGCCGGATCGCCGGCGCCGGCGTCCTCAGGCGGCATGGCCCCCCGGCGCGTCGATCCCGTACTCCTTGAGCTTCGTCCTGAGGGTCTGGCGCGAGATGCCGAGCGCCTCGGCGGCGCGCGTCTTGTTGCCGCCCGCCGAGTCGAGCGCCATCGTGATCGCGATCCGCTCCGCCTGCGCGAGCGTGATGACGCCCCCCTCGGCGTGGAGCCGCGTCTCGAGGACCTTCGGCGCGGAGCCGCCGGCGCTCACGATCTCGAGCGGCAGGTGCTCGGGGAGGATCCACTCCTCGCTCTCGAGCAGGATCGCGCGCTCGATCACGTTCTTGAGCTCGCGCACGTTCCCCGGCCAGCGGTATTCGAGCAGGAGCCGGAGCGCCTCGTCGTCCACGCCCTTCACGTCGCGGCCGAGCTCGCGGTTGTAGACCCCGACGAAGTGGTCGATCAGCGCGGGCAGGTCCTCGGGCCGTTCCCGGAGCGGCGGGATCGTCAGGCGGATCACGTCGAGCCGGAAGAAGAGGTCCTCGCGGAAGCGCCCCTGCTCGACCATCGTCCGGAGGTCCCGGTTCGTCGCGGCGACGATCCGCGCCTCGACGTGGATGTCGGACGTCCCGCCGACGCGCCGGAAGCGCTTCAGGTCGAGGGCGCGGAGGAGCTTCGACTGGAGCGAGAGCGACATCTCGGCGATCTCGTCGAGGAAGAGCGTGCCGCCGTTCGCGAGCTCCATGAGCCCCTTCTTCGTCCGCTTCGCGTCGGTGAACGCCCCCTTCTCGTACCCGAAGAGCTCGCTCTCGAGGAGGTTCTCCGCGATCGCGCTGCAGTTCAGCTCGACGAACGGCCCGTCGCGCCCCGGCCCGAGGTCGTGCACCTCGCGCGCCAGGAGCTCCTTCCCGACCCCGGTCTCGCCGTGGAGGAGGACCGTGCTGCTCCCGGTCGAGGCGATCTTCCGGACCGTCTCGAAGATCTTCGCCATCTTCGGGCTCCCGCCGACGACGAGGTCCGTGCCGCTCCGCCGCCGCTCGGAGTCGCGGAGCCGGGCGACCTCCTCGGCCAGGCGGGTCTGCGCGAGCGCGTTCTCGAGGATCAGCTTCATGTGGTCGAGCTCGAACGGCTTCGCGACGTAGTCGTAGCAACCCGCCTTCGCGGCCTCGACGGCGTTCTCGAACTTCCCGTACGCGGTCATGATCACGACCTGCGTCTCCGGCCGCTTCGCCTTGATCTTCTTCAGCAGATCGAGCCCGCTCGCGTCGGGGAGCTTCTGGTCGAGGAGGACCAGCGCGTAGTCGCCGCGATCGAACCGGTCGAGGGCCTCGGCGCCGTCGGCGGCGGTCTCCACGCGGTATCCCTCCTCGGAGAGGCTCTCCTTCAGCGTGAAGCGGAGGGTGCGCTCGTCGTCCACGACGAGCACGGCGACGGTCTGCTTAACGAGGGTCGCGGCGTCGGTCTCCATGTCGTTTCTCCACGGGTAGGTCGATGATCACGGCGGTTCCCTGCCCCACCACGCTCTCGATGGAGATCACGCCGCCGTGCTCGCGAACGATGCTCTGGCAGATGGACAACCCGAGCCCGCTTCCCTGGGACCGGGTGGTGAAGAACGGGTCGAACACGCGCGCCAGCGTGGCGGCGGGGATCCCGGGCCCGTTGTCCTCGATCCGGATCTCGACGACGTCGCGCGGCGGCGCGTCGAGGCGGTCGCGGATCCGGTCTGTGGCCCTGCGGCCGAGCGCGCTCCGTTCGACCGCGCGCTTGCGGGTCACGCGGACCGAGACCGTGATCGCGCCCCCGCGCTCGAGCGCCTGGAGCGCGTTCATCAGCACGTTCAGGAACACCTGGAGGATCTGGTCGAGGTCGAGGTAGATCTCCGGGATCGAGTCCGCGCGGTTCACGGTGAGGAGCACGTCCTGGCGCACGGCCAGCTCGTGCACCAGCGTGAGCGCCTTGTCGAGCGCCGGCAGGATCGCCTGGCGCGCGAGCATCGGCTTGGCGGGCCGGGCGAACTGGAGGAGGCTCGAGACGATGCGGTCGAGGCGCGCGACCTCCTCGAGGATCAGGTCGGCGAACGGCCCGCGGGGATCGTCGGGCGGGAGCCGCCGCTTCAGGATCTGCGCCGACGTCCCGATGCCGGCCAGCGGGTTCCGGATCTCGTGCGCCACGCCGGCCGCGAGCGCGCCGATCGACGCGAGGCGGTCGCGGCGGCGCCACTGCTCCTCGCGCGACTTCGTCTCGCGCAGGTCGTGGAAGACCGCGACGGTCCCCTCGAGGCGGCCGTCCTCCCCCTCGAGCGGCAGGAGGCGCAGCGCGATCGGGAGGATGTCGCCGGAGCGCGTGACCAGCTCGACCTCCCGCGCCTCCTCCGGCTTCGCGCAGGCGCCGGGCGGCACGTGCCCCTCGCCGCGCGGTGCGCGGAAGACGCGCGCGGCGTCCTCGCCCAAGAGATCGGGGGCGGGAAAGCCGAGGAGCCGGACGGCGGTCTCGTTCGCGGAGACGACGCGGCCGTGGCGATCGACGCCGAGGACCCCGAACGGCGCGTGGCGATGGACGCTTCGCGCGGCGTCGAGGGTGAGACCGGTCCGTTCCGTCCCGTCCGAGTGGTCGGCGGTCAGCGGGCGGCTTCGCACGTGCAGGCTTCCTGGCCCTGGAGAGGCATCATCCGTGTGCCAATCTCCGCTCATGGGTTGCGTTTACGGAGGTGGTCACACTTTTACCAGCGGCCCCGGAGGGGGTCAAGCGGATTCGAACGCGCGCGCGAGACGGGTGGGCCGGTCGCCCGGCGGGAGGAGCGCTAGAGCGAGCGGCGGGCGGCGCGCCGGAGGATCAGCGCGGCGAGCAGGCGGCGCACGTCGGGGCGGTCGTAGTGACGCTGGCGGAGCCGGCGGCGCGCGCGCTCCACCGCGCCCTCGCGCGGGTCGCGCGGCTCGGTCGTCTCGGCCGGCTCGACGTGCTTAGTGGACGTTGGAGGCACGTTGACGATCCCTCCGAAGCGCGGCCAGCGCTTCCACCCAGGAGTCCTTGAGATCGAGGAGGAGCTCCATCGCCTCCTCGAACGCGCCCTGCTCGATCCGGGCCAGACAGGAATCGAAGTGGGCGAGCACGCGGCCCCCGGCCTCGCGTCCCTTCGGGTCGAGGTGGCCCATCAGCTCGATCACGGTCTGCTGCGCGAGGGTTCGGTTCCCCTGCTCGACGCCGCGCAGCGCGCAGTCGAAGAGCGCGGTCACCTCCTCGCCGTTCTCGATCCAGCGGTCGAGCTCGTCCCGGCCCCGGCCCCGGCGCCGCGTCACGGGCGGACCGCCCGCCGCGCGCTCTCCGGGATCACGACGCCTCTCCTCCACCCTGGCCGCCCTGGCCGCCCGGAGCGCCGTTCGCGCCCGAGGCGCCTCCCGACGCGCCGCCCTTCCCTTCGCGCTCGGCCTGCGCGCGGCGGTTCTCCTGCTGGATGCGTTCGTAGATCTCCTCGCGGTGGACCTTGACGCTCGGCGGCGCGTCGATGCCGAGCTTCACGTGATTGCCCTTCACTTCCACGATGGTGATCTTCACGTCGTCGCCGATGCGGATGTTCTCGCCCAGCTTTCGGGTCAGGAGGAGCATCGTGCCCTCGTTGCCGCCAGCGTCCTGCCGGTCGGGATTCCGTCCGCGGGGGCGGCGCGCCTCGTGCGCTCCGCGCCCCTGTCCGAACCTCGTCCCTGTGATCGGCAGCGGCTCCCGGCTTCTGAACGGGGAATGGCCGCGCGGGCCGCGGGAACCGGTCCGGGAAGCGCGGTCCGCCGCGGCCGGATCGAGCCACCGGGCTCGGCCGCGCTTGAGCCGGCGGTACGGCCCTGCTAGAGTGCCCGCGTGATCCGGGACGCGGCGAGGAAGCGCGGCAGGAGGGACGGGGACCGGCGGCGGCGCGGGCGTTGGCCCGCGCGCCTCGCGGCGGCCGCCCTGGCCGTCGCCCTCGCCGGATGCGGCACGAAGCAGGTCGTGGCGCCCGTGGACACGAACGCCGTCGTCTGGACGCGCATCAGCGATCCCAACACGCTCCCCGGCCCCATCAGCCCCGATTGGAGGGGCGACACCCTCGTCGTCCAGTTCTACAACCCCGTGACGGGGAGCGATCGGATCGCGAAGCTCGCGGACGACGGCACCGGGATCTCCTACTACCCCGGCGCGTTCGGCCTCGATTTCGTCTCGGACGACCGGCCGAAGTGGGAGAGCGATTCGATCCTCGTCTTCTCGACCGGCTACCTGAGCGGATTCGACCTCTGGTCGCGGAGCCTCGCGACCGGCGTGGTGCACCAGATCACGCACTTCACGGGCGGCGAGTTCGACCCCGATCCGATCCCCGGCACGCCGGGGGTCGTCTACACGACCGGACCGACGCGGTTCACGGGCCGGATCTCGATCATCCCCGACACGGCCGGCGTGCCGCTCGACGTCCGCTACCTGACCCCGGCCGGGATGAACGCGGGCGAGCCGATCTGGAGCCCGACCGGATCGCGCATCTGCTTCAGCGCCGACAGCGCGGACGGGAGCCGCCACGTCTGGCTCGCCACGCTCTCCGCGGGCGACACGACGCTGACGCAGCTCACGACCGGGCCGTTCCACGACTTCTCGCCCCGGTGGATGCCGGACGGGACCCGTATCCTCTTCGAGTCGGACCGGACCGGTCGCGCCGGGATCTGGTGGGTCTCGCCGCAGGGCGAGGGATCGGGGCTCGACGTGATCGCGTTCGAGGACAAGGGCGCGACGATCCGCACGCCGGTCCCCTCCCCCGACGGATCGAAGATCGTCTGCGTCTCGGACGGCCGCGGGTTCGGCGTCTGCCTCTGGGTCCTCACGAACTTCCACTTCTGACGCCCCGCGCCCGCGGGCGCCACGACGGCCCGCGCGGCTAGAAGGTTCCCGCCCAGAGCGCCGCGATCCCCAGGAAGAGCGCCCCCTTGAGCGCGCGCGAGATGCGCCCCGCGCCCGCGCCGTCGGCCGGCGTCGCGCCCGCGACGACGAGGAGCGGCGCGGCGAGGACCGCGGCGGCCGGCGCGTAGAGTCCGCCGACGTCGCCGCGGAGCGCCGGGAGCGGGATCGCGAGGAGCGCGAGCCACGTCGCGGCGCGCATCGCCCGCGCGACCGGAACGCGCCCCGCGCGGACCGGCCACGTGCGGCGATCCGCCGCGCGGTCGCCCGGCTCGTCCTCGAGGTCCTTCGCGCACTCGCGCGCGAAGCCGGCGAGCGCCGCGAGGAGCGCGCCGGCGAGCGAGCGCGCCGGCGCGGGGCCGAGCGTGCCGCCCCAGACCACCGCGAGCCCCGAGAGGAGCGCGATCGTGAGCGGGCTCGCGGGGCCCGCCCGCTTCCCCCACGGACTGTACGCGGCGAGCGCCGCCGCGCCCGCCGCGAAGAGGGCGACGCGGAGCGGGCTCGGGGCCGCGAGGAGGAGGAGCGCCGCGGCGAGGAGGCTGGCCCACGCGATCGCGTGCGCGGCGCCGGGGCGGAGCCGCCCCGAGGGAATCGGGCGCCCCGGGCGGTTCACGCGGTCGGCCGCGGCGTCGGTCGCGTCGTTCCGCGCGTAGCCGAACGCGGCGGTGAGGACCGGCACGAGCGCGACCGGGACGAGCGGATCGCCCCCGGCGAGCCGGGCGCCCGCGCCGACCGCGAACGCGAGCGCGAGGAGGTTGAGCGGCCGCGTCACGCGGACCGCGGCCAGCGCGCTCACGCCGGGGCGATCGCGGCGAGCCGCTCCCGGAAGCGCCGCGCGAAGTCGCGGGCGGCCCGCTCGCGGGACGCGGGATCGGGCGCCGCGCCGATCGCCTCGATCAGGCTCGAGCCGACGATCGCGCCTTCCGCGCGCCCGCGGAAGCGCGCGAGGTCGCTGGCGGGGCCGAGCCCGAAGCCGAGGCAGCGCGGGAGGGGCGAGACCTCCCGGCAGCGGTCGAGGAGCGCCGGGAGCTCCGGATCGTCCGCCCCCTTCCCCGTGACCCCGAGCCGCGCCACCACGTAGAGGAAGCCGCGCGCCCGCGCCGCGATCGCGGGAAGCCGGCGGGGATCGGTCGTCGGCGTGACGAGCGCGATCGTGTCGAGCTCCGCGGCCGCGAGCGTCTCCCAGATCGCCGGATCCTCCTCGGGCGGGAGGTCGACGACGATCACGCCGTCCACGCCCGCGTCCGCCGCCTCCGCGGCGAAGCGATCGACGCCGTGGCGGACGATCGGGTTCAGGTACGACATCAGGACGATCGGGGTCGCGTGCCGCGCCCGGATCCGGAGCGCCTGCCCGAGGACGTGCCCGAGCGTGGTCCCCTGCGCGAGCGCGATCTCCGTCGCGCGCTGGATCGTCGGGCCGTCGGCCACCGGATCGGAGAACGGCACCCCCAGCTCCACGACGTCGGCCCCCTCCTCGCAGAGCGCGGCGAGGAGCCGGTCCGATTCCGCCGGGTCGGGATAGCCGCAGGGGAGGTACGGGAGGAAGGCGCCGCGCCGCTCGCGCCGGGCCGCGGCGAACGCGCGCGCCACGCCGCGCGTCACGCGGGGGTCCCTATCCGTTCAGGGCCGCCGCGCGCCGGTACGCTTCCCGCGCGCGGGCCGGAAGCTCCTTCTTGTCGAACACCACGCCGAGCAGGTGATGGACGCGCGCGTCGTCGGGGCGGAGCCGCGCGGCGGTCTCGAGCGCGAGGATCGCCTGGTCGACCGCGTCCTGCTTGTTGTACGCGACGCCGAGCTGGTAGTGGAGCCTCGCGTCGTCGGGCCGGTGCTCGATCGCCTGCTTCAGGTCCGCGACCGCGCGCGGGTACTGCCCGACCCGGAGGTGGAGGAGCGCGAGCGCGTAGAGGCTCTCCACGTTCGTCGGATCGAGGCGCACGGAGGCCTCGAGCATCGCCTCCGACTGATCGAGGTCCTGCTCGGCGAGGAGCGCCCATCCCAGGTTGAAGTGCGCCTCGCTCGAATCGGGCGCGAGCTGGACGGCGCGGCGGAACTGCGCGATCGCCTCGGGGCGCATCCCGGTCTCGTAGTAGAGGACGCCGAGGTTCGAGTGGGCCTCGCCGCATCCCGGATCGACGCGGACGGCGCGCTCCAGCGCCGCGATCGCGCCCCCGCGGTCCCCCGCGTCGGCGCGCGCGAGCCCGAGGTTCACCCAGCCGCTGACCCGGGCCGACTCGAGGCGCACCGTCTCCTCGTACGCGTGGAGCGCCTCCTCGCCTTTGCCCTGGCGGGCGGCGTGCTGCCCGCGCCGAAACCACGCCTCCGGCTCCTCGGGCCCCGATTCGACGGCGCGGCGGAGGTAGAGATCGGCCTCCTCGAAGGAGCCGGCGCGCGAGAGGAGGTCGCCGAGCAGCGTGAGGAGGCCCGCGTGGCGCGGATGGGCGAGAATGCCCTGGCGCAGGACTTCGATGGCGCGGTCGCGGCGCCCCTCGAGCGCGAAGATCCGCGCCGCCTGGAGGATGTGCTCCGCGTCCGCGCCGCCGCGCACGAGATTCTCCGCGACCGCGAGGCTCTCCTCGCGACGCGGCTCGGCCGTGGTCATGGTTCCGTCCGTGACGGAGAGGGGAACGGCGCGATCCACGGGGCGAAGCCTAAGAACCGCGCGCGAAGCGTGTCAACGAAAAAGGCCCCTCGCGGGGCCCGATCGCGTCGTCGACGGCGGTCGCGGCGCCTCGCGGCGCCGCGATCCGCGCCTCAGGAGACTTCTTCGAGGTCGCGCATGTGGGTATGGCGCTTCGAGCGCTTCGCGCCCGATCCGTCCACGATCTCGACCTTGATCTCGAACGTGAGACGGAGCCGTCCGCCCTTCGCGGGGAGGTCGCCCAGGTCGATCGGCACCGTGATCACGCCGCCGCTCGCGCGCACCGCGGCGCCGCGGTCGGCCTCGTACGACGATTCGCGCTGGATCTCGCCCTCCGAGAAGAACGCGTCGCCGTCTTCGGCACGGATGATCTCCGGGTCGGGCTCCGGCGCCGCGGCCGGCGGGCTCGACTCCTCCCGCTCGACGACGAGGTCGTCGCCCGAGAGCACCAGCTCCTCGTCGGCGGCCGACGGGGCCGGCTCGACGGGGGCCTCGCTGAAGGGATTCCGCTCCACGTAGTAGTCGGCGGTCACCGGCGCCGCCGGCTCCTCGACGAGCGCGTCCTCGGAGAGGATCGGCTCGGGCGCGGCGTCGGGCGGGGCGGACGCCGCCGCGGGCGCCTCCTCCTCGCCCTTGCCGCGCTTCAGGAACTCCATCAGCTTGCCGCGGCCCTTCTTCGGCTCGGCGGCGGAGATTGGCGGGGCTTCCTCGGCGGCCTGCGGCGGATTCGACGCCTCCTCGTTGGTGGCCCGAGCGGACGCGGCGAGGCTTCCCCGATCCCGTTCCATGACGTCCTTCGAGATCTTGGCCAGGAGCAGCTTGGAGACGCCGCGCAGCGTCTCGAAGACGCCCACGCCGTTCGCCGCCTGCGCCTCGTACGTCGGCACGCGGTGGCGGTTCAGCTCCTTGTTCATCTCGTCGACGCTGAGCGCGTTCGGAAGATCGCGCTTGTTGAGCTGGATCACCCACGGGAGCGTCTTCAGATCGAGCCCGTAGGACTTGAGGTTCGTCTCGAGGTTCGTGAGGCTCTCGCGGTTCTCGGCCATCTTGTCGGGCGCGGAGTCGGCGACGAAGACGACCGCGTCGACGCCCTTCAGGACGAGCTTCCGCGTGGCGTTGTAGTAGACCTGGCCGGGAACGGTGTAGAGCAGGAATCGGGTCTTCATTCCCGACAGCTCGCCCAGGTCGAGCGGCAGGAGGTCGAAGAAGAGCGTCCGGTCGGTCTGCGTCTTCATCGAGACCATGCGCCCGCGGTTCGACTCGGGGACGCTGTCGTAGATCTTCTCGAGGTTCGTCGTCTTCCCGCTCAGGCCGGGTCCGTAGTAGACGATCTTCGCGTTGATCTCCCGACCCGAATAGCTGACCACGACCATGGCATCGCTCCCTGCTCTGAGTTGTCGTCGGTTGAGACGGCGTGCGGCTTGGCGCGGGAAGCCAGGAGACGCGGCTCGGCGCCGACCCGGCTCTCCGAGGAGCAGGAGACGTGCCAGGGTGGGGTAAGGCCGGGGGCTCGGGGACTTTACCCCTGAAGGTAAGCCCTTGAGGCTAGAAGGGTTTCAGCGGCGGGGCGGTTCCGGGAGGAGGGGGCGCTGCGGGTCGCACGAATGGCCGTGCGCTTCGCACGCCGGCCAGCAGATTGCCACCCTACTGGCTACGGCTTTCCCGGCGGATCCAGACGCCCTGGCGCTCCTTCAGCTGGAGGCTCGGCGCGCCCGGCTCGCGGACGCTCTCGTAGTGCTTGAGGAGGAGCCCCTTGAGCGCGGGGTACTCCGACGTCGGGAAGTAGCGGCTCACGCGGCTGAACATCCCGTCGTTCTCCGAGTACCGGAGCAGCGTGACCTCGGTCACGCGTTCGTAGTCGTTCTCCCCGAAAACGATCTCGGGGTTCTCGTCCACGTCGATCCAGAGCGACGCCACGCTCGTCGTGACCTCGAAGCGGTGTCTGGTCCGCATGAGGTACTCCCAGAGCCCGTAGATCTCGAGCGGGACGTAGCGAACCGTGGGAGGGGTATCGTCCGACTTCCGGATCTCGCACCGCACCAGCTTCTGGCTCGCCATCAGAACCCCCCGCGTCTCGGACACCATCCGTGGCATATGTCATGCATCCCCGTGCATGCATGGAACGCGGCGCGGCGTCCGCTGCGGGGCGCCGGGCCGCCACGCATCGCACCGATGCACGGAGGCCCGCCATGAAACGAACCGCTCACGCACCCGCGGCCCGGGCAAGCGCGCGTCACGTCCCCGAAATCTACTGCCGGCGCGACAATCGGGTCTACACGGTCTGCCCGCACGCGGAGAATCCGGAGGCGTGTCCGTGCCTCATGGGCCTCGAAACCGCCGACTCGCTGTTCGAGCCGAGGAGCGACGAGCCCGAGCCGGCCAGCTGAGACGCGCGATTCCAGCCACCGCGCTGCGCGAATCGCCCCACGCAATCTAGGAAGACGCTCCCGCCAAGTCAATGACTTCGCGCCGGAGCGTCCCTTGACACTCCGTTTCCCCCTCCTGTAGCGTTTTCGGCGGTGACCGATTCCGCCGCCCCAGGTCCGCGCGCGCCACACGCGCTTCCCCGCGTCGCCGTCCATGCCCTGCTCCGGCTCGTCGCCGCGACCCCGCCGCGCCTCGCCGACGCCCTCGCGCGCCGCGCCGGCGCGCTCCGCTACCGGCTCGACCGGAGCGCCCGCGACGCGGTCCTCGAGAATCTCGCGCGGATGGCCGACGCGGGGCATCCCCGGCTCCGCAGCGCGCGCGACCGCGCCCGGGCCGCGCGCTCCATCTTCGAGAGCTACCACCGCTTCCTCGTCGAATTCCTGGCGCAGCGACGCCTCGATCCGCGCGCGCTCGACGAGCGGTTCCGCGTCCGCGGCACGGCGCTCCTCTACCGCGCGCTCGCGCGCGGGCGCGGCGCGGTGATCGCGGCACCCCACCTCGGAAACTGGGAGCTGGCCGGGCTCGCGCTCGCGCGCCTCGGCTTCCGGGTCCACGTGGTGACCGGCGTGCAGCTCCACCCGCTCCTCACGGGCGCGGTCCGGTCCCTCAAGGAGGCGGAGGGGATCCGCGTGAGCACGCCGGAGGACGGCGTGGCACCGCTCCTCGCGACGCTCCGGGCGAACGGGCTCGTCGTGCTCCTCGTCGACGGCGACGTCTTCACGCGCGGCCTGGCCGCCCCCTTCTTCGGCCGGGCCGTTCCCTTCCCGGCGGGGCCGGCGATCCTCGCGCGACGCGCCGCCGCCCCGCTCCTCCACGCGCACGCGGAGCGGCTCCCCGACGGGACGCACCGGATCTCGTTCGACGGATGGGACGAAGCCGACGCGCGGCTTCCCGTCGACCGCGACCTGCGCCGCCTCACCGAGGGGGTGGCGCGCGCGCAGGAGCGGAACATCGCCGACCTCGTCACGCAGTGGTGCATCTTCCGGCCGTTCTTCCCCGGCGGGGACGACGCGCGGGGGCGCCGTGCCGCTTAGGATCGCCGTCGTCACGCAGGCGTACCGGCCCGCCGTCGGCGGCGTCACCGAGCACGTGGACGCGGTGGCGCGCGGGCTCCGCGCGCGCGGCCATCACGTGACCGTGATCACGTCGCGGTTCGCGGGGGACGGCCTGCCGGAGCCGGGCGTCGTCCGGATCGGACGGAACCTCGTCGTGCCGTACAACGGCGCCGAGAACAACGTCACGGTCGGGCTGGGCCTGGGGAGGCGCCTCGCGGAAACGCTGGAGCGGGGCGCGTTCGACGTGATCCACGTGCACTGTCCGCTCTCGCCGACCCTGCCGCTCCTCGCGCTCCGCGCGGCGCGCGCGCCGGTCGTCGGCACGTTCCACACCGCGTCGACGTCGGACCTCCCGTTCCGGCTCCTCCGCGCGCCGCTCCGCTGGTTCTACGACCGGATGGCGCGCGTGATCGCGGTCTCCGACGCGGCGCGCGACGACGTCACGCGCCACTTCCCGGGACCGGTCGACGTGATCCCCAACGGGGTCGACCTGGGCCGGTTCCGTCCGGGGCTCCCGCGACTCGCGCGGTTCGACGACGGCGTGCCGAACCTCCTGTTCGTCGGGCGCTTCGATCCCCGGAAGGGACTCCCCGAGCTCCTCCGCGCCGCGGCGATCCTCGCGCGCGAAGGGCGCGCGTTCCGCCTCGTCCTGGTCGGCGACGGCCGCCTCCGCCCGCGCCTCGAGCGGATGGCGGGCGGCGTCCTGCGCGGCCGGGTCCACTTCGAGGGGCGGGTCGAGCACGTCCGGCTCCCCCGCTACTACGCGACCGCCGACGTCTTCTGCTCGCCGGCCACGTCGGGCGAGAGCTTCGGCCTCGTCCTGCTCGAGGCGATGGCGGCCGGCGCGCCGGTGGTCGCGACCACGCTGCCCGGCTACCGCTGCGTCGTGACGCCGGGCGAGGACGGGCTCCTCGTCCCACCCAGGGATGCCGACGCGCTCGCCGGGGCGCTCCGCCGCCTCCTGGACGACGCGGCGCTCCGGCGGCGGATCGCCGCGCGCGGCGTCGAGACGGCCCGGCGCTTCGGCTGGGAGGCGATCGTCGATCGCCTGGTCGACGTCTACGAGGCGGTCACCGGGCGGGACGCGGCGTCGGGCGCGGACGCGCCGGCGCCGCGCGCCGCCGCCGAGCCGGCTCCGGCCTCCGTCTGATGCGCGGGGCGGCGTCGCTCCGCCTCTTCCGCGATCCGAACTTCCGGGCGCTCTGGGTCGGGCAGCTCGTCTCGATCTTCGGCGACCGGTTCACGTACCTGGCGCTCCTCGCCGTCGTCGTGGCGCACGCGCGGACGCCCGGCAACCCGGCCGCGGAGCTGGCGCTCCTCCCGGTCGTCTCGTTCCTCCCGTCGATCCTCTTCTCCCCGTGGGCCGGCGCCCTCGTCGACGGCTGGAACACGAAGCGGGTGCTGGTCGTCTCGGACGCGGCGCGGGGCGTGATCGTGCTCGCGATGATCCCCGCGACGGCGTGGGGCGGGCTGCCGGCCTGCTTCGCGCTCGTCTTCCTCCTCTACTTCGCGAACGCGTTCTTCCTCCCGGCCCGCTCGGCGATCCTGCCCGACCTGGTCCCGGAGGAGCGGCTGGTCGAGGCCAACTCGCTCGCCACGCTCGCGGGGGTGATCGCGACGATCGTCGGCTCGGTGGCGGGGGGCGTCGCGGTGGAGCGGTGGGGATGGAGGCTCGGCTTCGCGCTCGACGCCGTCACGTACTTCGTCTCGGTCGCCGCGCTGGCCGCCATCCGCGCCCCGGCGAAGCCGCCGCGGGCCGCCGCGTCGGGACGGACCGGCCGCCGCTACCGCGCGCTCGCGGCCGACGTCGCCGAGGGCGCGCGCCTCGCGATCGGGAGCGGACGCGTGCTCGGCGCGATCGGCGCCGTCGTGCTCCTCTGGATGGCCGGCGGCGCGCTCCACGTCGCGGTGCCGATCCTCCTCGAGCGGCGCGGCGCGGGGGTGGTCTCGGGGGTCGGGACGATCCTCGCCGCGGCCGCGACCGGGATGGTGGCGGGGACGCTCCTCCTCGCGGCGCGCGGCAAGGGCGGCTCGTCGTGGGGGCGGGTCGCCTGGGGCCTCGCCGGCACGGGGGCTTCGCTCGCCGCCTTCGCGCTCTCCCGCTCCGCCTCCGCCGACCTCGCGATCGCGTTCTTCGCCGGGCTCTTCGTCTCGATCCTGCTCGTGACGACGGAGGCGTCGCTCCAGGAGGACGTCGCGACCGCGCTCCGGGGACGCGTCTTCGCGCTCCGCGACTTCGCCTCGCGCCTCCTCGTGCTCGCCTCGGCGGGGATCACGGGGGCGCTCCTCGCGCGGGGGGCCGCCGGGCCGGCCGCGGCGGTGATCGCCGGCGGGGCGCTCCTGATCGCGGGGGGCGTGGCGCTCGCGGCGCGCGCGCGGCGCGCCGTCCGATGAGCACGGCGAGGAGGATCGTGGGAGGAGCCGGGACCGAAGCGACGGGGAGCTAGAAGACCTTCTTCCCCTCGGCCACGATCTCGTTCAGCGCGTCGCGGAAGTAGGGGGTCGCGTTCGCGAATTCCGCGCCGACCCGTTCCTTGTAGATGTCCCACGACTTCTTGATCTCGTAGCCGAGGACCGCCACGAGATTCCCGTCCTGGATGCCGCGGTCGCGCTTCTCGCGGTTGTAGATCGCGATGTCGGACGCGAGCACCCGCGCCAGCCGGCGCGCGCGCTCGTGGCGCTGCCGCTCCTCGGGCGAGAGCCCCTCCGGGATCGGCGTGCCGGCCGGGAGGGGGACGCCGGTCGAGGCGGCCGGAGCCGCGGTCGCAGGTGACGGGGCGGCGGACGGCGGAGGCGTCGGGGCCGCGGCGGGCGGCGCGCTCGGCGGGGCCTCCGCCTCGGGCGCGGCCGGAGTCGGCGGAGGCGCGGCCGGAGCCGGCGGATGCCCCGCCTCGGCCTGCGTCGCGGACGGCGCGTGCGTCGCGGCGAGCGCGGCGGGCGAGGGCCCGCCGTGCGCCGGCGCGACGAACTGCTCGTAGGCGACCGAGGCGTGGCTCGGCTCGGGCACCGGCGGCGGGGCCGCGGGTGCGGGCGCCGAAGGCGTGACCGAGGCGGGCACCGGCGGCGGCGTGACCGAGGCGGGCACCGGCGGCGGCGCGACCGCCTCGGGCACCCGCGGCGGCGCGACCGGCTCGGGCACCCGCGGCGGCGCGACCGGCTCGGGCGTCGGCGGCACGAGCGCCATCTCGGTCGGCGCGGGCTCGGCTGCCGGCGGCTTGATCGGAAAGACCTGCCCGCACTTCTTGCACTTCACCCGCGCGCCCTGGGGCGGCACGAGCGAATCGGCGATCGAATAGCGCGCGTGGCAGTGGATGCACTCGATGGTCATGCCGGGACTCCACGGTGTCCGATGGCTGGTTCCGTTCATCCGGTCTATCGGCCGACCCCGCGCCATCTTTGGGGGTTTCTCTACCCGCTCCCCAGGAAGCGCTCCGCGCCCGCGAAGTGGGCCTCGATCCAGCTCCGGAGCCGCTCCCCGCCCCGCTCCCGCTCCTGGCGCTCGAGGAGGTCGGCGCCGATCCGCCGGGCCGCCTCGGCCAAGTCCTGGTCGGCCATCGGCCGGGCCACGCGAAGCTCCGGAAACCCATGCTGGGACGTCCCTAAGAACTCGCCGGGCCCCCGCAGCCGGAGGTCTTCCTCGGCCAGCTTGAACCCGTCCGTGACGCTCCGGAAGACCGTGAGCCGCCGCCGGGCGGCCTCCCCGATGCCCCGGCTCACGGCCAGGACGCAGCGGCCCGGCCGCTCGGCCCGCCCGACCCGGCCCCGGAGCTGGTGGAGCTGCGCGAGGCCGAAGCGCTCGGGGTGCTCGATCAGGATGAGCGTCGCCTCCGGCACGTCGAGGCCGACCTCGACCACGGTCGTCGCCACGAGGACGCGGGCCTCCCCCGAGCGGAAGCGCTCGAGCGCCGCGCGTCGCTCGCCCGCGCCGAGCCGCCCGTGGACGAGCGCGACGCCGGCGCGCGCGAGCGGGGGCTCGCCCGCGAGCGATTCCGCCATCGCGACCGCCGCCTTGAGATCGAGCGTCTCGCTCTCCTCCACGATCGGGTAGACGACGAACGCGCTCCCGCCCGCGGCCACCTCTTCCTCGAGGAGCGTGACGACCGCGCGGCGGTCCTCGCCGCGCACGAACGACGTCGTGACCGGGGTGCGGCCGGGCGGCTTCTCGGGGAGGGGCGAGACGTCGAGATCACCGTAGAGGGTGAGCGCGAGACTGCGCGGGATCGGCGTCGCCGTGAGGACGAGCAGGTGCGCGCCCCGTCCCGCCTCCCCCTTCTCGGCGAGCGTGATCCGCTGGCGGACCCCGAAGCGGTGCTGCTCGTCCACGACGACCAGCGCGAGCGCGCGGAACGCGAGGTCGCGCTCGAGGAGCGCGTGCGTGCCGATCACGACGGGGATCGCGCCCGACGCGAGTCCCGCCGCGATCCGCTCCCGCTCCTTCGCCGGCGTCGCGGCCGTGAGGAGGGCGGCCTCGACGCCGGCGGGCGCGAGGAACCGGGCGGCGGTGCGCGCGTGCTGCTCCGCGAGGATCGACGTCGGCGCGAGGAACGCCGCCTGCGCACCGGCCCCGGCCGCGCGGGCGACCGCCGCGAGCGCCACGACGGTCTTCCCCGATCCGACGTCGCCCAGGAGGAGCCGCCGCATCGGCCGCGCCTGGTCCAGGTCCTCCGCGACCGCGGCGATCGCGCGCGCCTGCGACGCCGTCGGGCGGAACGGGAGCGACGTCACGAACCGCCGCATGAGCGCGTCGCCCGCGGCGAGCGGGCGCGCCTGGAGCCGCCCGCGGTGGCGGCGGCGCGCGTACTGGAGCGCCACCTGGAGCCAGAGGAGCTCCTCCAGGGCGAGGCGCCGGCGCGCCGGCTCCGCCTCGGCGGGCGTCGGCGGGAAGTGGACCTCCTCGAGCGCGCGCCGGATCGGGGGGAGCCCGAGCGCGCGGCGCTCCGCCTCGTCGACGACGTCGGCGACGTCGCCGAGCCCGTCGAGCGCGTCCCGCACGCGCGTCCGGAGCCATCGCTCCGTCACCCCCTCGGTGAGCGCGTACCGCGGCACGAGGCGCGCGACGTGGAGATGATCGCCCCCCTCCGGCTCCTCGGGTTCGAACTCCGGATTGTGGAGCTCGAGACCGCGGAACGCCTGGACGGTCCCCGAGAAGATGTAGCGCGCGCCGGTCGCGAGGAGCGGCGCGCGGAACGGCTGGTTGAACCAGACGGCCCGCACCAGGCCCGTCTCGTCCCGGAGCGTGGCGGTGAGGTCGCGGCGGCCGCGCGCCCGGGGGCGGAGGCGGGACTCGACGACGGTGGCGACGATCGACGCGTCGGCGCCGGGCGCGAGCGCCGCGATCGTCGTCACCTCCCGGCGGTCGCGGTACGCGGTGGGCGCGTGGAAGAGGAGGTCGCGGACGGTCGCGATGCCGAGGCGCTCGAGGCGCCGGGCCATCTCCGGCCCGACGCCCTTCAGGAAGCGAACCGGCTCGGATAGGGCGCCCATCCCGTGATGCTAGGGGGCGCCGGGGGGATCCGTCAAACGCCGCCCCGGCGCGGGCGGGGCCGGCGGCGGGGGTTGCCAGGGGGACCGATTTCGGGTACCCTCATCGGCTCATTCGTCTCACCGGAGGAACGATGGCCAAGACGTGCGACATCTGCGGCAAGGGCGTGCAGTTCGGACAGAACGTGAGCCACGCGCACAACGTCACCAAGCGGCGCTGGGAGGTGAACCTCCAGACCGTGCGCGCGATCGTCGCGGGCAAGCCGAAGCGCCTGCGGGTCTGCACGCGCTGCATCCGCTCGGGCGCCGTGCGCAAGGGGATGGGGGCCGCCGAGTCCGCCCGGTCCCGCGCCCGCTGAGCTCCGCGGCCGCGGGACGCCGCGATCCCGCCGCCCGCCAGACGTGAAAACGCCCGCCTCGTCCTGAGGCGGGCGTTTCCGTTGCCGCTCGGCGGTTTCTCGGAGTCGGGCCCGGTCGGGCCTTCCTCCTAGTCCATCTGCTTTCGCATGAACGCGGGCACGTCCATGTTGTCCCGCGTGATGACGCGGCCGCCGAACGGACGCCGCGCGGAACCCGACCCGACCCGGAACGTCGGGCGGCCGTTCCCGGCCGCCGGCGCCGGCTCGGGCGTCTCCGCCTCGAGGCCGGTCTCCTCCTCCTCTTCCTCCAGCGACGGCCGCACGGTCACCGGCGCCCCCGCGCGCTGCGGCTCGATCGAGAAGATCTGCGGGCGCGCCGCCTTCGCCGGCGCCTCGGCCACGACCTTCGCCCGCGCCTCGGCGCGACCGAACCCGGTGGCGATGACGGTGATCGAGAGGGTGTCCCCCATCGATTCGTCGATCACCGCGCCGAAGATCACGTTCGCGTCGTGCCCCGCGGCGTCGACCACCACCGACACCGCCTCGTTGATCTCGTGGAGCGTCATCGACTCGCCGCCCGTGACGTTCACCAGGAGCGCCTCGGCGCCGGAGATCGACACGTCGTCCAGGAGCGGGCTCGAGACCGCCGACTGCGCCGCCTCGTACGCCCGGTTCTCCCCCGTCGAGATCCCCGCGCCCATGAGCGCGTTCCCCCGCTCCGCCATGACCGTCTTCACGTCGGCGAAGTCGAGGTTCACGAGCCCCGGCACGGTGATCAGGTCGGAGATCCCCTTCGTGGCGTGGTGGAGCACCTGATCCGCCGTCTGGAACGCCTGGCGGAGCGGCGTGTTCCGGTCCACGATCGCGAGGAGGCGCTGGTTCGGGATCACGATCAGCGTGTCGACCGCCTCGCGGAGGAGCCGTAGCCCCTCGTCGGCCGTCTGCATCCGCCGGCGCCCCTCGAACTCGAACGGCCGCGTCACGACCGCCACCGTCAGCGCGCCCATCCCGCGTGCGATGCGCGCGACGACCGGCGCCGCGCCGGTGCCGGTGCCGCCGCCCATCCCCGCGGTCACGAAGACCATGTCGGCGCCCTGGAGCGCCTCCGCGATCATCGCCTCGTCCACTTCCGCCGACTCGCGCCCGACCGTCGGGTTCGCGCCGGAGCCGAGCCCCTTCGTGATCGCGGCGCCGAGCTGCAGCTTCTTCGGACACCGCGACTGCGTGAGCACCTGCGCGTCCGTGTTCGCGGCGATGAACTCGACGCCGTGGAGTCCGGCCTCGATCATCCGGTTGACCGCGTTCCCGCCCGCCCCGCCGACGCCGATCACCTTGATCGAGGCCCCGGACCGAGCATCCATCCCATCGTCGACCAGCTCGAACATGCGCTTCCCTCCCTGGCTTTCGCCGGTCCTAGACCAGCTCCTCGATCCACCGCCGGATCCCGTACGAGAACCGGCTCAACCAACTCCCATCGGCGGTGCGCGGCTTCCCGTCGCTCCACGCGGCGTGCTGCACCAGCCCCACGCCGGTCGCGTAGCGGGGATCCGCCACCGCCTCGACCAATCCCGTGATCCCGATCGGAAGGCCTCTCCGAACGGGGAGATCGAACACCTGTTCCGCGAGCTCCGGCATCCCCGGGAGGGACGACGCGCCGCCCGTGAGCACGACGCCGCCTCCGAGGAGCTCGGCCACGTGGCTCTTCTTGATCTCCCGATGCGCCATCGCGAAGATCTCCTCGACGCGCGGCTCGATCATCATCGCGAGCATGTGGCGGCTGATGTCCCGGTCGGGACGCCCGCCGACGCTCGGCACCTTCACGCTCTCCTCGGGGCGCACCATCGACGTCAGCGCGCACCCGCTGGTGAGCTTGAGGAGCTCCGCCCGCTCCACCGGCGTGCGGAGCCCGATCGCGAGGTCGTTCGTCACGTTCGCGCCGCCCAGCCCGATCACGGCCGTGTGGCGGATCGCCCCCTCGAAGAAGACGGCCACATCGGTCGTGCCGCCGCCGATGTCGAGGAGCGCGACGCCGAGGTCGCGCTCGTCGCCCGTCAGGACCGCGTTCGCCGACGCCAGCGGCTCGAGCACCAGCTCCTCCACCTCGAGCCCCGCGCGCTCGGCGGCGCGGATCAGGTTCCGGCACGCCGAGGCGGCGCCGGTGATGATGTGGACCTCGGCCTCGAGCCGCACGCCGCACATCCCGACCGGATCCCGAATCCCGTCCTGGTCGTCGACGATGAATTCCTGAGGCAGGACGTGGAGGATCTCCCGGTCGGCCGGGATCGCGACCGCCTTCGCCGCCTCGATCACGCGGTCGACGTCGCTCCGGCGGATCTCCGCGTCCTTCCGCGCCACCGCGATCACGCCGCGGCTCGTGAGCCCGCGGATGTGGTCGCCCGCGATCCCGGCCCAGACCGATTTGATCGGCCGCCCGCACATCCGCGACGCCTCCTCCACCGCGTGCTGGATCGAGCGGACGGTCTTCTCGAGATTGACGACCACGCCCCGTTTCAGGCCGTCCGAGGGCGCCGAGCCGACGCCGACGATGCGAACGCCGTCGCCGTCGGCCTCGGGCTCGGCGACGATGGCCGTGATCTTCGTCGTGCCGATGTCGAGCCCCGCGTACGTCCTGGTCTCCATGCCCTCCCCCTTACGCCTTGGTCCGCGCGTCGGGCGCGGCCGGTTCCGTCGTGTCGTCGTCGGGCGCGCACCGCACCACCACCTGGCCCCGGTACCGCGCGTCCACCGCCAGGACCTTCCGGTTCCGCCCCCGCACGTCGCGCAGCGTGGCCGCGACCGCGCGGAGCGCCGAGCGGCTCACCCGCTCCGGATCGACCAGGATCGGGATCTGGTCGGCCGCCGTGCGGAGCGTGACGCGGTTCGGCGCCTCCGAGACGATCTCCGAGACGTCCGACACGAGGCCGACGTCCGGCGCCTCGAGCAGATGGACGAGCCGGAGCACGTCGCGGAGCCGCGACGTCGTGATGCGCGCGCCCGGGCTGGTGCTCGCCAGGCGGATCCCCGAGAGGACCGGCCGGTCGGGCACGAGCCCGCGCGAGAGCGGCGTGAGGATCGTTCCGCGGTCGTCCATCTCGAGGATCGACCCCGCGTTCACCAGCACGAACGTCCGCCGCTCCTGGATCCGGACCGCGAGCGTTCCGGGGTACCGCGTCACCTTGGCCGCCTCGACGCGCGCGTTCTTCTCGAGCGCCGTCTCCACCGTCGCCGGGTCGAGCGTCAGCAGGTTGTCGCCGACCTTCACCGGAATCGCCGCGCGCACCTCCTCGGGCGCCAGGTAGAGGAGCCCGCTCAGCTCGATCGTCCGGACCCGGAACGGCGGAAGCGCGCCGAGCCACCGGGCGGCGGGACGCGCGACGAGCGGCACGAGCGCGGCGACCGACGCCAGGAGGAGCCCGGCGAGGAGGATCCGGCGGCGGCGGCGGCGGACCGCCGGCTTCTTCCACGACGGGAGTCCCCGATAGCCCGCTCTCACGCGCCCCTCCCCTTCGCGGCCGGCGCTTCCGACTCCTCGCGCGCCAGCTCGCCGACCCGGTAGACGTCGCCCGCGCCGATCGTGAGGAGGAGGTCCCCGGCGCGGAGGAGCTCCCCGACCGCGCGCGCGGCCGCCTCGTGGTTCTTCGCCAGGCGCGCCTCGGGACCGCCCCCCTCCCGGATGCGCGCGGCGAGCATCGCGGCGTCGACGCCGGGGATCGCCCGCTCGCCGGCCGCGTAGATCGGCAGGAGGACCAGCGCGTCGACGCCCCGGAACGCCGCGCCGAACCGGTCGGCGAGCGCCCGCGTCCGCGTGTAGCGATGCGGCTGGAAGACGGCGACGATGCGCCGGCCGTGCGTCGTGCGGATCGCCTCGACGGCCGCGGCGATCTCGGTCGGGTGATGGCCGTAGTCGTCGATCCAGAGCGCCCCGCGCACGAGGCCGCGGTCCTCGAGCCGCCGGCCGACGCCCGCGAACGCGTGGAGCGCGTCCCGGATCGCCGCCGTCGGGATGCCGAGCTCCCAGCCGACCGCGATCGCGGCGAGCGCGTTCCGCGCGTTGTGCGCGCCGGCGACCCGGAGCGCGATCTCCCCTTCGTCCTTGCCGCGGACCTTGAGCCGGAAGCGGACGCCGCCCGGCCCGACGGCGAGCGCGCTCCCCTCGAAGTCGGCGCCCTCGACGAAGCCGTACGTCAGCGTCCGGCGCTTCGCCTTCGCGTGGAGCGGCGCCGCGTTCGGCTCGTCGGCCGGGAGGATGATCGTCCCGTAGAACGGGACGCGGTTCACGAACGTGGCGAACGCCTCCTGGACCCGCTCGAGCGAGCCGTAGTAGTCGAGGTGCTCGGCGTCGACGTTCGTCACGACCGCGATCGTCGGCGCGAGGAAGAGGAACGAGCCGTCGCTCTCGTCGGCCTCGGCGACCAGGAACGGCCCCTGCCCGAGGCGCGCGTGGGCGCCGAGCGCCTTGAGCCGGCCGCCGACGATCACGGTCGGATCGAGGCCGCCCTGCGCGAGGATCTCCCCGACCATCGAGGTCGTCGTGGTCTTCCCGTGCGCCCCCGAGACCGCGACGGAGTACTTGATCCGCATCAGCTCGGCGAGCATCTCCGCGCGCGGGATCACCGGCACGCCGCGAGCCCGGGCCCGCTTCACCTCCGGGTTCGAGTCCGGGATCGCGCTCGAGACCACGACCACGTCGACCCCGTCCACGAGCGACGGATCGTGCGCGGCCGCGACGTGCGCGCCGAGGTCGCGGAGCCGGGCGACGACGTCGGTCGCCTTGAGGTCCGACCCCGAGACCTCGTAGCCGAGGTTCAGGAGCACTTCCGCGATCCCGCTCATGCCGCTCCCGCCGATCCCCACGAGGTGGATCTTCCGAATCCGTCCGTACACGGCTACGCGTCCCGCGCCGGCGACGCGGCGCCCGCCAGGGTCTCGATCGATCCGACGATCCGCTCCGCGGCGTTGGTCCGCGAGAACGCGCGCGCGTTCCGCGCCATCCGGCGGAGCCGCGCGTCGTCGGTCAGGAGCGTCACGATCCGCGCCGCCAGGCCGTCCCCCTTGAGCTCGGCGTCGGCGATCATCTCCGCCGCGCCGCGCTCCACGAGCCCGCGCGCGTTCCGCGTCTGATGGTCGTGCGTCGCGTGCGGATAGGGGACGAGGATCGCGGGCACGCCGCACGCGGTCAGCTCGGCGATCGTCATCGCGCCCGCGCGGCAGACCGCGAGGTCGGCCACCGCGTACGCCTTGTCCATCTGCTCGAGGTACGGCACGACGTGCACCGGCAGTGCCGACCGGTCGACCCGCCCCTGGATGTCGGCGACGTGGTCCTTCCCCGTCTGCCAGAGCACCTGGAGGCGCGGCACGCGGTGCAGGCGCGGCAGCGCGTCCTGGAACGCGCGATTCAGGCTCGCCGCACCGAGGCTCCCGCCGAAGACGAGGAGCGTGCGGCGCGCGGGATCGAGCCCCAGCGCCTCGTACGCGCTCGTCCGGTCCTGGCGGAGGAGCGAGCGGCGGATCGGGTTTCCGGTCACCTTCAAGTTGTTCCGCCTCCGGAAGAAGTTGCGCGACTCCATGAACGAGATGTGAACCTCGTCGGCGATCAGGCTGAGCCAGCGGTTCGTGGCCCCGGGCACCGAGTTCTGCTCCTGCACGAGGAGCGGGATGCCGCGGAGCCGCGCCATCAGCCCGACCGGTCCGCTCACGTACCCTCCCGTCACGATCACGACGTCCGGACGGAGCTCCCGGAGGAGCCCGGCCGCCTGCGCCAGCCCGCTCACCGCCGCGAACGACGCCTGCACGAGCCCCCAGCCGAGCCGCCGCGGGAAGCCGCGCGCGGCGATCGTGCGGAGGGCGAAGCCCGCCTGCGGCACGGCCGTCGCCTCGAGCCCGCGCCGCGTCCCGACGAACACGACCTCGGAGTCCGGATGCCGGCGCCGCCATTCCTCGGCGATGGCGATGCCGGGATAGACGTGGCCGCCGGTTCCCCCGGCCGCGATCACGATCCGCATCGACGCCGGCCTATCGGCCACCCGCGCGGCGGCCTCCGCGGGACCGCGGAACCGAAGCCGGCCGGATCCCGGTCTCCACCTGACTCGCGATGTTGAGGAGGACACCCGTCACCCCCAGGTTCACGACGAGGGCCGAGCCCCCGTAGCTGATGAACGGCAGCGGCAGTCCCGTCGTCGGGATCACGGCGGTGACGACCGCGATGTTCATGGCGACATAGACCGACAGGTTCACGGTGAGCCCGGCGGCCAGGAGGAATCCGAACCGGTCCGGCGCGTGGCCGGCGATCTTGATCCCCCGGAGGAAGAAGACGACGAACGCGAGGAGCACCAGGATCGTGCCGATCAGCCCCAGCTCCTCGCCGATCACCGCGAAGATGAAGTCGGTGTGCGGATCGGGAAGGAAGAAGACCTTCTGGAGGCCGTGGCCCGGCCCGGACCCGAGGACGCCTCCCGAGCCGAGCGCCAGGATCGACTGCGTCACCTGCCAGCTCCGGCCGAGCGTGTCGGCGTCGCCGTGGCCCCACTGCCCGAGCCATCCCTGGACCCGCTCCATCATGTACGCGTTCCGGCTGACGGCGACGCACGCCGCGGCCGCGCCGGCGAGCACGAGGAGCCCGAGGTGGCGCAGGCGCGCGCCGCTCAGGTGGAGCATCACGAAGCCGGTCGCGAGGAGCGCGATCGTGCTCCCGAGGTTCGGCTGGAGGAGGATCAGGAACGAGATCACGCCGAGCACCAGGCAGACGGGGAGGATCCCCTCCTTGAACGACGCGATCCGCTCCCCCTTCCGGTCGAGCAGCTTCGCCAGGTAGACGACGCAGGCGATCCGCGCGATCTCGGTCGGCTGGATCGTGATCGTGGCGAGCGAGAGCCAGCGGTTCGCGCCGCGCACCGCGCCGCCGACCGCGAGGAGCACGCCGAGCAGGAGCACGGTGCCGCCGAGCGCCCAGGGGGCGAGGCGCTGGTACCGGTGGTAGTCGATCCGCGCGAAGACGAGGAGCGCCAGGAACCCGATCAGGACGCGCGCGGCGTGCCGCTTCAGGAAGAAGTACTCCGAGTGGTAGCGCTCCGCGGCGAGGTTCGCGCTCGCCGAGAACACCATCACGAGGCCGAGCGCCACGAGGCAGACCACCGGGATCAGGAGGGTCCGGTCGAGCCGCCGGGCGGGAGCGAGCGTCAGACTCATCGCTTCACCTTCTCGCGCGACCGCTTCCGCGCCAGCACGGCGGCCTCGAACCGGGCGCCCCGCTCCTCGAAGTTCCGGAACATGTCGTACGACGCGCACCCGGGCGAGAGGAGGACCAGCCCGCCCGCGGGCGTCGCGTCGGCCGCCGCCGCGACGGCGTCCTCGAGCGTGGCCGCGCGGCGCGCCGCCACGCCGGGCCACGCCCGCTCGATCGTCCCCGCGGCCTCGCCGACCAGGACCACGGTCCGCACGCGCTCCATGACGAGCGGCCGGATCGCGCCGAAGTCGCCGTTCTTGTCGCGGCCGCCGGCGATGAGGGTGATCGGCTCGGCGTACGACTCGAGCGCCCGCCGGAGCGAGTCGACGTTCGTCGACTTGGAATCGTTCACGTACCGGACCCCCTCGATCTCCGCCACGAACGCGAGCCGGTGCGGGAGGCCCTTGAAGTCGCGGATCGCGGTCGCGATCGCGCGCGGCGGGAGGCCGACCGCGAGCGCCGCGGCGGCGGCCGCGCTCATGTTCTCGGTGTTGTGCGGCCCCGGGAGCGCCGCCTCCGCCCGCGGCAGGAGCGTCCCCTGGTCGCCCGCGAAGCGGTAGCGGAGCTGCCCGCCGGCCTCCCAGACGCCGTCGCCCGTCGGATCGGTGAAGCCGAACCAGAGCGGCTCCGAGCGCATGGACCGGAGGAGCGCGGTCAGCCCGGCGTCGGCCAGCGGCTGGACCCGGTAGTCCTCCTCGGTCTGCTGCGCGAAGAGACGCGCCTTGAGCGCGGCGTAGTGCTCCATCGTCCCGTGACGGTCGAGGTGGTCGGGGGTCACGTTGAGGAGCACGCCGGCCTTCGGCCGGAAGCGGGTGCAGGCCTCGAGCTGGAAGCTCGAGATCTCGACGACGAGGAGCCCGTCCTCCGGCACCTCCTCCGCCTTCTCCGAGAGCGCGAGTCCGATGTTGCCGACCACTTCGGTGCGCCGGCCCGCGGCGCGGCCCATCGCGCCCAGGAGCTCGACGGTCGTGCTCTTCCCGTTCGTGCCGGTCACGGCCGCGATCGGCGCGCGCGCCACCGCGAACCCGATCTCGACCTCCGCCGCGACCGGGATGCCGCGCCGCTCCGCCTCGCGGAAGAGGGGGAGATCGAGCGGCACGCCGGGACTCGGCACGACCAGGTCGCGGCCGTCGAGGGCGGAGGGGTCCATCGTCCCGAGCATCGGAGCCGCGCCCATCGCGGTCAGCTCCTCCGCGGCGCGGCCGAGCTCGTCCGGCTTCCGGCGGTCGATCGCGCGCACGTCGGCGCCGTGGCGCCGGAGGAGCCGCGCGGCGGCGAGACCGCTCCGCGCGACGCCGACGACGAGGGCCTTCGTTCCGGAGAACCAGGGACGGGCGTCGGTCATTGGAGCTTCAGGGTGCTCAGGCCGACCAGGGCGCAGAGCGCCGCCGCGATCCAGAAGCGGACCACGACGCGCGATTCCGCCCAGCCGGAGAGCTCGAAGTGGTGATGGAGGGGCGCCATGCGGAGCACGCGCTTCCCCCAGAGCTTGAACGAGAGGACCTGCGCCATGACCGAGAGCGCCTCGGCCACGAAGACGGCCCCCACGATCGCGAGCAGGAACTCGCGCTTGATCAGCACGGCGACCGTGCCGAGCGCGGCGCCCAGGGAGAGCGACCCCGTGTCGCCCATGAACACGTCGGCCGGATGGCAGTTCCACCAGAGGAAACCGAGCGTCGCCCCGATCACCGCGGCGCAGAAGACCGTCAGCTCGCCGACGCCCGCGATGTACGGGATCTGGAGGTACGCCGAGAACTTCACGTGCCCGGTCAGGTAGCACATGCCGCCGAGCGCGACGGCCGCGAACGCCGTCATGCCGACGGCGAGCCCGTCGAGCCCGTCCGCCAGGTTCACGGCGTTCGACGAGCCGGTGATCACGAGGATCACGAACGGGAGGTAGAACCACCCGAAGTCGACGACCGTCCGCTTCAGGAACGGCACGTTCGTCTCGGCCGGGTCGAGGATCCCGTGGGCCGGATAGAAGAAGACCGCCATGAAGACCGCGAGCCCGAGCAGGATCTGCCCCGCCAGCTTGTACCGGCCGAGGAGCCCCTTCCGGTAGTGCTTCACCACCCGGAGGTAGTCGTCGATGAACCCGACCGTCCCCATCCAGAGCGTCGCGAGGAGGGCGATCCACGTGTCGCGGTTCCCGAGGTTCCCCCAGAGGAGCGTCGTGACCGCGATCGAGATCACGATCAGGACGCCGCCCATGGTCGGGGTGCCCGCCTTCGGGAGGTGGGACTGCGGCCCGTCGTCGCGCACCTTCTGGCCGATCTTGAGCGCGCGGAGCGCGCGGATCACCGGCGGGCCCAGCACCAGCGCGAGGAGGAGGGCCGTCGCCAGCGCGTACGCGGCGCGGAACGTGATGTAGCGGAAGACGTTCAGCGCCGGGAAATGCTGGTGGAGCGGATAGAGCAGGTGGTAGAGCATTCCCTAGTTCCTCCCCGCCCGGGCGAGGCCGCTCGAGGCGCCCGCGCCGCCACCGATCAACGCGTCTACCACCTGCTCCAGCCGCATCCCCCGCGACGCCTTGACCAGGACGAGATCACCCGGTCTCGCGTCGGCGACCACCGCGGCCGCCATCGCCGGCACGTCCGCGAAGCGGCGCGCGCGCGCCGCCGGGACGCCGGCCGCCCGCGCGCCCCGCTCGATCGCCGCGGCGAACTCCCCCGCGGCGTAGAGCCACGCCGTCTTCGGCACGGCGCGGCCGACCTCCTCGTGGAACGCCGCGCTCGACGGCCCGAGCTCGAGCATGTCGCCCAGGACCGCGCGGCGCTCCCCCCGGGTCTCGATCGCGTCGAGCAGCTCGAGCGCCGCCTTCATCGACGCCGGGTTCGCGTTGTACGCGTCGTCGAGCACCGCGATGCCGCGCGCGTCGAGGAGCTCGAGGCGGTGCTTCGTCGGACGGAGCGCGCCGAGCGCCGCGGCGGCCCGCGCCCGCGGGATCCCGAACTCGTCCCCGACCAGGATCGCCGCGAGCGCGTTCCGCACGTTGTGCCGCCCGAGGAGGGCCAGCGCGACGCCGGTCCCGTCGGGGAGCGTGAAGCGCGTCCCGCCCTCGGCCGTGACGCGGACGTCGGCGGGCCTCAGATCGGCGTCGGCGCGGTCGAGGGCGAAGAAGCGTTTGCGGGCCGGGCGCGTCCGCGCGCGCGGGACGAGGTACGGATCGTCCCCGTTCACGACGAGGAGCCCGTCCGCGGGGATCGCGTCGGCCAGCTCGCACTTCGCGTCGGCGATCGCGTCGAGCGAGCCGAGCTGCAGGAGGTGCGCGGCCGCGACGATCGTGAGGACGCCGACCGAGGGGCGCACCATCGCGGCGAGCTCCCGGATCTCGCCCGGCGCGCTCATCCCCATCTCCATCACGATCACGTCGTGCTCGGGACGGAGCCGCGTCAGGCTGAGCGGCACGCCGATGTGGTTGTTCAGGTTTCCCGCGTTCTTGTGCACGCGGCGCGCGGTGCCGAGCACGGCGGCGATCATCTCCTTGGTGGTCGTCTTCCCGTTCGAGCCGGTGATCCCGACCGCCGGCACGCCGGAGCGCTCGCGGCAGTGGCTCCCGAGCGCCTGGAGCGCCCGGAGCGGGTCGTCGACGCGGACGAGCGGCTTCCCGGCGGGGCGCGTCCCGGCCGGCCAGGCGTAGTCGCGCCCGACGAGGCTCCCCAGGGCGCCCGCCTCGAGCGCGGCCGGCACGAACGCGTGGCCGTCCGCGCGCGTTCCCGGGAGCGGCACGAAGAGCTCGCCCCCCTCGAGCGCGCGGCTGTCGATCGCGCACGCCGTGAACGCCGTCTCGCCGGGGGCGGCGCCGTCGATCGCGCCGCCGACGACGCGCGCGACCTCGCCGAGTCCGAGCCAGGGGCTCGCGGCCGTCGTCATCGCCCGTACCCCCGCGCGTGGAGCGCCGCGCGGGCGACCTCGCGGTCGTCGAACGGCAGCGTCCGCGAACCCACGATCTGGTACGTCTCGTGCCCCTTCCCCGCGATCAGGAGCGCGTCGCCGTCCCCGCACGCGTCGACCGCGGCGGCGATGGCCGCGGCGCGGTCGACGATCGAGCGGACGTGCGCGGCGGCGCCGACCCCCGCCTCGATCTCGCGCACGATCGCCTCCGGGTCCTCGCTCCGCGGGTTGTCCGACGTGAGGACGACCTGGTCGGCGAGCCGCGCCGCCACGGCGCCCATGAGCGGGCGCTTTCCGCGGTCGCGGTCGCCCCCGCAGCCGAAGAGGCAGACGAGCCGCCGCGGGCGGAACGCGCGCACCGCGTCGAGCGCGCGCTCGAGGGCGTCGGGCGTGTGCGCGTAGTCGACCAGCACCTGGAACGGCTGCCCCTCGTCGACCGGCTCGAGCCGGCCCGGCACCGCGGCCACCGCGCCGAGCCCGCGCACGGCGTCCTCGGGCGCGACGCCCGCCGCGTACGCGGCGGCGAAGGCGGCGAGCGCGTTCGAGACGTTGAACGCGCCGCGGAGGCGGAGGGCGGCGTTCACGTGCCCGCCCGGATATCGGATCCGGAGTCTCGTGCCTGCCGGATCGAGCCGGACGGCTTCCGCCGTCACCTCCGCCGCCGCGCTCTCCCCGTATCCGAGGACGGGGCCGTCCGCCTGCGCGCGCATCCAGGCGCCCGCGGCGTCGTCGAGGTTCACGACCCCCGTCATCGTCTTCGTCCGGTCGCCCCGGGCTTCGGAGCGGAAGAGCCTCGCCTTCGCGTCGCGATACGCGTCCATGGTCCCGTGGAAGTCCAAGTGGTCCTGCGTCAGGTTCGTGAAGACGCCGACGTCGAAGGCCGTGCCGTACGTCCGCTCCTGCGCGAGCGCGTGCGACGAGACCTCCATGACGACCGACGTGGCCCCCTGCTCGAGCCAGCCGCGGAAGAGCCGCGCCAGCTCGGGCGCCTCGGGCGTCGTGTGCGCCGGCGGCGCCGACGCGCCGCCGAACTCGTACGCGACGGTCCCGACCAGGCCGACCCGCTCGCCCCGCTCGCGGAGCGCCGCGCGGATCAGGTGCGTCGTCGTGGTCTTGCCGTTCGTCCCCGTCACGCCGACGACCAGGAGCTCGCGCGAGGGATGGTCCGTCTCCTCCTGCGCGAGCACCGCGAGCGCCCGGCGCGCCTCCCGCACGCGGATCTGCGGGAGCGGCGCCTCGGGATCGATCCGCTCCACGACGGCCGCCACCGCCCCCTTCTGCGCGGCGGTCCCGACGTACGCGTGCCCGTCGGCCCTGAGCCCGGGGAGCGCGACGAAGACGTCCCCCGGAACGACGCGACGCGAGTCGTATTCGACCCGCGTCCACTCCCCCGCCGGGGTGCCGGCGCTCTCGAGCGCGTCGAGCAGGCGCGGAAGGGCCGCGACGTCACGGCCCGTGGCGGCGATCACGTCCCCCGCGGCGACAGCGTGAGCGAGCACGACGTGTCGCGCCGCACCACCTGTCCCGGCTCGAGGGACTGAGCCACGACGCACCCCGTGCCCAGGATCCGTCCCACCGGAATGGCGAGCGCGGAGAGCCGTGCCAGCGCGTCCCGGATCGGGAGCCCACGCAGGTCCGGCACCACGACCGCCGCACCCATCTCCTCCGAAGCCAGCGTGAGCTCCACGACCGATCCGGCACGCGCCGTCTCGCCCGGCGTCGGCGTCTGCGAGCCGACCCGCGTTCCCGTCCCCGTGATCGTCACGTCGAATCCCGCGTGTCCCAGCACCTCGCGCGCGCGCTCGGGCTGGAGCAGGCGCACGTCCGGGACCTGCGTCCCCGCGGCCGCCATCGCCGCGGGCGGCACCACCGTCGTCGGCATCGAGACCGGGCCCCGCCCCTGCGCCGCCCAGGCCGCCACGATGTCGCGCCAGACCGGCGCGGCGACGGAGCCGCCGAAGTAGTTCGCGCCCTTCGGCTCGTCGAGGATCACGAGCCCGACGAGCCGGGGGTGGTCGGCCGGCGCCATTCCGACGAACGAGGCGACGTACCGCCCCGCGCTGTAGCCGCGGACGCCCGACTCCGACTTCTGCGCGGTGCCGGTCTTCCCCGCGACCTCGCACCAGGGGAGCGCGGCCTCGGTGCCGGTCCCGTCGGTGACGACGTCGCGGAGGAACGAGCGGAACGTGCGCGCGGTCTCGGTGGAGACGACCCGGCGGACCGTCTCGACCGGGAACTCGCGGACCGGATGCCCCTCCTCGTCGACCAGCGCGGTCGCGATCCGCGGCCGAAGCAGCACGCCGTCGTTCGCCACGGCGCAGTACGCCATGAGGAGCTGGATCGGCGTGACGAGCACCTCCTGGCCGAAGGAGATCGAGGCGAGCGAGCGCTCCGACCAGGTGTCGGGATGGCGGATCTCGCCGGGCGCCTCCCCCGGGAGACTGACGCGCGTCGGTTGGCCGAATCCGAAGAGCCGCGCGAGGCGGTACATGCGATCGGCGCCGACCTTCATGCCGATCCGCGCGAAGCAGACGTTGCTCGAGTGGGCCGTCGCCTTCCGGAACGTGAACCAGCCGGTCTCGGGATGGCTGTCGTGGATCGTGAAGGAGCCGAAGTCCGCCTCCCCCTTCTCGACCCAGAACGAGTCGGTCGGCGCCACGACGTGATCCTCGAGCGCCGCGCAGCCCGCCAGGATCTTGAACGTGGAGCCGGGCTCGTACTGGTCGGCGATCAGCCGGTCCCGGTGCGCCGCCTGGTCGCTCGCGCCGGGCGCGTCGACCGAGGCCATGGCGAGGATGTCGCCGGTCGTGGGATCGGCGAAGATGGCCATGGCGCTCTTCGCCCCGGTTTCGGCCAGCGCCTCCCGCAGCTTCATCACCGTGATCGACTGGCCGTCGAGGTCGATCGTGCTGACGAGGCTCGAACCCGGATCGGGGAGCTTCACCATCCGCCCGGGCAGCTCGTACGCGATGCCGCGCCCGTTCTGGAAGAGCGTGGCCCAGCCGGTGGTCCCCTTGAGCTCGCGGTCGAACGCGTACTCGAGCCCCTCGAGGCCCGACCCCTCGTTCCCGACGACGCCGACCACCGGCCGCGCCGCGGCGTCGAGCGGATAGACGCGGCCGGGCACGGGATCGAGGTGGACGCCGCTCGGGAGCGCGTTCTCGGCGAGCGCGAGCTCCTGCTCGGGCTTGAGCCTCGAGGCGATGCGCACGTAGACCCGGTGCTCGACGCGGCTCCGCCGGTAGATCGAGGCCCCGCGCGCGCCGACGGTCTTCCGGATGAAGGCGGCGGCCTGCGCGGCGTTCCGGACCTCGTCCGGACGCACGGAGAGCCGGCTCAGCGCGACGTTCTCCGCGAGGGGGCGGAGGTGACGGTCGAGGATGAGCCCGCGCTCCGGCTCGAGGATCACGCGTCGCGTCTGCTGCGCCGTCGCCTCGCGGGTGAGCCGGCCGTGGTCGAGCAGCTGGATCTGGACCAGGCGGAGGAGGAGCACCGCGAAGACCGCGAGCCCGGCGAACGCGAGGAGGCGGAGCCGCGCGAGGTGGGTCGGGCTCATCGGGAGCCCCCCGCGCTCACCGGGCGCACCGCCGCGTCCTCGCCGGACGGACGCCGCGGACCCGGGAGCAGCCCGGCCACCAGGTGGCCGACTTCCGCGGCGATCGACGCGACCGCGCCCTCGTGCGGGCGCACGCTCGGGAGCGGCGCCTTCAGGTCGATGTCGACGACGCGCGAGGGATCGGGGCTCATGAACCCGTCCTTCGCGAACGCCTTGTAGTCGAGCCCCTCGCGGAACGCGGTCTGCACCGCGAGATCGCTGGAGAGCCGGATCCGGTTCTCGAGTCCCCGCACCTCGCGGCGGAGCTCGTCGTGCTCCTTCGAGAGCGCGTGCGCCCGGGTCACCTGCCAGACGCGGCCGAGCAGGAGGAGCGTCACCGCGAGGACCGCGAGCGCGATCGGACCGTGGCGGCGCGAGCGCGGGCGCGCCGCGCGGTAGCGGCGGAGGTACGGTCCCGGCGCGGCGGGCCCCTTCGCCTCCTGGGTCTCGGGCGCGAGCGTACGTTCCGGAGCGGCGCTCAGCATGGGGAACCTCCCCGGCGGCGGGCGGCGCGCAGTCGCGCGCTCGCGGCCCGCGGGTTCTCGGCGACCTCGTCCGCGGAGGGCCGGATCGGCTTCCGCGTGAGGGGGATCCACGGCGATTCCGGCGGCGCGGCCCACGCGTCGAGCGGGCGGGGCGGCGTCATCGCGTGCTTCACCATCCGATCCTCGAGGGAGTGGTACGCGATCACCACGAGCGTGCCGCCCGGGGCGACGCGGCGGGCCGCGACGTCGAGGAGCGCGGCCAGCTCCTCCTGCTCCCGGTTCACCGCGACCCGGAGCGCCTGGAACGCCTGCGCGAGGCGGCGGGGCCGCCCGGGCCCGCGATAGAGCGGCGCCAGCGCCTCGCGGGCCGCCCGCGTCGTCAGCGGGCGCGTCGCCTCGGCGGCGCGCCGGAGCGCGCGGGCGGCGGCGTGCGCGCGCGGCAGCTCGCCGTACGTCGCGAGGAGGCGCGCGAGCTCGCGCTCGTCGAGCCGGCGGACCAGCTGGTCGGCCGTCTCCGGGCGCGAGGGATCGAGGCGCATGTCGAGCGGTCCGTCGAGCGAGAACGCGAGGCCGCGCGCGGGATCGTCGAGCTGGTCGGAGGAGAGGCCGAGGTCGGCGAGGAGGCCGTCGACGGTCGCGACCCCGAGGCCGTCGAGGGCGTCGTCGATCTCGGAGAAGCGCGCGCGGGCGGCTTGGAAGCGGGGCGCGGGCGCGGGCGGGGCGGCGTTCGCGCGCTCGACGGCCTCGGGATCGCAGTCCAGGCCGATCACGCGCCCGGCGTCACCGGACAGGGCCGCGACGATCGCGGCGGCGTGCCCGCCGTGACCCAGGGTCGCGTCGACGAAGGTCCCCTGCGCGTCGGCCACCAGCAACCGAACTGCCTCCTCCCTGAGGACCGGGACGTGACCCGGCATCGGCTGTTCCGAGGACGCTGGCTAGTGCCAGGCGCCGTCTCGAACCACCCGAGGCCCGGTCGATGCCCGGTCGGCGAACGGGCGGAGCGGACCGCGCTCGCGCGCGGACGCTCCGTCGTTCCACAGCAACTGACGAACGATGGATCCCTGGCCGGCGACGTCGAACAGCCGCAAGACGTACGACGTCATGCCGACGAACCAGACGACCGCGCCCCGGTCCCGGTGCCGCATCACGCGGTGGGCGAATTCCGGGAGCGCGCGAAAGTCGATGTGATCGACGTGCTCGAAGTCGACGCACAGCACGTCGCGAGGAGCGCGGGCGCGCTCCACGATGGCGTCCGCGACGAGCGAGAGCTCGCGGCGGCCGAGGGTACCGAAGAGGCGGAGCGTGGCGGCGGCACCGCCGCCGGCTCCCTCCCACTGGTAGACCGGATGCTCGAGCGCGACGGGGCGTCGCGCGATGGACGGAACGGAGCTCATAGGAGCAGTTCTCCCGCAATGTCCTCGTACGACCGTTCGGAGCTGCCGACGTAGCCTTCGAAGAGCTGCGGATTCCAGATCTCGATGTGGTCGAGCACGCCGGTCACGAGCACGTCCTTGCCGAGCTCCGCGTGCGTGATCAGGGGAGGCGGAAGGGCGACGCGGCCCTGCGCGTCGAGCGTCTCGTCGCGCGCGTGGAGGAGGAGCATGCGCTGGAAGCGGCGATTCGCGGCGTCGGTGAAGGAGCGTCCGCGGAGGCGCTCCTCCATGCGGCGGTATTCGTCGGCGGGATAGAGCGCCACGCACGTGTCGAATCCGCGGAGGATGACGAACGTGTCGTTCGCCTCCCCCGAGAGCTGGCGCCGGAAGCGCGCGGGGATGCTCACGCGCCCCTTGTGATCGATGGTGTGCTGATAGCTCCCGCGGAACGTCGCCATCCCGAATTGCCGCTCCTCCGCCGACCCCCGTTTCGGGGGAGCATCAAAATTCCCCACTTCCACCCACAATCCACCACTCGCGGCATCCTAGGGATCGAATATTGGGCTGTCAAGCCGGATGTAAAATTTTTTTGAAAATTCATTCGATTGGGGGACTTCGGTTTAGATGCCCGGTCGTGGAGGTGGGGGGAGTGGTGGGTAGCGGGCCCGGGGGCGAGGACCCCGCGCCACGGTGAGGGCCCCGGATTCGGCCAATTTCTGGCTGGAGCACCCGGGAGCGGGGTCCCGCGGTGGGAAACGGGGGCGTCCGGAAAGGGCATCCGCGGCTTCGAATGGGGCCGCTGGAGGGTCCTCGGTCCGCCCCGTTCCCCCCCGTCCGGCCTCCGGGCGCCGCCCGAGGCACGGACGGCGCCGCGCGCTCAGCGCCGGCCGGCGAGCCCCGCGAGGCGTGCTTCGATCTGCGCGACGGTATCGGCAAAACGCGCCCGTCGGGCCACGGCCTCCCGCGCGGCGCGGACCATCGCCGGGAAGTCGGCGAGCGGGTCCGCCGGCGCGCCGTTCGCGGCGGGCGAGACCGCCTCGGCGACCGCGGCCGCGACCGCCTCCGCGTCGCCCGGCGGCACGAGGATCCCCTCGCGGCGGTGCGTCACCCACTCCCGGTTCCCCGCGATGTCGGTCACGATCGGCAGGAGGCCCGCCGCCATCGCCTCGAGGAGCGACTGCGACGTGGAGTCGGAGCGGGAGAGCGAGACGTAGATCTCGTGCTCCCGGTAGAGCGCGCGGAGCGCCTCGTCCGAGACGAATCCGGCGAAGCGGATTGCGTCGGTCATGCCGAGATCGCGCGCGCGGGCCTCGAGGCGCGCCCGGAGCGCGCCGTCCCCCGCGATCGTCGCGCGGAACGGAACGCCGCGCGCGCGGAGGAGCCCGAGCGCCTCGAGCAGCGTCTCCGGGTCGTAGAGCGGCAGGAGCTGGCGCGTCCAGAGGATCCGCGCGACGCCGGAATCGCGCCGGCGCTCCTCCCACGGGCGCTCGGGGGCGAGCCCGTCGGCGTCGACGCCCCACGGCCGCGTCCAGACGCGCGCGGGAGGGGCGCCGAGCGCGATCGCCGCCTCGGCGAGCATGGCGGCGTCGACGTGGATCAGGCCGGCGCGGCGGAGCACGAACCCCGCGCGGAGGCGATGGAGCGGCGTCGCCCGCGCGTTGATCAGGAGATCGGAGCCCCAGCACGCGACGGCCAGCGGCCGCGCGCCCGCGATCGCGCCGAGGAATCCGTAGTCGGCGAGGAAGTGGGCCACGGTCACGTCGGGGCGGAAGGAGCCGAGCTCGCGACGGACCGCACCGCGCGCGCTCGCGATCCGCAGCGCCGCGAGCGGGAAGCGCCGCCCGACCTCGCGTCCCGGCCAGCGCGCGCCAGGCGCGTCGTCCGTCGTGAGGAGGCGGATCTCGTGGCCGCGCGCGGCGAGCGCGTCGGCCCATCGCTGGACGTGGACCGAGGGCGCGTGCCCGAGGAGGAGGATCCGCACGCGCCGCGCCCGCCCCGCTACGGCCGGAGCTTCCGGTGGAGGGAGCTCCGGTCCGCCGCGACGACCACCGGCCGCCGCGTCGCGCCCCAGCCCTCCTTGAACCGGATGAGGCCGAGCGCGTCCGCGGGCGACGCGCCGAAGTTGTACGCGAGGTAGCCGGCGTCGCAGAGGCTCGCGAGCACGTTCGCGATCAGGAAGTTGTTCGGGCGGAGCGACCACGACGCCGAGCGCGAGACCGGGAGCCAGCTCATCGCGACGCCCTCGTGGAAGAGATGGAGGCTCGCGGCGACCGGATCGTCGCCGTGCGTGACGAGGTGAAACCGCGCGAGCCCGGCCGGCACGAGCCGCTCGAGGATCCGCGCGTAGAGCGCGTACGGCTTCGGGGTGCCGCCGCGCCGGCGGACCGTCTCGACCGCGAGATCGTAGAACGCGCGGAGATCCGGCTCGCCCGTGAACGGGCGGATCGAGAGGCCGCTCTCCTCGGCCTGGCGGATCAGGCGCCGGGTCGAGGGGCTGAAACCGTCGGCCAGCTCGTCGAACGAGCGGCCGAGGCGGAGGACGTGCGTGAACTCCTCCGCGCGCGGCATCCGCTCGGGGAGCTCGGCGGCCTCGCCCTCGTACCACGCGAGCTGCCAGCGGAGCACGAGCCGCGCGCCGGTCCACCGGCCGAACGCGTCGAGCAGCGCGGCGCGCGCGCCCGAGGGATCGCGGTGCCCGCGCCGGACGATCGGCCCGCCGTACGTGGCGAACGGCATCGCGTCGACGCTCCGGAGGAACCCGCGCCGCCGCTCGATCGCGCCGAGCGCGGCCTGGATCACGCCGCCTTCCTCGAGGACGATCGCGCGCCAGCGCGCGTCGCGCCACGCGTCGGTCCAGAGCGAGGCCCACGCCGACGTGTGGAAGACGCTCGCGCCGTCGGCGGCCGCGACGAACGCGTCCCACGCGGCGGGATCGGGCGGATCGAGGAGTCGAAGCGGCGGCTCGAGCTTCATCGGATCACGGCGACGCGGAGGAGGCGCGAGCGCCCTCCCTCCCGGAGCACGACGAGGTAGACGCCCGGGGCCGCCGGCGAGCCGTCCGGCCCGTTCAGGTCCCAGATCGCGTCGTCGAGCGGATCGGCGTGGAAATTCCGCACGCGGCGGCCCGTCAGATCGCGGATCTCGCCGGTCACGGAGCCGGTGAGCCCCCCGACGCGTAGCGGTCCCGCCCCCGGACCCACCGGATTCGGATAGACGTACGCGTCGCTCCCGAAGGAGGGCGCGCCCTCCGGAGCGGCATGGATCTCCGAGACGCCGTGCGCGGTCGCGGCCCAGAGGATCCGGTGCGCCTCGTCCCACGCGACCGAGCGCACCTGGTCGTCCACGAGACCGTCGGCGACCGTGAAGCGCTCGGCCGCGGCCGACGTCTCGTCGAACCGGACGAGCCCGACGTCGGTCGCGAGCCAGACGACGCGACGGGGGTCCGCCGTGACGCCGTTCACGGCCGCGCCGCCGAGGAGCGCGTTGATCGCGCCGGTCCGCCCGGCGTCGGCGAGCCCGTTCGTGAGCACGACCGCGCCCGATTTCGTCCCGACGACGGCGGTGGACGCGTCGAGCACCGCGACCGACGTGGTCTGGAGGCTCGGGAAGCCGCCGGCGAAGTGCGTCCAGACGTCGTCGGACCGATCGGCGGTCCCCTTCCCGTCCCAGCGCTCGAGGCCGTTCGAAGCGAGCGCGATCCAGGCGCGGCCGAGCGGATCGAACGCGACGTCGCGGAGGTCGTTGCTGGTCAGCCCCGCCCCCTGGGCCGCGCCCTGCGTGTTCTGCGGCGTGAGCGAGTCGATCAGGGCCCCCGTCGTTCCGTCGTAGATCGTGACGCCGATCCCGGGATCGGCGCTCGCGCCGTAGACCTTGCCGTCCGGCGCCTCGGCGAAGCTCCAGACGTTCGTCCCGCCGGGCGCGATCCAGGTCCCCGCCGCGGGATCGTACCGCTCCGCGCGCGGCTCGGGCGGCGTGCCGCCGCAGCAGTGGCCGAGCCAGACGTCGCGCGCCCGGTCGACGAAGACGGCGAACGTGGACGCGGCCTGGAGCGCGCCTCCGGTGCCGGCGTTCGTGAGGGCGCTCCACGACGATCCGTCGTAGCGGATCACGAGCCCGCCGCCGACGCCGACCGGGATCGTGTTCCCGGTCGCGAACCAGGCGCCGGCCCCGTCGACCGCCACGCGCTGGAAGTCGTCGACGACCGGCCCCTCGGTGACGAGGAGGCTCCACGTCTGCGCGGCGGGGTCGAGCCGCGCGATCCCCTGGGTCGTGCCGGCCCAGAGGGCGCCGTCGGGCGCGGCCGCGAGGCAGGTGGTGAACCCCGGCGCGGCGCCGCCCGCGAGGACCCACGCCGCGCCGTCGAAGCGGAAGACGCCGGCGCCGTTCGTCGCCGCGTAGATGGCGCCCCCCGCGCGGCCGAGCGCGAGGCAGGTTCCGGCGAAGCCGCCGGCCGGCGGCTCGAGCGAGCCGTCCACGTACGCGCGCGGTCCGGCCGCCGCGCCGACCCAGAGCGTGTCGCCCGCCGTCGCGAGGCCGTTCACGACGCCGGCGTAGACGTCCCGCCGGTCGATCCACGCGCCCGCGGCGAACGCCGCGAGCCCGAGGTCGGTGGCGCACCAGACCGTGTCGCCGAGCGTGGCGATCGCGCGGATGTCGTCGGAGATCAGGGCGCCCGCCGTGCTGGCGTTCGAGTCGGAGCGGCGGAGCGACACCTGCCCGGTCGCGGCGTCCTCGGCGAAGAGGGCGACGCCCCCCGACGTGCCGACCCAGACGCTGTCGCCCGAGCGCGCGAGCGCCTGCACGCGGTCGGTCGGCAGCCCGTCGAACGTCGTGAGGGTCCGCCGGAACGATCCGTCCGGTTTGAGGCGCGCGAGGCCGTCGCCGCCGGTCCCGATCCAGAGGGCGCCGCTCGGGCCCGCGACCGCGCAGAGCGTCTGGTTCGACGGGAGCCCGCCCGGCGCGCTCAGGACCTTCGCGGCCGGGCCGCCGGGCATCGCGACCGTCACGATCCCCCCGCCCGTCGCGGCGGCGAGCGTCCCGCCCCACGCGGCGAGTCCGCGCACGTCGTTCGAGTTCACGTGGTTCCGGATGAAGAGGCGCGTGGCGGTCCCGGCCGCGTCGGCGCGGGGCGCCGCGCCGGTCGCGGCGGTCAGCCCGAGCGCGGCCGCGAGCGCGATCGCGGCGCGGCGGGCGCTCACGAGGAAGCCCCCCGCGTCGCCCGGAGGAAGAGGCGGAGGTCCTCCGCCACGGAGAACCGCGCGAGGTACGCGAGCTCCGACTCGATCCGCGCGGCGCGGTCCGCCGCTCCCGCGCCTGCAGGCGAGACGACGCCCGGTCGGATCGACTCGAGCGCGGCGCGCGCCCAGGTCGGCACGCCCGCCCAGCGCTCGCGCTCGTACGCCGTGCGCCCGACCCAGCTCCGCTCGCCGGTCCAGACCTGCCGCCAGGCGGCGCCCGTGCCGAGCGGCTCCTCGCGCGTCTTCAAGTACGCGCCGAGCCCGCGCCAGCGCCACGGCACGACGAGGAGCGAGAGGAGGAGGTCGCTCGCGCGTTTCCGCGCGCGCACCGAGAGCCCGCGGCTCGGCGCGTGGAGCAGCACCGCGTCGAGCGGGCCGAGCCGCCTCGCCGCCTCGCGCGGGCCCAGGTGCGCGAGCGGCCCCGCCCAGTAGACCGCGACCCCGAGGTCGCGGAGCGCCCACGCCGTCGCGAGCAGGGCCGGCAGCTCCGCCGGCTCGGGAACGATGCAGACGATCTGGACGCGCTCCGCCTCGATCAGCGCGCGGAGCCGCGCGGTCACGCGGTCGGGCGTCTCGCCTCCGTCCGGCGTGAGCGCGGCGTGGAACGGCTCGTACCCCGCCCCGCGGGCCGCCTCGAGCTGCCGCCGCGCCCGCTCGGTCTCGGGCCCCGAGCCGAGGAGGAGCACGCGGCGGAACGCGAAGCCCTGCCGGCGCGCCCCGGCGGCGAGCCCGTCGAGGAGGCTCCGCCCGACGTAGAGGAGCCCGAAGAGGAACGGGCCGAAGAGGAGCACGAGCACGCGCGAGTAGCGCGGCGTCTGGAAGAGGAACGTCGAGGCCATCAGGAAGATCTCGGCCTGGAGCACCGCCTGGCCGAGCAGGAAGCCGCGTTCGATCCCGTCCTGGAACGAGGGCCGGCGGTAGAGCCCGTTGCCGGCGAGCGCGGCGAGGGAGACGACGATCGCGAACGCGAAGAACCCGGAGTACGCCGCGAGCGGGAAGAGCGGCTTCTCGAACCACCGGTCGACGGCGAGCCGCGCGCCGTACGCGAGGAGGCAGGCGAGGACCACCGACGCGAGGTCGAGGAGGAGGGCCGCCCCTTGGACGAGCCGGCGGCGATACTGGTTCAGCGCGTACACGAGCGCGCTCCACTTCTCGGTGAACCGGAGGAGGCCGGCCGCGTGCGCGCGGACCGACCGCGGCCGAAGCCCGGCGCTGGCGCGCGCGTACTCATGGACCATCCGGGCGTCGGCAACGTAGAGCACCTCGTATCCGTGGCGCCACATCCGCTGGCACCAGTCGACGTCTTCGAAATAGAGGAAGTACCGCTCGTCCATCAGCCCGACGTCGCGCATCGCGCCCCGCCGGACCAGCATCGCCGCGCCGAGCACCCAGTCGACCGGCCGCGTGTCGGCGTGGTCCCACTCGGCCATCAGGTGCGCGCGCAGCGAGCGGCTCCGCGCCTTGAGCGGCCCGAGCGGCAGCCGCCGTAGCAGGAGCGTCTTCCCATTGTAGAAGCGGCGCGCGGAGAGTTGAAGCGTGCCGTCGGGATGTTCGAGCCGCGGGGCCAGGATCCCGGCGCGCGGATGGGCCGCGGCCGCCCGGAGGAGCGCCTCGATCGCCCCCGGACGGACCTGGACGTCCGGGTTCAGGATCAGGACGTCCTCCTCGCGCGCCTCGCGGATTCCGGAGTTCACGCCGCGGGCGTAGCCGACGTTCCGCCCCGGATCGATCACGCGCACGGGCCACCCGGCTCCGGCCACGACGGCGTCGAGCGGCTCGCCGCTGTTGTTCACGACGAGGATCTCGCGGAGCGGCGCCGGCGCGGCGGCGCTCAGGGAGGCGAGGAGGCGGGTCAGGGCCTCGATGGTCTCGTAGTGGACGACGACGAGCGAGAGGCCCACCGGGCGCTTCCTAGAGCGCGCCGAGCAGGTCGAGGATGCGGAGCCTCCAGACCATCCAGGCCGCTTCCCAGATGATCCGGCGCGACATCTTCGACTCGCCCGCCCGCCGGTCGACGAAGAGGATCGGGATCTCCCGGATGCGGAACCCCTTCCGCCACGCCTTGAAGTTGATCTCGATCTGGAACCCGTAGCCGTCGGACTTCACGCGGCTCCAGTCGATCGCCTGGAGCACGGCCCGGCGGAAGCACTTGAAGCCGCCCGTCAGGTCCTTCACCCGCATCCCGGTGATGACGCGGCTGTAGACGTTCGCCGCGTACGAGAGGATCAGGCGGGTCAGCGGCCAGTTCACGACCGTGACGCCGTGGAGGTACCGCGAGCCGAGCACCAGGTCGGCGCCCTCGATCTCCCGCAGGAAGTCGGGGAGGCTCTCGGGGCTGTGGGAGAAGTCGGCGTCCATCTCGAAGACGACGTCGTAGTCGCGGTCGAGCGCGTAGCGGAAGCCGGCCACGTACGCCGAGCCGAGCCCGAGCTTCCCCTCCCGGTGCATCACGTGCACGGCGGGATCGTGGGCGGCGATCTGGTCGGCCAGGGCGCCCGTTCCGTCGGGCGAGTTGTCGTCGACGATCAGCACCTCGAGCCCGAGGCCGAGCGCGTGGATCCGCTCGAGGAGCCGCTCCAGGTTATCCCGCTCGTTGTACGTCGGGATGATGACGAGGACCTTGTTCACGCGGGGGGCTCCGGTTCCGTCCGGCGCCGGCGGCGGAAGACGGCGCCCGCGATCGCGAGCAGGAGCGTCACCGTGACCGAGGCGATGGAGATCCGGATCCCCGCTTCGAGCCCGCGCGGCCGGTAGCGGAGCACGAGCCGGTGGACCCCCGACGGGACGATCACGCCGCGGAGCAGGTAGTCGACCCGGTGGATCGGGACCGGCTTCCCGTCGAGGGTCGCGGTCCAGTCGGGATCGTACTGGTCCACCTGCACGAAGAGGCCGCGCGCGTTCGTGGAGACCAGGTACTCGGACTCGTTGAAGTCGTACTTCAGCGTGACCACCGAGTCGGGCACCGTCGGCGTCCCCAGGGGCGGCGTCGGCCCGAACCCCTCCCAGATCGCCTCCGTCTCGGGATCGAGCCCGTGCGAGCGGAGGATCGCGAGCGCGTTCGACTCGTTCTGCGCGAGGCGGAGCGCGTGCACGACGTACGCGCGCGGCGAAGCGCCGCGGATCTCGTAGACCTTCACCGGTCCGTCGTGCCGGAGCACGACGCCCGACGTCGTGTCGGGATAGTAGCCGTCGGTCATCACGTACTTCACGTTCAGGAACCGGACGATGTCGAGGCTCGGGAGGCCGACCGTGTCCATGAACGCCTGGTAGAGGCGCGGCTTCGCGGGGTGGTAGCCGAGCACCGAGGCGATCCCGAACGCGGCGTACCGGCTGTCGTCCCAGCGGAGCGGCAGGATCCGGAACTGCGTCGAGTCGGAGCGGAGGTACGCGACGTCGGGCGTCTCGGTGAAGTTGTCGTGGTACTCCCGCGCGCTCGCGATCTGCGGGTCCATGATCTTCCGGTCGACGGTCCAGAGGTCGACGGCGGTGACGCCGAGGACGAGGAGCGCCGCCGCGAGCCGGCCGAGCCGCCCGCGCCGGTAGAACGCGATCACGGCCCAGGCCGCCGCGAGGCAGAGCCCCGACTTGATGGCGTCCACCGTCGCGAGGTCGAGCGCCTGGCGCGCCGCCGCCGCGTTCATCCACTGCCGCGCGTGCTCGGCGACGCGTTCGAGCGCCGGCCCGAAGAGCTGGAGGAGGACGACGGCCGCGATCGCCCCGGCCCCCGCGAGGATCGCGCCGCGCATCCACGGCGCCCCGGGATCGGCGGCGTCCTTCGCTCCCTTCGCGCCCTTGGCGCCCTTCGCGGGCGCGGGCGGCCGGCGGAGCGCCGCGTCGAGGCCGAGGGCCGCGAGCGCCGCCGTCGCGAACTGGACGAGCACCAGGATCATCACGGGAACGCGGAACTTGTTGAAGTACGGGAGATGGTCGTACAGGAGCGCGTAGAGCGGCTTCAGGTACTTCCCGAAGGAGATCAGGAGCGCCACGCCGGCCAGCGCGAGGAGATACCGCCGGATCACGCCGCGCGTGCGGACGGCGCCGACCACGGCCAGCGCGAGCGGCACGATCCCCATGTAGTTCGGGTAGTCGGTGAACGGCATCGTGCCCCAGTACGTGCGGCCGCCGAAGCCGAACATCGACGGGATCACGAACGTCAGCATCTCGAGCGGGTGGAACGACCACGACGTGGCGTAGTCGAATCCGGCGCCGCTCCCCTGCCCCGCGCTCCGGATCGAGAGCTTCGCGTACTCGTGCACCGGGAGGTAGAGGAACGTGCTCATGCCGAACCCGAGCCCGAGCCCGGCCGCGAGGCCGCCGAGCGCGCGCGCCGCCTCGGCGCGGCGCCCCGCGCGCGTCGCGTCCCAGGCGAGGAAGAGCGCGTAGCCGCCGAGCGCGAGCCACGAGTAGAAGACGATCTGCACGTGCCCCCGGAGGAGCTGGAACGCCGCCGCGAACGCGAATCCGGCGAGCGCGAGGAGCGAACCGCGGCGCGCGAACCGGTCGAAGAGGAGGAGGAGGAGCGGCAGGTACGCCGCCGTCATGATCTGGCTCCCGTGGCCGAACGCGCCGACCGCGACCAGGTTCGGGGTCAGGGCCAGCGTCACGCCGCCCAGCATCGCGGACTCCGGGCCGGCGCCGAACGCGCGGAGGAGCGCCACCATCGCGAGCGCGAGCAGGAGGTAGTGCGCGAGGAGCCACGTCAGGTCCGGGAAGTGGAGCGTCGTGTTCAGGAAGCCGAAGACCGGATCGAGCGGATAGACGTACGGGACGAACGCGAGGCTCCCGAACGTCGGCATGCCGAGGAACGTGTACGGGTTCCAGAGCGCGTAGACGTGGCGGGTCTGGAGCGCGTCCATGGCCAGCTTCGCGAAGCCGGCGGGCGCGACCGAGTCGGGCGAGACGAAGACCTTCCCCAGGACGAGCGGATAGAAGAAGACGAGGACCAGGACGGCGGCCAGGGCGTACGCCCGGGTCCAGGTGAATCCGGCGCGCTTCACGCGGCGTCCTCCAGGCAGATCGAGACGAAGCGGCGGGCGATCGCGTCCCAGTCGTGGCGGCGCGCGAACGCGAGGAGCGGCGCGGGATCGGCGGGCGCGTCGAGCGCCGCGCGGACGGCGGCGACGAACGAGGGCTCGTCGTCGGCCACGCGCGCCGCCTCGCGCCATCCCTCGACCTCGTCGCTGAACCGCGTCGTGACGCACGGCACGCCGGCGGCGGCGTACTCGTAGAGCTTGACCGGATTCACGGCTTCCGTGAGCGGGGTCCGGCGGAACGGGATCAGCCCGACCCGGAACGCGCGCACGATCCCCGGCACGTCGACGTACGGCCTCGGCCCGATCCAGTGGAGGTTCGGGATCGCGCCGGCCGCGCGCGCGAGCGTCGCCGCGACCGCCGGCGGCGCGGGGCCGACGAGCACGACGCGCGTCGCGGGGAGCGCGCGGGCGAGCGCCTCGAGGAGCGGCACGTCGACCCAGGAGTGGAGCGACCCGACGTAGCCGAGGACCGGCGCCTCGGGATCGCCCGGGAGCGCCGCCGGCGCCACGCGCGCGGGATCGAAGCGCGCCGCCTCGACGCCGTTCCCGACGAGGTCCGCGGCGCGGGCGCCGCCGCTCATGGCGAGCGAGCGGAGCGGCCCGGACGTGACGACGACGCGGTCGGCGCGGCGGAGGAGCCCTTCCCAGCGCGGCACGAGCCGCGGCGGCACCGGCGCGAAGTGGAGCGGCGCGTCGATCATGTCGTAGACCACGCGGTCCGGCGCGAGCGCGTCCAGGAAGGGGGCGGCCAGGAAGTTCTGGACGAGCGCGAGCCGGCGGACGCCGGTCCGCTTCGGGGCGAGCGCGCGGGCCCGCGCGCGCTGGAGCGCGAAGAGCGCGCCGGTCACGAGCGCCGATCCCCCCATGGCGTACGCCGCGCGCCGGATCGGGAGCGACCGGGCGTGGAGCGGGAGGAACGGGAACGAGACGCGCCGCACCCGCGGCGCCGCCTCGACCGGCCGGAGGGCGACGCCGTGCCCCAGCGTCCAGGGCTCGACGAAGAGGATGCTAGCGGCATCCGGAAACCGCGTCGCGAGCTGCTGGGGTCGCTGCCAGAGGGCCGCCCATGGGATGTCACTCAGCCACACGACGTCCCAGCCGGGACGCACGGTTGCCTCCGCGATCGCGCACTCGGTGAGCCTACCGGGGCGCGCAACGCCCAGTCAAGGCGCGGGATGCGCCGGGACGTTGACCCGTCCCGCCCGCTCCCGTACGGTCCCGGCCGTGGACCCGACCCTGCGCGTCGCCGTCGACCTCCGGCCCCTGGCCCTCGACTCCATCTCGGGCATCGGCCTCCTCCTCACGCAGCTCCTCCGCACGCTGGCGCCCCGCGGGGTGTCCTTCACGGGCGTGGCGCACCGGCCGGTCCCCGCGGATCGGCTCCCCGTCGCGGTGCCGGTCGCGGTGGACGCCGGGGAGGGAGGGCGCATCCGCTGGGAGCGCCGGACGCTCCCGCGGCTCCTCCGCGCGATCGACCCGCCGCCCGATCTCTACCACGCGACGTGGAACCACGGCGTCCCCCCGGGGCTCCCCTTCCCCGCGCTCCTCTCGCTCCACGACCTGATCCCGTGGACGTCGCCCGGCCTCGTGCCGTGGCCGCGGCCGGCGTTCCTCCATCGCGCGCTCTATCGCGACGCCGTGCGCCGCTCCGTCCGCGCGGCCGCCCTCGTCGTGACGCTGAGCGACGCGAGCCGGCGCGCGATCGAGGCGCGGGTTCCGGGAGCCGCGCCGAAGACGACGGTCGTTCCGTGCGCCGTGCCCGCGTGGTTCCGCCCCGACGCCGCGGCGGCCGCCGCCGCGCGCGCGGCCGGCGGCGGGGCGCCGTACTGGCTCTACGTCGGCGGATTCGATCCGCGAAAGGGGATCCTGCTCCTCCTCGACGCGCTCGCCGCGGCCCGGGCCGCCGGAGCCGACGTCCCCGAGGTCGTCCTCGCGGGCGCGATGAACCCGGAGGGGGAGCGATGCCGCGAGCGGGCGCGCGCGCTCGGCGTGCCGGCGCGTTTCCCCGGGTACGTCCCCGACGCCGACCTCGCGGGGCTCTACGCCGGCGCCTCCCTCTTCCTCTATCCCTCGCGCGCGGAGGGGTTCGGGATCCCGCCGCTCCTCGCGATGGCGGCCGGCGTGCCGGCGATGGTGGGCGACGGCGGCGCGCTCCCCGAGGTCGTCGGGGACGCGGGGCTCGTCGTGCCGTCGGGCGACGCCGCGGCGTGGACCGAGGCGATCCGGCGCGCGGCGCTCGATCCCGGCGCGCTCCGCCCGCTCGCCGCGGCCGGCCCCGCGCGCGCGGCGACGTTCAGCGAGGAGCGGCTGGCCGAGCGAATGCTTCGGGTCTACGAGCGGGCGGCGGGGCGCCGAGCAGGATCCGCGTGAAGTCGGCGTAGCCGAGGAGGAGCGCCCCCGCCGCGCGCGACTGGCCGCGCGCGACGGAGCGGAGGATGAGCCACGCGGTCCAGAGCCCGTACGCGAGCCACGCGAGCGGCCGCTCCCACGGGCGCGCGTGCCGGGAGAGGTAGAGGGCGCCGCTCCGGAGCCGGTAGTACGCCTTGAGCGGCGTGAGGCCCCCGCCGCTCGTCGCCGACACGTGGTGCCACCCGCGCGCCTCGGGCTCGTACCAGAGCGTGAACCCCGCGTCGCGCGCGCGCGCCGACCAGTCGACGTCCTCGACGTAGATCACGTACGAGGGATCGAGGAGCCCCACGCGCTCGAGCGCCGCGCGCGAGAGGAGCGCCGCCGCGCCCGAGACGTAGTCGACCGCGCGGGGCCCGTCGGCGCCGGAGCCGCGGTACGCGTCGTCCTTCCGGTTCACGCCGCGATGGCGGATCAGCCCGAAGCCGCGCGTCACGACGCCGCCCGCGAACCAGATCCGGTCGGGCGGCTCGAAATAGTAGAGCTTGGGGCTCACGGCCCCGCGCGCGGGGTCGGCCTCGAGCGCGGCCGCGAGCGCGCCGAGCGCGCCCCGCTCGAGCACGAGGTCGTTGTTGAGGAGGAGGACGCTCCCCGCTCCCTGGGCGAGCGCCTGCTCGAGTCCCGCGTTCACCCCGCCCGCGAACCATCGGTTCTCGCCGAGCGCGAGGAGCGTCACGTCGGGGAACTCCGCGCGGACCCGCTCGGGGGTGCCGTCGCTCGAGCCGTTGTCGACCAGGAGGACGCGATCGGGCGCGGGGTCGAGCGCCGCGAGCGACGTGAGGCACTCGCGCGTCCGCTCGTATTCGTTGTACGCGAGGACGAGCGCCCAGACGGGCCGCGCGCCGGAACCCATCCGCGCGCCGGCGCTCACCGGCACGCCGCCGCGAGGTCGAGGAGCGCCGCGACCAGCGCGTCCCACCCGAAGCGGCCGCGCGCGCGCGCGACGCCGTCGCGCAGGCGCGGCCCCCACCCCTCGTCGAAGAAGCGCTCGATCGCCCGCGCGAGCGCCGCGGGGTCGCCCGGGGGCACGAGGAACCCCGACACCCCCTCCTCGACGACGTCGGCCAGCCCGCCCGTGCGCGTGGCGATCACCGGGACGCCCGCGCCGAAGGCGACCTGCGCGATCCCCGAGCCCGTCGCCGAGCGGTACGGGAGCGCGACGACGTCGGCCGCGGCGAGGTACGTCGCGACCTCCTCGTTCGCCACGTACCGGTCGACGACGCGCACCTTGCCGCGGAGCGCCGGATGGGCGAGCGCCTCCTCGTACCGCGCGCGCGGCTCGTAGAACTCCCCGACCACGTACAGGAGGTCCCACGCGTCGCCGCGCGCCAGCGCCAGCGCGGCGAGGAGGTCGGCGAGCCCCTTGTACGGGCGGACGTAGCCGAAGAAGAGGAGGACGCGCCCCGTCGCGCCGAGCGCCGCCCGCGCCGCCTCCCGCGTCGGCGGGTGCGCGCTGAAGACGTCGTACGAGGGGTGCGGGTGGACCCGGACCGGGCGCCCCTTCGCGCGCGACGCGAGGCGCGACGCCTCCTCGCGCGCGTGGACGAGGAAGCCGTCCGCCGCGCCGAGGCCGTACGTCGCCATCGCGCGGAGGAGCGGCGTCGGCTCGTGCGGCTCGACGTTGTGGACGAGGAAGATCCGCTTCGGGGCCGCCCCCGCCCGCGCGATCCGCGCCGCGAGGCCGAGCGAAGGACCGAAGAAGGGATGCCACCATGGGACGACCAGGACGTCGGGCGCGATCGCGCGGAGCCGCCGCCCCGCCCGGCGCCAGGTCCAGGGATTCATGCTGTCGACGATCCGCTCGGCGGGGACGGGCGGGAGGATCGCGGCCCCGCTGTCGTCGAACTGCGTGGTGCCCGGGAAGAGGAATCCGGGATAGAGCCGCGTGAAGGAGACGATCGCGACGTCGTGCCGCGCGGCGAGCGCGCGGGCGAGGAGCGTCGTGTAGTGCGCGATCCCTCCGCGGTAGGGATGCGTCGGGCCGAGGAGCGCGACCTTCACCGGCGCCCCCCGCGCCGCCGCATCGGCCTAGAACCGCTCCCGGACCGGATAGTCCGGCTCCTCGGCGCGCGTCCCCGCGATCAGCTCGCCCAGGAACCCGAGCGAGAGGAACTGGATCCCGAGGATCACGAGGACGAGCCCGAGCACGAGCGCCGGCCTGAGCCGGAGCCCCTCGCCCAGGAACCAGGGCCACGCCGCCCAGAGGGTGCAGCAGCCGCCCAGGAACGCGACCCCGATCCCCATCCGTCCGAAGAGGTGGAGCGGGCGCGTGCTGCTCGTGGTCAGGAACATGACGGCGAGGAGGTCGAGGAAGCCGTTCACGAAGCGCGCGGTGCCGAACTTCGTCTTCCCGTGGAGGCGCGGGTGGTGGACGACCGGGATCTCCGCCACGCGGAAGCCGCTCCAGTGCGCGAGCACGGGAATGAACCGGTGGAGCTCGCCGCGGAGGCGCACGGTGCGCACGACCTCCGCCTGGTACGCCTTGAGCCCGCAGTTCATGTCGTGGAGCGAGACGCCGGTCATCGCCGACGTCACGCCGTTGAAGATCTTCGACGGGAACGTCTTCGAGAGCGGGTCCTTCCGCTTCTGCTTCCAGCCCGAGACGAGGTCGTACCCCTCGTCGAGCTTCAGGAGGAGCGGCCGGATCTCCGCCGAGTCGTCCTGGAGGTCGCCGTCCATCGTGACGATCCGCTCGCCGCGCGCCTCGCGGAAGCCGACGGAGAGCGCCGCCGACTTGCCGTGGTTCCGCCGGAAGGAGATCGCGCGGAGGCTCGGATGCCGCGCCCTGAGCGCGCGGAGCGCGTCCGGCGTGCCGTCGGTCGATCCGTCGTCCACGACGAGGATCTCGGAGCGGAGGCCGAGCGGGGCCAGGTCCCGCTCCAGCTTCTCGAGGAGCGGCGGCAGGTTCTCGGCTTCGTTCCAGACGGGGACGAGGACGGTCAGGTCGACCGCGCCGCCCGCCGCGCCGTCGGTCACGTCGCGAGCTTCCGTTGCCATTCCCACTGCCTCCGCAGCCCTTCGGTCAGGTCGGTCGCCGGAGCGTACGCGAGGTCGCGGCGCGCGAGCGTCGTGTCGGCCGACGTGTCGCGCGGGTCGCCCGCCTGGGCGGGCTCCATCCGGCGCGTGAGCGGGCGGTCCGCGATCCGCCCGATCGCGTCGAGGAGGTCGTTCAGCGCGATGCGATGGCCGCCGCCGACATTGTACACGAGCGGCTCCGTGCGGCGCTCGAGCGCGGTCCGCGTCGCGCGCACGGCGTCCGCCACGAACGTGAAGTCGCGGGTCTGGAGCCCGTCGCCGTAGACGGTGACGGGCGTCCCCCGGCGCGCCGCCTCGAAGAACTTGTGGATCCCCATGTCCGGCCGCTGGCGCGGACCGTAGACCGTGAAGTACCGGAGCCCGACCGCCGGGATCCCGAACGAGGCCCGGTACGCCTGGAGGAGCGCCTCGGTCGCGACCTTCGTCACGCCGTACGGCGAGAGCGGCCGCGGCGGCTCGTCCTCCGGCGTCGGGAAGCGGGTCGGCATGCCGTAGATCGAGCTGCTCGACGCCACGGCGACGCGCTCGATCGGACGGTCGCGGAGCGCGTCCAGGAGCCGCTGCGTCGCGATCACGTTGTGCCCGGCGTAGTCGCGGAACGCCTCGCCCCAGGAGAGGCGGACGCCCGGGAGCGCGGCCAGGTGGACCACGTGCGTCACGCCGTCGAGGAGCGGCGCGAGCGGCGCCGTCCGGAGGTCGTCGGTCCGGAACCGGAACCGGGGGTGTTTCTCGAGCGACGCCAGGTTCGCCCGCTTGAACGACTCCGGGTAGTTCGGGACGAACGCGTCGACGCCGGTCACGTCGGCGCCGTCGGCGAGGAGGCCGTCGCAGAGCGTCGACCCGATGAACCCGGCGGCCCCGGTGACGAGGACGTGCACGGCGCTACCGGCCTCCCCGCGCGCGTCCGGGAACCTCCGGCGCGGTGCCGGAGAGGATCCGGAGCGAGTCCTCGAACTCATGGAGGAACTGCGCCCCCTCCGCGTCGTCGGGATGCGCGCGGACCCAGGTCCGGAGCACCTCGACCGCCTCGGTCCTCCGCCCGGTGTGCCAGAGCGTCGAGAAGAGCGCGCTGAACCAGTCGAAGTACTGCTGGTTGAGCGCGCACGCGCGCCGCAGCTCCGCGATCCCCTCCTCGACCTTCCCGTCCTGCACGTCGAGGACGCCGACGTGGTAGTGGAACTCGGCCGCGTTCGGGAAGCGCCGCATCCCGTCCTCGTACACCTTGCGGGCGTCCTCTTCCCGCCCCGCGTCCTCGTACATGCGCCCCAGGTACTCGAGGAGCCCCGGGAAGTCGGGCGAGATCTTCACGGCGTCCTGCAGGTAGCGGATCGCCTCGTCGGGCCGCCCCTGCTGCTGGAGCTGGTACGCGATCTGCACGTGCGCGGCCGAGTAGTTCTGGACCAGCCGGTACGCGTTGTCGTCCTTGTAGACCGACGTGTCGTACGACCGCGTCTTGTCGAGGAGCCCCCGGTACTTGAAGACGTGGTACAGATTGTCGATCGTCTTGGCCACGTCCACCCCGTGCGGCGCCTGGTGCGGGTAGACGCGGAAGACGAGCCCCTCGAGCGAGAGCTGCTTCTCGAGGCCCATCTGCTCGGGGACGGTGACCGCCAGGTAGATCGGCTTCCGCCACGCGTTCGTCTTCATGATGTCGGCCGTCGCCATGTCCTTCACCCAGACGACCTTGTTCGTCTTGTCGTCGAGGTAGGGCTCGAGCGCGTCGATCTGGGCGTTCGTGTACGAGATCGGCACCCGGGGAGCCTGGTCGCGGAGCTGCCGGATGTACCACGGCGTGTTCAGGAGGCTCAGGTTCACGACGCGGACGTCCTTCCGGACCCCCTCGACCTCCTGGATGTACCAGAGCGGGAACGTGTCGTTGTCGCCGTTCGTGAAGACGATCGCGTTCTTCTCGAGCGGCACGAGCATGTTGTACGCGTAGTCGTGCGCGATCCAGAAGTTGTGGCGGTCGTGCGTGTACCAGCCGTTCTTCATCGGGAGGAGCGAGAGACCGACCAGCGCGACCAGCCCCACGCCGAACCCCGCGCGGGCGGCCCCCTGCGTCGGCAGCGGCAGGAGCGGGGGCGGCGCGTCGGGCGCCGGGGGCGCCTTGAGCGGCGGCGGGTCGGGCGCGAACGCCTGCATCACCCATTGGAGCGCCGCGGCGGCGCCCATCCCCATCCAGATCGCGATGAAGTGGTAGGAGTTCGTGAAGAAGTAGTCGCGCTCCCGCACCTCGTGGTCGGTGAAGTTGAGGTAGAAGATCAGCGCCGGGCCCATGATCACGTGCTGGCTGAAGAAGAACCAGAACGTCTTCTTGTCCCGCTTCCAGTTCCACCACGCCCCGGTGAAGAAGAGGCCGTACGGGATCAGGTTCACGAGCCGGACGAGGAGCGACTCCTCGCCGAACGGCCCGATCCGGCCGACGAGCTGGAACTGCTGCCAGACGTACCGCAGGTACATGTGCTCGATCTGGTACCAGACGTCGGCGCGGCGCACGAACGGGTTCGACGGGCCGTACTGCTTGCGGAGCAGGTAGTCCTTCCACGCCTCGAGCGTCGCCGGCATCCCCTCGTTGATGTCGGGCATCTGCTGGCTCCGGACGAGCAGGAAGAACTGCACCGAGAAGCCGACGACGATCGCCAGCACCCACCAGGTCGCGAGGTTGTTCTTCACGAGCCGCTCGCGGTTCAGGCCGTAGTAGAGGACGATGGCCGCGAGGAGCAGCATGAAGACGCCGTTCGGGATGTTCCAGTCCTTGACCTCGTTGAAGATCACCAGGCCGAGGAAGATCCCGAGGACGATCGTCGAGATCCAGAAGCGGGCGTTCGTGAAGATCGCCGGCCGCAGGATCGCGAGGAGGACGATCAGTCCGGGGAAGACGAGGATCGTCCCGAGGTGGACGCCGATGGACACGGCGAGGAGGTAGGCGATCAGGACCAGGAGGAGGTCGTTCCCCGCCTTGCCGATCCGGTCCCACCAGTTGAAGGCCAGCCAGATCGTGAAGATGATCAGGAAGGACGAGAGGGAGTAGACCTCCGCCTCGATCGCGCTGTCCCAGAACGACGAGGCGAACGCGATGAAGTAGGCCGCCACGAGGCCGCCCAGCTCGCACGCCGTCCACTGCGCGACGGTCCGCGGCCCGCCCTCGAACGTCCGGCGGAGCGCGCGCGCCGTCACGAGGAACGTGAAGAGCGCCGTCAGGGCCGACGCCGCCGCGCTCATGAAGTTCACGCGCCACGCCACCGTCTCGAACGGCAGGAGGCACAGCATCCGTCCGAGCATGGTGTAGACGGGGTTCCCGGGCGGGTGCGGCAGGCCGAGGATGTAGGACGTCGCGATGAACTCCCCCGAGTCCCAGAAGGGCACCGTCACGGTGAGCGTCCGGATGTAGACCAGCAGGGGGACGCCGACGGCCAGCGCCGCGAAGAGCGCGTGCCAACGCTTGTTCGAGCTCACGTTCTCCTCTCCCCGCCGGGGTCCGCCGCCCGCGCCGCGCGTCGCCGCTCGAAGTGCCGCGCGATCGCGCGCCGCGGCGGCCGGCTGACGAAGATCAGGCCGCCCAGCAGGCTGATGAAGACCGACACCAGGTACGTCAGGAACGGAATGGTGAACGACTGCTCGCGGGTGAGCCCCGCCATCTGGAAGAGCACCACGGCCGCCCCCTCGCGCACGCCGAGGCCGTTCATCGAGATCGGGAGCGAGACGAGCGCCGCCAGGACCGGCACGAACAGGAAATAATAGCCGACGGCGATCCGCACCCCGAGCGCGAGGCCGACCAGGTAGTGGACGTAGATCCGGCTGATCTGCACCACGGTCGACGCCAGGAACGCGATCGCGAGCGCGCCCGCGTGGCTCCGGAAGCCGTGGAGGTCGTCCATCAGCCGCCCGATCGAGGCGGCGACCGCCCGCGCCCCGACGGCCCGGAACGGCCACTCGACGGCCATGAGCACGCCGCGGTGGAAGATCGCGAGGAAGACGCCGACGCTGAACGCGAAGACGAGGAACACGGCGGTGTAGATCGCGTAGAGGCGGAAGCGGTCGAGCGCGGCGAACGAGGCGATCACGGCCACGAAGCCGATCGCGAGGACGCCGATCATCCGGTCCATCAGCGTCGCGGAGAAGACCGACGTGACGCGGTCGGCGTGCTTCCGCGCGTCGGAGATGCGCGCGATGTCGCCGCCGATGTTCGACGGCAGGAAGTTGTTGAAGAAGAGCCCGACGAAGTAGTACGAGGCCGCCTTCCGGTACGGGATCGCGACCCCCTGCGCGCGGAGGAGCGTCCCCCAGAGCCAGCTCCCGACGAGGCTCGACAGGAGGAAGAGGGACGCCGCCGCGCCGAGGAGGGCGGGGTCGGCCGGGCGCGCCGTCGCCCAGACGTTCCCGGGCGAGACCTTGGCCACGACGAACGTGAAGAGGGCCAGGGAGAGGAGGATCTTGAGCGCGATCAGGAGGACCTTGTGCCGCCGGAAGAACGATCCGGCCTGCCCGGCGCCCGCGTCCTCCGCGATCGCGCCGATCAGGTCGCGGCTCTCGTCGACGGTCACGCCGCGCGTCCCGCCGCCGCCCGCGCCATGACGGCGCGGCTCTCGCGGTAGCAGGTCTCCCAGTCGAATCGCGCGGCCCACGCCCGCGCGGCGGCCGCCTGGCGGAGGCGGAGATCGCGATCGGTGAGGAGCCGGACCACGCCGTCGGCGAGCGCGCGCGCGTCGCCGTGCGGCACGAGGAATCCGGTCTCGCCGTCCCGGACGGACTCGACCAGCCCGGGGCTCCGGCTCGCGACGACCGGCACGCCGCACGCGTTCGCCTCGATCACCGTGAGCCCCCACCCTTCCTTCGGCGAGGGGCAGACGGCGACCTGCGCCTCGTTCAGCGCGGCGACCTTCCCGGCGTGCGGCAGGGCGCCCCGGAAGCGGACCGCGTCGGCCACGCCGAGCGCGCGCGCGAGCCGCTCGAGCTCCGGCCGGTACGGCCCGTCGCCCACGACGTCGAGCACCGCGTCCGGCACCGTCGCGCGCACGTGCGGCAGAGCCCGGATCGCGTGCTGGGCCCCCTTGTACTTCCGGAGCCGCCCGAGGAAGACGACGCGCGGCGCGTCCCGCCGCTCCGGCGGGACCGAGACGCCGTAGTCCTCCTGCGTGAGGCCGCAGCGGACGACCGCGATCCGCTCGCGTGCGATGCCGCGGCGGACCAGATCGTCGCGCGTGCTGTCGGAGATCGTCAGGAACGGCGTGCGGCGGTAGACGGCGGGGATCATCAGCTCGTGCGCCCGGACGAGGAGCCCGACCGGCAGCGAGGCCTCCCGGAAGACCGTCCCTCCGAAGAGGTGCGGGACCATCGCCAGCACCGGCGCCCCGGCGTAGAGCGGCGTGAAGAAGGGGACCTTGTTGATGTTGTCGAGGACCAGATCGAACCGCTCCTTCCGGTACACGCGGCGATAGAGGGAGCCCAGCGAAAGGTGCGCATTGTACCACGTTCCCCCCCGATGAACCCGGATGCCCTCGATCAGGTCCGTTTCGGGGGCCCCGGGGAAGCGCTCGGCCAGCCAGAGGGCTTCGTCGCCGTCCCGGACCGCGCGTCGGAGGATCTCGAAGAGCTGGAGCTCGGCCCCCCCGGCCTCGGGATGCCGCGGGTCCCGCCAGTTGAAGGCGACGATCCTCACCCGGCGCCCCCGCCTCCGGCGGGCCCCTCCTTCCGCCCGAGCGCCCCGATCACGAAGTACGTGCGGAACGCGATCGGGGTCCCCTCCCAGAGCCGGCGCCAGGCGGCGAGGACCGGGGAGAGGAGCGGAACGGGGGGCGGGTAGAGCGGCAGGCGGGCGAGACGGAGCTTCAGGAGCGCGACCCGGAGGCCGCGATAGAAGAGCCCGGGCACCATCCACGCGCCGTACCGGCGGGTGATCCGGACGCCCGCGCGCTCCATGAGCCGGGTCAGCTCGCCGATCGAGAACTCGGTCTCCCATCCTGCGAACCACTTCCCCATCGAGATCAGCGCGTGCTTGAGGAGCGTGTAGAGGTGGTACCGCTGCGGCACGTCGACGAGCAGCGTGCCGCCTTCCGCGAGCGCGCGGACGTTCTCGCGGAGGAGCGGCATCGGGTCGCGGAAGTGCTCGAGCAGCCCCTGGTGGAACACGACGTCGAACGTCCCGTCGCGGAACGGGAGGCGGAGCGCGTCGGCCCGCACGAGGAGCGCCTTCCGTCCCTCGCGCGCGGCCACGCCCCGCGCGACCTCGAGGGACGCGGCGGAGTAGTCGAGGACCACCGCGACGGCGCCCTCCGCGGCGAGGGCGATCACGTCGCGCCCGCTCCCCGCGCCGACCTCGAGGACGCGGCGGCCGGCGACGGGACCCTGCGCGCGGATCTGCTCCACCACGCGTCCGTCGGTGGGATAGACCGCGTCGATGTCCGACCGCTCCCGCCAGAAGCGGGACCAGTGTGCTTCGGTGGACGCCCGCACGCGGCCGCTATTCCCCCGTGGCGAGTCGGGTCGCCAGGACCTCGGGCAGGTGCACGGCCCGGATCTTGGCCTGCGCCGCCTCGACGTCGTACGGCACGCGGACGTACTCCACCTCGCCGGATCCGTCGTGGAGCACGACGAAGCAGGCGCGCGGGTCGCGGTCGCGCGGCTGGCCGACGCTCCCGACGTTGAGGATGTAGCGGCGCTTGGCGTCGAGCCTTAGCCCCGCGAGCGCGAGCTGCCGCGTGCCGCCGGGGTCGGCCTGGAACGCGGCCGGCTGGTGCGTGTGGCCGATGAAGCAGACGGGCTCGGTGAAGTAGGCGAACTGCGGCTCGGCGTCGAACCGGTCGAGCAGATACTCCCAGTCGCGTGGCGTGGCCGGCGACGCGTGCACGCAGAAGTAGCCGTCCTCGGACGCCGTGAGCGGGAGCTTCTGCAGGAACTCCCGGTTGTCGCGCGTGAGCGTCTTCGCGGTCCACTCGGCCGCGACGCGCGCGTAGACGTTGAACCGCGCGGCCTCCGGCCCGCCGCTCGACGCGGCGTCGTGGTTGCCGAGCAGCACGACGTCGCAGCGCTTCCGCACGAGGTCGAGGCACTCGTTCGGGCTCGCGCCGTAGCCGACGATGTCGCCGAGGCAGACGAGGCGGTCCGGCCGCCGGGCGTCGACCTCCCGCAACACGGCCTCGAGCGCCTCGAGGTTCGCGTGGATGTCGGAGAAGAGGATCGTGGTCATCCGAGGGAGGGTCGCGCTTCGTGGGCGATCCGGTCAAGGATTCCGTTCACGAACGCGCCGGACGTCTCCATGCCGTATTTCTTCGCGATCTCGATCGCCTCGTCGAGCGCCACGCGGGTCGGCGTCTCGGGGTGGAAGAGGAGCTCCGCGGCGGCGAGGCGGATCACGGAGCGGTCCGTGGCGGCCATGCGCGCGAGCGGCCAGTTGGTCGCGATGCGCGCGACGGAGTCGTCGATCTCCTCGCGGTGCCGCGCGACGCTCCCGACGAGCGCGGCCGCGAAGCGGCGCACCTCCTCCGCGGGCGCGACGTCCTCGAGGATCTCGGCCAGGCAGCGCTCGAGCGGCTCGCCCGTGACGTCGGCCTGGTAGCAGGCCCGGAACGCGATCTCGCGCGCCTCGCGCTTCGGCTTCATCGTGCGGCGCTCCGGAGCGCCCGGACGAGGTTCGCCATCTCCACCGCGCCCTCCGCCGCCTCGGCGCCCTTGTCGCCGTGCGGCCCCCCCGCGCGCGCCCACGCCTGCGCCTCGTCCTCCACGGTCAGCACGCCGAGGAGGACCGGCACGCCGGTCTCCTCCGCCGCGCGCGCGATGCCGCGCGCCGCCTCGCCGGCCACGTAGTCGAAATGCGGCGTCTCGCCGCGGATCACGACGCCGAGGCAGACGACCGCGTCGGCGCCCGCGCGGATCAGGTGGCGCGCCGCGACCGGCAGCTCGAACGCGCCGGGCACGCGGGCCACCGTCACGTCGCGCGCGCGCACGCCCCGCGCGGCCAGCGCGCCGAGCGCGCCCTCGAGCAGCCGCTCCGTGATCGCCCCGTGGAACCGCGCGCAGGCGATGCCGATCGAGAGCCCGGCTCCGTCCCCCGCGCCGGTCACCTCCCGCGCGCCGGAGCGCGCGGCCGCGCCGGCGCCGGCCGGCGGCGCGCCGGGCCGTCCCGCGTGCGTCACGAGCGTCCTCCGCGGCGCCCCGACCCGTTCCGTCCCCGGACGACCGCGAGGTGCGGATCGTTCAGGAGGTGGCCGAGCCGGTCCCGTTTCGTCGCGAGGTAGCGGCGGTTCACGGCGTTCGGATGGACCTCCAGCGCCTCGCGGGCCGTCACGTCGATGCCGTACTCGCGGAGCGCGTCGATCTTCCTCGGATTGTTCGTGAGCAGGCGGATCGACGTGAAGCCGAGGTCGCGGAGGATCTGCGCCGCGACGCCGTAGTCGCGGAGATCGGCCGCGAATCCGAGCTCGAGGTTCGCGTCGACCGTGTCGAGGCCCAAATCTTGAAGCTCGTACGCGCGGAGCTTGTTCGCGAGCCCGATCCCCCGTCCCTCCTGGCGGAGGTAGAGGAGGACGCCGAGCCCCTCGTCGTCGATCCGCTCGAGCGCCGTGGCGAGCTGCTCGCCGCAGTCGCAGCGCATCGAGCCGAAGACGTCGCCCGTCAGGCACTGCGAGTGGACGCGCACGAGGCCCGCGGTACGCGCGGTCGGCGCGCCCTTGACCAGCGCGACGTGGTGGTAGCCGTCGATCACGCTCTCGTAGACCGCGACCCGGAACGTGCCGAACCGGGTCGGGAGATGCGAGTTCGCGACGCGCGTCACGAGCCGCTCCTCGCGGTAGCGATAGCGGATCAGGTCGCGGATCGTGATCAGGACCATGCCGTGCTTCTTCGCGAGCCGGACCAGCTCGGGACCGCGCGCCATCGTCCCGTCCGGCGAGAGGATCTCGCAGAGGACCCCCGCCGGCTTGAGCCCGGCCAGGCGGACCAGGTCGAGCGCGGCCTCCGTGTGTCCCGCGCGGCGGAGCACGCCCTGGTCGGCGGCGCGGAGCGGAAAGACGTGGCCGGGGCGCGCCAGCTCCTCCGGGCGCGTCTTCGCCGACGCGAGCGCGCGGATCGTGGCGGCGCGGTCGGGCGCGGAGGAGCCCGACGTGGTCCCGCGAAGGAGATCGACGGAGACCGTGAACGGCGTCGCGAACCGCGCCGTGTTGAGCGGCGCCATGAGCGCGAGCCCGAGCGACTCGAGGCGCGCCCCAGGGAGCGAGACGCAGAGGAGTCCGCGCGCTTCGCGCGTCATGAAGTTCACGTCCTCGCTCGTGCACTTCTCGGCCGCCATCACGAAGTCGCCCTCGTTCTCGCGGTCCTCGTCGTCCATCACGACGATCATCTCGCCCGCGCGGAGCGCCTGGAGCGCCCGCTCGACGGCGTCGAGGCGGCTCGTGCCGCGATTCCTCGTCCGGCTCACCGGTTCCTCCCGACGATCCCCGCCGCCCCGGCGCCGGCCGCGGCGGGGTCGCCGGGCAGGAGCCGCTCGAGGTAGCGGGCGATCAGGTCGACTTCCAGATTCACGCGGACCCCGGGCGCGTACGCGCCGCTGACGGTGTTCGCGAGCGTGTACGGGATCAGCGCCACGGTGAAGACCGGACCTTCGATCCCGGCCACCGTGAGGCTCGTCCCGTCCACCGCGATCGATCCCTTGACCGCGACGAAGCGGAGCAAGGGCGCGGGCGTCTCGATCCCGACGATCACGTCCGTGCCGGCGCGCGTCACCGAGGCGACGACCCCGGCGTCGTCGACGTGTCCCTGGACCCAGTGGCCGCCGAGCTCGTCGCCGACCCGGAGCGCGCGCTCCAGGTTCACCCGGTCCCCCGGTGCGAGCGCGCCGAGCGTGGTCCGCCGGAGCGTCTCGGGGATGGCGAAGACGTCGAACCCCTCCTCGTCGGCGCGCTCGACCGTGAGGCAGACGCCGTTCACGGCCACGCTCGCGCCGGGCTCGGGACGGCGTCCCGCGCCGAAGGCGGCGCGGATCCGGAGCGCCGTGCCCCCCTCGCGGGGCGTCACGGCGTGGACGGCGCCGACCCGCTCGACGATGCCGCTAAACATCGCCGCCTCCCGCGGGGGCGATCCGCCCCTCGAGCCAGACGTCCTTCCCGAGACGCCGCACGGTCAGGTCGTCGATCCGGATGCCGTCGGCCACGGCGCCGAGACCGAGATCGCGCGTGAAGGCGGGGGCGCCGACGCCGCCCAGGAGGAGCGGCGCGAGCCCGATCGCCACGCGGTCGGCGAGACCGGCCCGGAGGAACGACGTGTGCACCGTCGCGCCCCCCTCGACCAGCACGGCGTCCCTCCCTTCCTCGGAGAGCCGGCGGAGGAGCGGCTCGAGGGGGACGCGTCCATCCGCGCCGGGCGCGAACGTCCAGACGCGGACGCCGCGCGACGCGAGCGCCGCCGCCCGGTCCGGGTCGTCGGCCACCGTCGCGACCGCGAGGGGAGCCGTCTCCGCCGAGGCGACGAGGCGCGAGGCGACCGGGAGGCGGAGCCGGTCGTCGAGCACGAGGCGGAGCGGTTGCCGTCCGCGGACGAGCCGCACGGTGAGGAGCGGATCGTCCCGGAGCGCCGTCTCGATGCCGACCACCACGGCGTCGTTCTCCGCGCGGAGCCGGTGGACGCGACGCTGCTCCTCCGGGCCGCCCAAGCCGCGCGATTCGCCGCCGTCGGTCGCGATCCGGCCGTCGAGGGAGGCCATCGCCTTCAGCGTGACGAACGGGAGCCCCGTCGCGAGCCGCTTGAGATAGGGGGGATTGAGCGCCCGGCATTCCGTCTCGCGGACGCCGACGATCACGTCGAGCCCCGCGGCGCGGAGCCGCGCCGCGCCCCGCCCGTTCACGAGCGGGTTCGGGTCGAGCATCCCGACGACCACGCGGCGGATGCCGGCGGCGAGGATCGCGTCGGTGCAGGGCGGGGTCCGGCCGAAGTGCGCGCACGGCTCGAGCGTGACGACCAGCGTCGCCCCCGCGGCGTCCCCGCCGGCCGCGTCGAGGGCGCGGATCTCGGCGTGGGCCTCGCCCGCGCGCTCGTGGAACCCGCGCGCGATCACGCGGCCCGCGCGGAGCACCACGGCGCCGACGCGGGGATTCGGATGCGTCGTGCCGACGCCCCGTCGCGCCCACCGGATCGCCTCGCCCATGGCGCGCTCTTCGGCGGCGGAGACGGCGTCCTCGACTTCCGGCCGAAGCGGCCGCGACGTCGAATCGAGGGCTGTTTCGAGTGGAATGCCCAAAAAAATCACCCCGCAGGCAGACACCCGCGGGGCGCCGCCGGCCGAGCGGCCGGGCGCACTCCGTCCCATCGTGATCATCCTTCTCCCATCCAGACTGTGACTGTCGGCTCCGGAATTTCACCGGATCCTGCCGTCGGCCGAGGCCTCGGGCTCGCGGGCTTTCACCGCCGGTGGGGACTTTCACCCCGCCCCGAAGGATGTCTGCAGTGGAATCACTATACGGCCGGGAGGCCGTCAGCGCAAGAGGACGACCTTCCGCGCCTCGCTCCGCCCGTCCGCCGTCAGCCGGGCGAAATAGGCCCCGCTCCCGACCGCCCGGCCGGCCCCGTCCGTGCCGTCCCAGCGGACCCGGTGGTCGCCGGGACCGAACACGCCGTCCGCCAACGTGCGGACGAGCCGGCCGTGCACGTCGTAGACGCGGAGCGTCGCGCGGGCCGCCCGAGGCAGCGAGAAGCCGATCACGGTCTCGGGGTTGAACGGGTTCGGCATCGCCGGATCGAGGCGCGGCACCGCCGGGACCGCCGCCGGCGAGACCTCGATCCCGGTCGGGGTCGTGCAGTACGGGGTCTTCATCTCCTCGACGACCGTGCGCCAGAGGAAGAGGTTCCTCCGGACCGTGTTCGTCATGGTGGCGAGCGAGAACCCGAGCGGGATCACGCGGGCGCTGTCGGTGCCCGTGCCCAAAGGCGCGGTCCGCTCGGTCGCCGCGAGGACCCCGTTCGGGTACAGGAGCCAGCTCCGCCCCTGCGCGCCGACGCACGGAGCGACCGCGAGCCCGTCGAAGCGGTTGAGCCCCGGACAGTCGCCGTCGAGCCCGAACGGCTCGGAGGCGATCCTCGTGCCGGCCGCGCCGGTCAGCGTCGGGGTGAGGCTGTCCTGCGGCGACGTCTCCCAGATGTCGCGCAGGTACGTCGTCCCGATCGTGCAGTTCAGGAAGTTCGCGAGGCCGGCGCCGTTCACCACCAGGTCGTACGCGAGGTTGTCCCCCGCGAGGAGGAGACCGCGATTCCGCCCGCCGAGCGCGAGCCAGCTCTGGAGGAGCGTCTGGTCCTGCGCGCTCAGCGTGAACGCCGACCGGTCGCCGACATCCCAGACGATCACGGAGTACCCCGAGAGCGCCGTGGCGCTCGTCGCCGGCCAGATCGCGCCGAGCGCGTTCGGGTCGCCGCCGCCCGGCGAATTGCCGAGACCCGCCGCGGCGCCGTTCACGTCGTACCGGTCGTACCGGACGCCGAGCGCGGCGAAGCTCTGGTCGACGGCGGTCGTGGCCGTGGGCGACGCGTACGCGTTCACGTAGAGGACGCGGGCGCTGTCGGTCGGACACGGCGTGGTCGGCGTGAAGACGGCGGGCAGGATCGTCGCTCGGAAATAACTGCCGTTCGTGAGCGCGTCGACCGGGAGGGTCGAGACGGCGTCGGTGGAATCGGTGGCGCTGAAGTAGTAGCGGAGGTCGGTCCCGCGCGGGTAGGCCCCGGCCGCCACGTCGCCGTAGTAGAGGGTCGGGGCGCCGGCGCCGACCGCGGTCAGCGGGCTCGAGACGAAGGCCGCGCCGTTCAGGCTCGTCCAGAGCGAGGCCGACTTGAGCCCGCGCGACGCGCCGATCGAGACGACCGTGCTGTCGCCGCGCGGCGTGTTGAAGTTGTCGTTCCCGAAGAACGCCGTGGTCTGGAACGTGTCGTTGAACAGGCTCGTCTCGGACGTCGCGAGCGAGGGACCCGCGAGGCCGAGCACGCGCACGTCGAGGTTGTCGAAGTAGACCGCGGTCCCGCTCGACGCGGAAACCCCGTCGCAGAAGACGTCGGCGTAGTCCTTCACGGAGAGTCGGACCTGGAGCGAGTCCGCGCCGCCCGCGCCGGTCAGCGGGACGGTCTGCCGGAGCCACTCCGCCTCGGTGCCGAAGTAGAGGAGCCCCGTCGGGTCGATCCAGGAGGACCACGGGAGCCCCACCTTCCTCGTCCGGAACTGGAACCCGTAGTAGTAGCAGGCGCCGAGCGGCAGCACCCGGAAGACGTCGAACGAGAAGAAGACCTGGTCCGCGTTGCTCACGGCGACCGTCGGCGTGACGAGCACGTCGTTCATGCGGGGCACCAGCGACCCGCTGATGAACCCGATCGGGGTCCAGACCTTCGAGGTATTGGTGATGCACTGCTGCGAGATGGAGCTCCCCGACGCGATGTGCCAGAAGTCGCCGACGGCCGGGAACGTGGAGACGGTCCAGGTCCCGGGTCCCGATTCGAAGTCGTCGAAGAAGCGGATGTCGTTCAGGCCGGCCTTCACCGTCACGTTGTCGACCGCCCACCCCTTGGCCGCCGGGTAGAGCCCGTCCGCCGAGGAGCCCTGCGTGTCGCTCGTCATCACGAACCGGAAGTAGACCGTGCTCGACTTCGCGATGATCGAGTCCGGGATCTGCACCGTGAACGTGTCGCACGCGGCGGAGCCGGACGGGATGGCCCCGGTGAACGTGGCGAGCGGGATCCAGCCTTCGACGAGGTCGAGCGCCTCGACGGTGCCGTAGTCGAAGTCGGGTTCGAGGTTCATGGTCTGCTTGAACGAGAGCTTGACGGGCGAGTTCGCGTTCGTGAGGTCGACGTAGTTCATGAGGGTCTGGCGCCAGTTGTTCGCGTAGCCGTTTCGGTCGGGGTCGCCCGTCCAGGACGAATCGGTGAGCCCGCACCAGAACGCGTTCCCCTGGCAGGCGACCGTGGGCGCGATGTGCCAGGCGGTCGGGATTCCGGACTGGTCGGCGTGGGTCCAGCCCCCTTCGTTTCCCGGGCTCGACAGCGTCTCCAGGTCGGCGTGGAAGACCGTGATGGTGTCGGCCGTGCTGAGGGCCGGGGCCCGGCCCGCGCGGTCCTGGGCCCCGAGGGGCCGGACGTCTCCCGTGCTCCGCGCGGGGAGGCCCGCCGCGAGCGCGCGCGAGGCCGTGCCGACGCCGGTCGCGGCGGGGCCGCCGAGGAGGCCGAAAACCAGGAGCCCCGCGAGGGCGGGGCGCACGGAGAGCCGGGGCACGTTCATCCTATGAGTCTACCACCCCGCGATCAGTTCGGTTCCCCGTTCACCGCCGGCGACGCGCCGAGGGCCCGGGCGAGGCCGCGGACGCCCCGGAGCGCTTCGAGGCCGGTCACCGCGCTCCTGGGATCGAACCGGCCGCCGTCGCGCGTCGGGAGCCCGACCCGCACGGCGAACGTGGCGGAGCGCTCGAGGTAGCTCCGGGGCGGCAGGTCCGGGAACGCCGACGCCGGCCCGCCGAGGAGGCTGTCGGCGCCCCACTCGCGCGACAGCCGGGCCAGGAGGAGCGCCAGGTTGCCGCGCGTCACGGGATCGGTCAGATGGAACGAGCCGTCCGGAAAGGGCTCGATCCAGCGGCGGGCGACCGACGCGCGAAGCCAGCGCGCGCCCCACGTGCCGTCCAGTTCCGGCGCGTCGGTCCGGTCGGGCTGGTCGGAGCGCCAGACCGCGCGGTCGGGATCGGCGCCCAGCTCGACGGCGAGGATCACGCCGAGCTCTTCGCGGGAGACGGTCGGCTGCTCGGGGATCCGCGCGTACTCCGCGGGCACGCCCGCGGCCGTGTACCGCGCCTCGAGGAGCGGCGCGAGCGCCGCCCGCGCGCCGGCGTGCTGGGGGTCGATCGCGAGCGCGCGCCCCAGCGCGCGGATCGCGTCGCCCGTCTCCCCCGCCTGCGCGTACGCGAGCCCGAGCTGGTACGGCGGCTCCGGGCTCGTCGGATCGAGCGAGGCGGCCCGATCGAACTCGGCCTTGGCGTCGTGGTAGCGCCGGAGCGCGACCAGGAACCGTCCGCGCCCGAGGTGGACCCGCGGGTCGGCCGGCGCGATCGCCACCGCGCGGTCGAGCGCCCGGCGTGCCGTGGCCGCGTCGCCCGCGGCGGTCGCGGAGTCGGCGAGCGCGACGAGCGCCGCGGGATCGTCGGCGACGCCCGCGCCGAGCGTCGCCTCGGGGGGGCGCGAGCCGGCGCAGCCTGCGAGCCCGGCGGCGAGCGCGAGCGTGAGCGCCGTGGCGAGCGCCGTGGCGATCGCGCGCGGCGCGGCGCCGAGGGGTCGCCGGACGGGAGCGCGGCCGGTCATCCGCGGAGGAGCCTCCGCTCCTTGAAGCTCGTGTAGGCGTCGCGCGCCACGACCACGTGGTCGAGCAGCTCGATGCCGAGGAGCCGGCCCGACTCGACGAGGCGGCGCGTGATGGCGAGGTCCTCCTCGCTCGGCGTCGGATCGCCGCTCGGGTGGTTGTGCGCGAGGATCACGCTGGCCGCCGAGAGCGCGACGGCGGGGAGGTAGACCTCCCGCGGATGGACGATGCTCGCGTTCAAGCTGCCGATGGAGATGATCTCCCGCCGCAGGACCTGGTGCCGCGCGTTGAGGTAGAAGCCGACGAAGTGCTCGCGGTTCGCGCTCCGGATGTCGCGCGTCAGATCGTAGACGTTCTCCGGGCCCCGCACCAGCGGCGTCGCGTCGCCGTCGGGCCAGAGGCGGCGTCCCAGCTCCGCGGCCGCGAGGAGCTGCGCCGCGCGCGCGCGCCCGAGCCCGCGGACCGCGAGCAGGTCGTCGAGCGCGGTCTGGTGGAGGCGCCGCAGATCGACGGCCGCCGTCACCCGCGCGGCCAAGGTACCGGCCGGTCCGCGCTCCGCGCGGAACAGCACGAGGAGGAGCTCCGTGTCGGTGAGGACGCCCGGCCCGAGGTCGAGGAGCCGCTCCCGGGGCCGCCGGTCCGGCTCGGATTCGTGATCGAAGGGTACGCGTTCCCGCTCCATGGTCGTCTCCTCTCGGAGCGGAGCGGGGCGGCGGCGGTGGTGAGCGCGCGAGGAGCCCCGATGCTAGGCGCGCCGGCGCCGCGCGGCAAGCCCCTTCGCGCCCGCGCGGCTAGAGGCCGTGCGCGAGATCGCGGAGCGCCGGGTCCCGGATCGTGACGGTCGCCCTCGAGCGGAGCCGGTCGGTCCAGGCCGCGACCCGCTGGTCGACCAGCTCCCGCCAGACCTGGTCGCGCTGCTTCGCGAACTCGGCCGCGGACGGGATCTGGAGCGTCTCGACCCGCGCGTAGAGCGTGCCGCTGGCGCCGGTGCGCGGCGGCAGCGGCGCTCCCGGACGCGACGCGAAGATCTTGTCGAAGTACGTGGAATCCCGCGCGAGGGTCGGGTCGCGCGCGAAGTCGGGGATCGGCCCGTACCGGCCGAACGGCTTCGTCACGCGCGTGCCGCCGTACGGCACCGCGATCGAGTCGAGGTCGGCGCCGTGGGCCAGCGCCTCGCGGATCCGGGGGTTCAGCGAGTCGGCGATCGCGCGACGCCGTGCGTTCTGCTCGTCGTAGAGGACCCGCTCCCGGACCGTCTCGAACGGCGCCGGCTCGGGCGCGACCTCGCGGACCCGCCGCGCCACGAGGTAGCCCGGCTCGACCGCGATCGGCTCCGGGGTGACCGCGCCGTCGGCGAGGTTTCCGATCACCGTCGCGACCGACTCGAGCGCGCCGATGCCCGGGAGCGGATCGCTCGGGCCGGTCGGCCCGCTCCGAACGGCGCCCCCGGCGGCCCGCGCCAGCGAGTCGAACGGTGCGCCCGCGGCCGCTTTCGTCGCGAGGCCCACCGCCGCCGCGTACGCCAGGGAGTCGGCGATCGGGCCCCCGATCACGCCGTGGATCTCGTCCCTGCACTCCGCGAGCGGCCGGAGGTGGTCCGGCGTGCGCTCGTCGACCCGGACGATGTGAAAGGCGTTCCGCGCCTCGATCGGATCGCTCACTTCGCCGATCGGGATCGTGAAGATCACGTCGGCCAGCTCCTTGAGGAGCGAGGAGCGTGTGACGTCGCCGATCGCGCCCCCCTTCGCCGCGCTCTCCGGGTCCTCGGAGAGCTCGCGCGCGACGGCGGCGAAGTCCTCGCCGTTCCGGATCCGCTCGCGGGCGGCCAGCGCGCGCTGGCGGGCCTTCGCGCGGGCGTCGGCCCCATCGGACGGCTTGTAGCGGATCAGGATCACGCGCGGCTTCGCCACCGCGGGGACGGTGAACTCGAGCGGGTGGGCGTGGTAGTACGCGACGATCGCGCTGTCCGGCACGGCGATGCTGTCCGCCGCCTCCTTCCGGAAGAGGGCGTAGTCGAAGATCCACTTCGGCTTCGTCCGGTAGTCGTCGCGGTGCTCCGCGAAATAGCGCTGGGCCCGCGTCACGTCCTCGTCGCGCTTCGCGAGGAGCGCGTTCGAGCGCGCGGCCGTCCGAACGGCCTCGTACGGCGGCACGAAGGCGGGATCGAGCCGGTCCACGCGCACCACGTAGACGGAGTCGCGCGCGAACCGCGGTCCGAAGACGTCGCCCGGGCGGAGCGCGTAGAGGGAGTCGAGCGACGCCCCCTCGATCAGCATCGGCGCCTCGATCGGCTGCCCGCGGTAGAGGTCGAACGACTCGACGAGGCCGCGCGCCCGGTCGGCGACGCGCCGGGGCGCGTCCTTCCGGAGCCGCTTCGCCGCGTCACGGAACGCGCGGAACGCCGCGGCGTCGCGGCGCTCCTCGCGCATCCGCCCCGGGAGGATCGCCCGCACGGAGTCCTGCCACGCGCGGTCGTCCTTCGCGACGCCCGCCGCCTTGCGACGCCGGTCGAGCTCCCGGTCGAGATCCTTCCGCGAGATCGCCTTCGTCGCCGCGTACGCGGCGAGATCGCGGACCACGATCGTGGCGGCCACGCGCGGGACGGCGTACGTCGCGGGATGGAGCCGGAGCTCCGCCCGTCCCAGGGAATCGTTGACCGCGTCGCGCACGGCGATGTCCGCCCGGCGCTTCACGAGCGCCGCCACGTCGCGGAACGACTCGATCCGAGACGGCTTCCGCTCGATCACGCGCACGACCACGAACGAGGGGCCGTTCCGGACCGGCGTCTCGATCCACGCCCCGGACGCGGTGTTCCGGATCGCCTCCGTGAGCGCCTCGGACCGTCCCAGCCCGCGCATCGGCTCGCCGAGGCGGAACCAGCCCGTGTCGTGGAGCCCGCCGTAGACCTTCGCCGCGGTCTCGACCGGCGCGCCGGAGTGGATGGCCTGCAGGATGTCCTCGGCCGCCTTGAGCGCGGCCGGCGCCGCGGCGTCGCGCGCCGAGTCGCTCTGCTCCGCGGTCTCGATCGGCACCTTCGCGTACTGGATCCGCGCCGAGTCGGGCGACTGGAATTCCGCCTGATGCGCCTGGTAGTAGTCGAGGATCTGCTCCCGCGTCGCCTCCGGCTCGAGCGAGATCAGGTCCGGGCCGACGAGGAGATAGCGAAGCGTCGCGAGGGCGGCCCGCTCCTGGAAGATCTTCCGGAGCTCCGCGTCGCGCGGGCCGAAGCGCCGCTCCATCCAGCGGTTGTACTCCTCGAGGAGGAGCCCCGACTCGATCTGGTCGTGGAGCGCGGGGTAGTTGGAGGTCGTGGAGCGCTTGAAGGCGAGGAACTTCGCCTCGTCCAGCTTCCCGTCGGTCTTGAAGAACGCGCTCTGCTTCATCCGCGCGTCGATCGCGTCGTCCCCCACCTTCATGCCGCGCCGGCGCGCGTCCGCGAGCCAGAGGCGCTCCTTGATGAGCTCCGCGAGGAGGTTGCGCCGGAGGATCTTCTTCTCCTCGTCGTTCAGCTTCCGGCCGGCCTTGGCCTCGACCTCCTGGAAGTAGGGCGCCGCGATCCGATCCCACTCGTCGGTCCGGATCGGGATTCCGTCCACGTCCCCGAGCACGGAGTTCGGGGACGCCGCGGCCGGCGGCGCCGGCGGCGCCGGCGGCGCCGGCGGTTCGGCGGAGGTCGCGCGGCCGCCCGGCACGAGCGCGAGGATCATCGTCGCGGCGAGGAGCGGAAGCGCGGAGGATCGGCGACGGGAGCGGGACGGGGTCTCGACGAATCGCATCACGGAAAGATAAGTCTAGGAAGGTCTTGGGACGGTGTCCACGACGATCGAAAAAAACGGGCCCTCGGTGAGCGGGTCTCGCGAAGTGTGGGGGGCAATCGATCGCGAGTATGTCGCTACAACCGAGGGCCTTTTCCAGGCGACTTGTCGGCTCGATTCTTGGCAGGGCGAGATGCAGACGAGGACGAATCGGGCCGAGAAGCCGTCGGGGAGCCCGGTTTCTCTACATTCCGAGAAAGCATCTTACATGCCACGGATATCGAATTTTGGCCTCGAACATTATATCGAATAAAACATTCAAACGCAACGACTTATTGCGTCGAAAGTGAACGTTTTCTCAAGGGGGCTAACCGGCAGTCGGAGTTGAATTTGATGCGTATTGGCACAATGTGCGGATGAGAATTACGAAGATATTACTGAAGAGAAGATTACGCTAGTCGTGCCGTTTTGGCCCTGTTGCGCCACTTCGGCTCGCTACCCGGCGCCGCTTCGGCTCCACTCCGAAGCGCTCGAGCATCCGGTAGAGCGTCCTTCTCGGCACGTCGAGGACCTTCGCGGCCTCGGTCTTGTTGCCGCCGACCTCCTCGAGGACGCGGAGCACGTGCTCGCGGACGACGTCCTCCAGCGGCCGTCCCGCGCGATCCGCGGCCGGCGCGGCGGCGCGCGCTCCCGTGTGCGCGTGGACGATCAGCTTCTCGGGGAGATCGGTCTCCTCGACGATCGATCCGGGCGCGAGCGCGACGGCGCGATCGACCACGTTCTCGAGCTCGCGCACGTTCCCCGGCCACGGATAGGCGAAGAGCGCCGCCATCGCCCGCTCGGAGAATCCGGCCAGCGGCCGGTTGGCGAGCGCGCTGTAGTGCTTCAGGAAGTGCTCCGCCAGGATCGGGATGTCCTCGGGACGCTCCCGGAGCGGCGGCACCTGCAGCGAGACGACGTTCAGGCGGTAGTAGAGATCCTCGCGGAACTCCCCCGAACGGACCAGCGACTCGAGGTTCCGATGCGTCGCCGCCACCACGCGCACGTCCACCTCCACCGCGCTGTTCACGCCGACCGGCTTCACCTCGTGCTCCTGCAGCACGCGGAGGAGCTTCGCCTGCATCGGGAGCGACATGTCGCCGATCTCGTCGAGGAAGATCGTGCCGTGATTCGCCTCGATGAAGAGCCCGGGGCGCCGCTCCGTGGCGCCGGTGAACGCCCCCTTCGCGTGGCCAAAGAGCTCGGACTCGAGCAGCGATTCGGGAAGGCTCGTGACGTTGACCGGAACGAACGGCCCGCTCGCGCGGGGGCTCCCGGCGTGGAGCGTGCGGGCGATCAGCTCCTTTCCGGTGCCGCTCTCCCCGCGGATCAGGACGCTCGACTTCGTCCCGGCGACGCGCGATACGAGCTTGAAGAGATCGACCATGGCCGGGTTCCGGCCGATGATCGGCTTGGCGGTGGGGGTGGGGGCGGGCGAGGCCGGCGCCGGCTCGCCGGGGGCGGCGGCCGCCTCGTCCCGGAGCCGGCGGCGCTCCATCGCGCGCTCGACGGTGATCCGCACCTCGTCGAGCGAGAACGGCTTCCGCACGTAGTCGAACGCACCCTCGTGGAGCGCCCGGATCGCCGTCTCGACCGTCCCGTACGCGGTCACGAGGATGACGGTCTGGTCGGGGTTCAGCGCCTTCAGGCGGCGCAGAACCTCGATGCCGTCGACGTCGGGCAGCCGGACGTCGCAGAGCACGAGATCGAACGCGGTGCTCGTGGCCTCCCGGATCGCGTCGCTGCCGCGCGAGGCGACCGTCACCGCGTACCCTTCCCCCTCGAAGATGTCGCGGAGGAGGCCCGAGGAGCCGGGATCGTCATCGACGACCAGGAGCGTGGGCCTGTGTCGCGCGGTCATGATCGGGCCTCTCGGTTCGGACGTCGGATCGAACGCACCCCATGACGATACCCCTCCCGGCCGCGATCGAACAGGCCTGGTTCGGCTCGGCGCCTCCGTGCCGCGGCCCGGCGCGGGGTCGGGGGACCCGGCGCGCCCGCCCGGGGTTCTGCGAGCCGCGGCCCGCGCCGCACTTGAGCGCCCCTCCCCGGTTCCCCTAGGATGGGGCGCCCCCGCACGGGGCGACGCGCGACCGATCACCGGAGCATCGGAGGACCACGACATGGCGGCGACCCAGGGCGAGCCCGAGCTCGGCGAAATCCTCTCGGCGGACGACCTGCTCGAAGTCTGGGGGCTCCTCGTCGCCGAGGACCGCATCGAGAACTTCCGCGCGCTCCCGCGGCCCGACGCGGAGGACCTCTTCCTCGCGCTGAGCGCGCACGACCAGTCGGAGCTGGTCGTCTCGCTCCCGCCCGCGGAGCGGCGCTCGTGGGTGCGGCTCCTCGCGCCGGACGACGCGGCCGACCTCCTCCAGGAGGTCTCGGCGGAGGAACGGGAGGAGCTCCTGTCGCTCCTGGACGAGCCGTCCCGGAAGGAAGTGAACGGACTCCTCGCGTACGCCGAGGACGACGCGGGCGGGCTGATGAGCCCCCGGTACGCGCGCGTCCGACCCGAGATGAGCGTGGACGAGGCGTTCGCGTACCTGAGGCGCCAGGCCGCGGAGAAGACCGAGTCGGTGCACTACGCGTACGTGCTCGGCCCCGACCAGCGGCTCCTCGGCGTCGTCTCCTATCGCGATCTCTTCACGGCGAAGCCCGACCAGCGGGTCGAGGCCGTGATGCGGACCGACCTGATCACGGTCCCCGAGGCGATGGACCAGGAGGAGCTGAGCCGCCTCTTCGCGACCCACCGCCTCATGGCCTTCCCGGTCGTGGACGCCGAGGGGCGGATGAAGGGGATCGTCACCCTCGACGACATCGTCGACGTCGTGCGCGAGGAGGCGACCGAGGACATCCAGAAGATCGGCGGTACGGCCGCGCTCGACGAGCCGTATCTCCGGATCGGCCTCCTCGACATGGTGAAGAAGCGCGCCGGATGGCTCTCGGTCCTCTTCGTCGGCGAGAGCCTGACCGCCACCGCGATGGGCTACTTCGAGCAGGAGATCGCCCAGGCGGTCGTGCTCGCCCTCTTCGTCCCGCTCGTGATCTCGAGCGGCGGCAACTCGGGCGGCCAGGCGACGACGCTCGTGATCCGCGCGATGTCGCTCGGCGAGGTGAGGCTGCGCGACTGGTGGCGCGTGATGCGGCGCGAGGTCCTCTCGGGGCTCGCGCTGGGCTCGATCCTGGCCGCGATCGGGGTCGTCCGGATCCTCACGTGGCAGGCGATCTTCCACACGTACGGCGACCATCCGGTCCGCGTGGCGGCGACGGTGGCGGTGGCGCTGGTGGGCGTCGTGCTCTGGGGAACGTTGGTCGGCTCGATGCTGCCGTTCGGGCTTCGGCGGCTGGGCTTCGACCCCGCGAGCGCGTCGGCGCCGTTCGTCGCGACCCTCGTCGACGTGACGGGCCTCGTGATCTACTTCACGACGGCCCGGCTCATCCTGATGGGGGCGATCCTCTAGGAGACGAAGACGGTCTCGCCCGCCTGCTCCTCCGCGTGGAAGGAGGAGCGGACCAGGGGCGCCGACGCCACCTGACGGATGCCGAGCGCGCGGCCGAACTCCCGGTAGTGCGCGAACTCCTGCGGCGTCACGTACCGCTCGAGGGGAAGGTGTGATCCCGACGGCGGCAGGTACTGCCCCACGGTCACCATCGAGACGCCCTGGGCCGCGAGGTCGCCCAGGAGCTCCTCCACCTCCGCCGTCGTCTCCCCCACCCCGACCATGAGCCCCGACTTCGCGGGGATGTCGGGCGTCCACGTCGCGACGTTCCGGAGGAGCGTGAGGGACCGCTCGTACCGGCCGGCGGGACGGACCCGCTTGTAGAGGCGCTTCACCGTCTCCATGTTGTGGTTCAGGACGTCGGGGCGCGCGTCGAGCACGGTCCGGAGCGCGTCCTCGTCGCCGAGGAAGTCGGGGATCAGGACCTCGACCCGGGCGCCCGGGATCTCCGCCTTGATCGCGCGGATCGTCGCGGCGAAGTGGCCGGCGCCGCCGTCCGGGAGCTCGTCCCGGTTCACCGACGTGACGACGATGTAGCGGAGGCCGAGCCGCTTCGACGCGTCGGCCACGCGGCGCGGCTCCTCGGGATCGACCGGGAGCGGCTTCCCGTTCCGGATGTCGCAGAACGGGCAGGAGCGGGTGCAGACGTTCCCGAGGATCAGGAACGTGGCCGTGTGGCGCGAGAAGCAGTCGCCGATGTTCGGGCAGTTCGCGCTCTCGCAGACGGTGTGGAGGTCGAGGCCGCGGAGGATCGACTTCGTCTCGAGGTACGTCTTCCCCGCGGGGATCCGCGCGCGGAGCCACTCGGGCCGCCGCACGGGCGGCGCCTCCGGCGTGAGCCGCTCGTAGCCGCGGAGCGGCTTCCGCTTCTCGCCGGCCTTCACGCGGCGGTCGGACGGAAGCGCGATCGGAATCGGCTCAGATGTGGATCGTGCGGCCTTCGGTTCCAAACATCGCCTCCATGGTCGCCTCGGCGAGCGTCGGATGCGCGTGCACGACGTTCGCCAGCTCGTCGGCCGACGCCTCGAAGTGGCGCGCCACCACCGACTCGGCGATCTGCTCGGTCGCGAGCACGCCGAGGATGTGGACGCCCAGGATCTCGCCGGTCTTCTCGTCCGCGATCGCCTTCACGAACCCGTCGCCCTCTCCGAGGATACTCGCCTTGGTATTCGCGGTGAACGGGAACTTCCCGATCCGGATCGCGCGCCCCGCCGCCCGCGCCTGCGCCTCGGTCATCCCGACGCTCGCGATCTGCGGATGGCAGTACGTGCAGCTCGGGATCGCGTCGAGGTTCACCGGGTGCGGGTCGCGTCCCGCGATCGCCTCGACGGCCGTGATCCCCTCGTGCGAGGCGACGTGCGCCAGCGCGGGGCTCTTCGTGACGTCGCCGATCGCGTAGACGTTCGGCACGTTCGTCCGCTGGAGCGGATCGACCAGGACGAAGCCGCGGTCCATCGCGACGCCGAGCGCCTCGAGCCCGATCCCGTCCGTGACCGGCCGGCGGCCGGCGGCCATCAGCACGCGCTCGGTCCGGATCCGCTTCGTCTCGCCCTGGACGACGAACTCGCTCCACGCGCCGTCGCCCTCGACGCGGACGCTCTGGAGATCGGCGCCCACGTGCGCCTCGAGGCCCTGGCGCGTGAACGAGCGCAGGAGCGCGGCCGCGACGTCGGCGTCCTCGAGCGGCACGAGCCGCGGCTCGCGCTCGATCAGCACGACCTTCGAGCCGTAGTCGTGGTAGATCGACGCGAACTCGACGCCGACCGCCCCGGCGCCGATCACGAGGAGCGATTCGGGCACGCGGTCGAGGCCGAGGATGTCGTCGCTCGAGAGGACGACCTCGTGATCGACCGTCACCATCGGGAGCGAGCCGACCCGCGAGCCGGTCGCGACGATCGTGGCGCCCGCTTCGAGCGTGCGCGGACCGCCCTCGGCGCCGTCGACGCGGACCCGGTTCGGCGCGACGAACGTGCCGGTCCCCTTGATCGTGACGACCTTGTTCTTCCTGAGCAGCGACTCGGTCCCCATGAACGCCTTCCGGACCACCCGCTCCTTCCGCTCCTGCGCGGCCTTGAGGTCGAGCGTCGCCTCCGCGATGCGCACGCCGAACTCGCCGGCGCGCCGGCAGAGCCGGAGCACCTCGGCGGTCTCGAGGAGCGCCTTCGTCGGGATGCAGCCCCAGTGGAGGCACGTGCCGCCGGCCTTGTCCTTCTCGACCATCGCCGTCCTGAGCCCGAGCTGCCCGGCGCGAATGGCCGCGACGTAGCCGCCGGGACCGCCGCCGACGATGACGACGTCGAACCGGTCGTCGCGCGCGTCGCTCACGGGCGTCCTCCGGGACCATGGAGGATCGGGGCGACGAGGCGCGCCAGCTCGGTCAGCGCGTCGAGGTCCGTCTTCGTGAACGCGGCCGGCACCTCGGAGTCGACGTCGATCACGCCGACGACCGCGCCGTCCCGCGCGATCGGGACCACGATCTCGGAGCGGATCACGGGACTGCACGAGAGGTAGCGGGGATCGGCGCCCACGTCCGGGATCACCTGCGGCTTCCCCTCCCGCGCGACCCACCCGCAGATCCCCTCGTCCCCGATCCGGATCCGCCGATGCGGCGTGTCCGGTCCGCGATACGGGCCGACCACCAGCGCGTCGCCCTCGACCAGGTAGACGCCCGTCCAGGCGTGCGCCGGGTAGTTGGCCTGGAGCTCCGCGACCAGGAAGTCGAGCACGTCGCGTGGCGAGTCGCCGCGGCGGATCCGGTCCGCGACGCGGGCGGGGATGCCGGCCTGCGCCTCGCTGGGCGGCGGGCCGGGACGGGCCGAGGTCAGCTCCTCGGTCGAGAGGACGGGGGTACGGGTCACGCGACTCCTCCTTGAGTGCGGGCGGGGATCACCGATCGGGTCCGGCTCAGGACGCGGTCTTCTTGGCCGCGTTCTCGCGGATGCGGAAGATCGGCTCGAAGATGTCGATCGGGACCGGGAAGAGCGTCGTCGAGTTGTTCTCGGTCGCGATCTCGGAAAGGGTCTGCAGGTAGCGGAGCTGGAGCGCGATCGGCTGCGTCGCGATCACGCCGGCGGCCTCGGCCAGCCGCTGGCTCGCCTGGAACTCGCCCTCGGCGTTGATGACCTTCGCGCGGCGCTCGCGCTCGGCCTCGGCCTGGCGCGCGATCGCCCGCTGCATCTCCTGCGGCAGGTCGACGTTCTTCACCTCGACCGTGCTCACCTTGATGCCCCAGGGCTCCGTGTGGCGGTCGATCACCTGCTGCAGCTTCTGGTTGATCTCGTCCCGGTTCGACAGGAGCTCGTCGAGGTCGGACTCGCCGAGCGTGCTCCGGAGCGTGGTCTGCGCGATCTGCGACGTCGCGTACAGGTAGTTCTCCACCTCGAGCACCGCCTTGTTGGCGTCGAGCACGCGGAAGTAGATCACCGCGTTCACCTTCACCGAGACGTTGTCGCGCGTGATGACGTCCTGCGGCGGCACGTCCATCGCCACCGTCCGGAGCGGCACCTTCACCATCTTGTCGACGATCGG
>JBLMXB010000177.1:0-17470 GCA_050257555.1 Hyphomicrobiales bacterium | reverse complement strand
CGCGCGAGCACGCCGGCCAGCTTCATCACCACGGCCTGGAGCGTAGCGCTCCCGACCACCACTTGGGGAGAGAGCCCGGGATAGAGCACGAGGAGCGCCGCAGCGATCACCGAGCCCGCGCCGATGCTCGTCGCGCCGACCAGGGCGCCGCCGGCAACGCCGACGCCCACGGCGGGGAGGAGCCCGACGCCGAGATTCACTACTTCCGCCACGGCATCGGGGTCACGAGCGTGGGATCGCGGAACGCCCACGACTTGATCGCGCGCTGGTAGCCCCCGCTCTCCACGAATCGGTCGTACGAGAAGAGCGCGATCCCGTCCACGCCGAGCTTCCGCGCGATCCGGATCTTCTCCGCCGCGTCGCGCGCGCCCTCGTTGTAGACCGCGATTCCCGCCCAGACCTGGTGCGCCGTCTGGATCGCCATCGCGTCCTGGAGCTGCCGCTCGACGATCGGCGTGCTCGGCGAGTACGTCATCGGCACCGCGGCGTCCAAGAGTCCGTCGTGGAGCCACGTCGGCCAGTCTTGGAGATACCGATTCAGCGCCGCGTTCTGGTCGGCGATCACGGCGGCGGTCAGCTTGATCGGGCGGCCGGTCAGATCGAGGTCGTGGCGGATGTCCCGCACGAGGTCGGTGACCTGGTCGCGCTTCCACTGGATCCACTGCGCGCGCAGGTCGCCCAGCCGGTCCGCGCCGATCAGCGCGAGCGTCGTCGAGTCGGGATTGTCGATCTCGAGCGGATCGACGCCATACTCGCGCTGGAACTCCGTCCGCGTCGCCGTGTCGTACCCGACCATCGGATCGGGATACCGCACGTAGTCGAGATGGATCCCGTCCACGTCGTACCGGCTCACGATCTCGTGGACGACGTCGCGGAGGTGGCGCTTCACGTCGGGGTTGGCCGGCGCCAGGTACATCCCCTCGACCTTCTCCTCGTGGAACTCCTCGGGCACCATGTCCACGAGCCGCCGCCCGTCGGCCCGGACCGAGATCCAGTCGGGGTGCGCGTTCACGACGTGGAGCTGCGACTGCGGGAGCGCGCCGGCGGACCAGACGAGGTAGACGTTGATCCAGGCGTGGACCTCCATCCCCGCGGCGTGCGCGCGGCGGATGATCTGGTCCAGGGGATCGAAGCCCTCGGGGGCGCCGCCCATGTCCTCGGCGGGCGGGGCGAGATCGCTCTTGTAGTACGCGTCGCCGCGGCCGCGCACCTGGACCAGCAGCGTGTTCACGTTGATCGCGCTCGCGATCTGGACGATCTGATCCACGCGCCCGGGGGTCGTCAGCGCGTGGCGCACCACCCAGAGGGCCCGCGTCTCCTCGCCGGAGACGGGCGCCGCGGTCGCGGTGCGCGCCGCGAGCACCGCCCCGGCACCCGTGCCGGATCCCAGCACCAGCGCCAGCAGCACCACCGCCCCAAAGCGAAACGCCGGCGCTCGTCGCGCCGGCGCTGTCGTCCGACTATGGTGGGTCACGGGGTCGTGCCCTAGTCCCCGCTCTTGCCTCGCTGCCGGGCGCGCGTGGGGTGCTTGCCGCCGCCGCCACCCTTGCCCTTCGTGCCCTTCGGTCCGCCGCGCTCGCCGCGCGGAGCCTTCGGAGCGCGCTCCTTCTTGGCCGGCGCCTCGGCGGTCGCGGTGCCCGCGCCCGTCGCGTCCTTGGTCTCGCCACCCTTCGTGGCGGCCTTCGCGGCCTTGCCCTTCCCGCCCGCGGCCTTCTCGGCGGCCCGCTCGGCCTTGATCCGCTCCTCGGCGTCCTTCCGAAGCTTCTCCTTCAGCTCGGCCGACTTCACCAGCTCGAGCATCGCGGTCTCGCCCGCGTCGCCCAGCCGGCGTCCGATCCGCACGATCCGCGTGTAGCCGCCCTGCCGGTCGGCGTACCACGGCGCCACGGTGTCGAACAGCTTCCGCACCACGTCATCGCCGTGCACGAACCGCGCGACGTGCCGCCGGGCAGCCAGGTCGCCGCGCTTGGCGAACGTGATCATCCGCTCCGCCATGCGGCGGGCCTCCTTCGCCTTCGCGACGGTGGTCTCGATCCGCTCGTGGAGGAAGAGCGACGTCGTCAGATTGCGGAGCAGCGCCTTCCGGTGCTCGCGCGTGCGGCTCAGTTTCCGGTGATCTTTGCGATGACGCATCGGTGGTCCCGTTCCTCAGCGAGGTCCGCCCGCGATCAGGCGGCCTCGATCTTTTCGCCGAGCTTGTACTTCGACACGTCCATGCCGAAGCCCAGGTTCATGCTCGCGAGAATGTCCGCGATCTCCTTGAGCGACTTCCGGCCGAAGTTCCGATACTTGAGCATCTCGCCCTCGGACTTCGTCACCAGGTCGCCGATGGTCTTGATGTTCGCCGCCTTGAGGCAGTTGGACGAGCGGACCGACAGCTCCAGCTCCTCCACGCTGCGCTCGAGGAGCGCCTTGATCCGCAGGAACTCCTCGTCGACCTCCTCCTCCACCTCTTCCTCGATCTCCTCCTCGAAGTGGACGAAGAGCGCGAAGTGGTCCTTCAGGATCTTGGCCCCGTACGCGAGCGCGTCCGAAGGGATCACGCTGCCGTCGGTCCACAGCTCGAGCGTCAGCTTGTCGTAGTCGATGCGCTGGCCGATCCGGGTGTTCTCGACCTCGAAGTTCACCTTCGTCACCGGCGAGAACATCGAGTCGACCGGGAGCACGCCGATCGGGCGGTCCTGGTTGGCCTGGTTCTCCGCGGAGACGTACCCGCGACCGGCGCCGATCTCGACCTCGGCGCGGAACTCGCCGTCCTTGTTCAGCGTCGCGATGTGCAGCTCGGGGTTCAGCACCTCGAGGTCGGCGTCGACCTTGAGGTCGGCCGCCGTCACGTCGGACTTGCCGCGCACGTCGAACAGCGCCGTCTTCGGCGCGTCGCCGTGGAGCTTGAACCGGATCTGCTTCAGGTTGAGCAGGATCTCGGGGATGTCCTCCTTCAGGCCCGTCAGGGTCGAGAACTCGTGCTGCACGCCGTCGATCTTCACGGCGGAGACGGCCGCGCCCGGCAGCGAGGAGAGGAGCACGCGCCGGAGCGCGTTCCCCAGGGTCACGCCGAAGCCGCGCTCGAGCGGCTCGATCGCGAACTTCCCGTATCGATTCGTCGAGGACTTGTCGTCGATCTCGACGTTCTTGGGCATTTGCAGGTTCTTCCACTTCATGCGGTCGCTCCTCCTCTCCGCGGGCCTACTTCGAGTACAACTCGACGATCAGCGACTCGGAGACCTTGGTCGGAATGTTGCCGCGCGTCGGATACTCGAGCATCCGGCCCGTGAGCTTCTCTCCGTCGAGGCTCAGCCAGCTCATCATCTCGCGTCCCTTCTGGGCTTCGAGCGAGGCCTGGATCGCCACCAGGTCCTTGCTGCCCGGGCGCACGCGGATCTCGTCGCCGACGCGCACCTGGAACGAGGGGACGTCGACGATGCGGCCGTTCACCTCGAAGTGCCGGTGCCGCACCAGCTGTCGCGCGGACGAGCGCGACGGCGCGAAGCCGAGCCGGAAGACCAGGTTGTCGAGCCGGCGCTCGAGGAGCAGGAGCAGGTTCTCGCCCGTCACGCCCTTCTGCCGCTCGGCCTTGGCGAAGTAGTTCCGGAACTGCGCTTCCAGGATGCCGTAGATCCGGCGCGCCTTCTGCTTCATCCGGAGCTGCTGGCCGTAGTTCGACTCCTTGGAACGGCGGTCCTTGCCGTGCTCGCCCGGGGCGTAGCCCCGGCGCTCGAACGCGCACTTCTCGGTGAAGCAGCGCGCGCCCTTCAGGAAGAGCTTCTCGCCCTCCCGGCGGCACATCCTGCACTTTGCGTCGCGATAGGTCGCCATGATGGACCCGATTGCCTCCTTCGCTCGTTAGACCCGGCGCCGCTTGGGCGGCCGGCAGCCGTTGTGCGGAATAGGGGTGACGTCCTTGATGGCCGAGATCTCGAGCCCGGCCGCCTGCAGCGACCGAATGGCCGCCTCGCGGCCCGCGCCCGGCCCCTTCACCCACACCTCGACCTTCTTCAGCCCGAGCGAGATCGCTTCCTTCGTCGCCGACTCCGCCGCGATCTGCGCCGCGAAGGGGGTGCTCTTGCGGGATCCCTTGAACCCCACCTTCCCGGCGCTGGCCCAGGCCACCGTGTGGCCGTCCATGTCGGAAATGGTCACGATCGTGTTGTTGAACGTCGACTGGACGTGGGCGATGCCGTTGATCCCCACCTTCCGCTCGCGCTTCTTCTTGGGTTTGCTGGTGCCGCCGGTTGCTTCCGCCACTCCGCTCTCCTCGTCTGGGTCAGGCCGCGCGCTTCGATCAGCCCGCCGGCTTGGGCGCCGGCTTCTTCGCCGCCACCACCTTGCGAATCGATCCCGCCGTCTTCTTCGGGCCCTTTCGCGTGCGCGCGTTCGTGCGCGTGCGCTGGCCGCGGACCGGCAGGTTCTTCCGATGACGGAGCCCGCGATAGCTGCCGATGTCCATGAGCCGCTTGATGGACATGGCGACCTCGCTGCGGCGCGCGCCCTCGACCTTGAACTGGGACTCGATCACCTGACGGAGACGACCGGTCTCCTCGTCGGTGAGGTTCTTCACGCGCGTGTCGGGACTCACGCCCGTGATGGCCAGGATCTTCCGCGCGGTCGCGTCCCCGATCCCGAAGATGTAGGTCAGGCCGACCTCGATGCGCTTGTCGTTCGGGAGATCAACACCTGCGATACGAGCCAAAACGTGCCTCCTGGACCGGGCCTAGCCCTGCCGCTGCTTGTGGCGCGGGTTCTTGCAGATGATCCGCACGACGCCCTTGCGCCGCACGACCTTGCAGTTCGCGCAGATCTTGGTGACCGATGCCTTGACCTTCATGTTCGTTCCGTTCCTTCCCGCTATTTGTAGCGGTAGACGATGCGTCCGCGGCTCAGATCGTACGGCGACAGCTCCACGGTGACCTTGTCCCCGGGCAGGATCTTGATGAAGTTCATCCTCATCTTGCCCGAGATGTGGGCCAGCACCCGGTGCCCGTTCTCCAGCTCCACCCGGAACATCGCGTTCGGGAGCGGCTCGATCACGGTCCCTTCGACCTGGACGCCTTCTTCCTTCGCCATCCTCAAGCCCCCTCGATCCGTGAGAGGATTTCGGGTCCGTCCTCGCGGATCGCGACGGTGTGCTCGAAGTGCGCGCTCCACTTCCGGTCCGCCGTCACGACCGTCCAGCGGTCCCCGAGCGTGATCACGTCCGCACCGCCCGCGTTCACCATCGGCTCGATCGCGAGGACCATCCCCGCCCTGAGGCGGGGCCCCTCGCCGGGCCGGCCGTAGTTGGGCACCTGCGGCTCCTCGTGGAGCTCCCGGCCGACGCCGTGTCCCACGAGCGCCCGGACGACGCTGAACCCGTCCCGCTTCACCTCGCGCTCGATCGCGGCCGAGATGTCCGAGACCCGCCCGCCGGGCCGCGCCTGCTCGATCCCGGCGTAGAGCGCACGCTCGGTCGTATCGAGCAGACGCCGCGCGGCGTCGCTCACGGCGCCCACCGGGAACGTCCTCGAGGCATCCCCGAAGAATCCCGCCTTCTTGACGCCGATGTCGAGCGAGACGATGTCCCCCTCGCGGAGGACCCGCTTCTCGCTAGGAATGCCGTGCACCACTTCCTCGTTCACCGACGCGCAGATGCTCGCGGGGTACCCGCGGTACCCCAGGAACGCCGGCTCGCCGCCCTCGGCGCGGATGAAGTCCTCTGCCCTCCGGTCGAGTGCCATCGTCGAGACGCCGGCGCGCACTTCCTTCGCCAGCATCGCGAGGCACCGGGCGACGATCCGCGCGCTCTCCCGGATCCGCTCGATCTCGTCCGGCGTGTTGATCCGGATCGCCGTATCGGCCCGGGTGGCGCCGTTCAGACCGCGGCCCTCCCCAGCGCTTCCTGGATCGCCGCGTAGACCGCCGGCGCCGGCCCCGAGGCGTCCACGTTCCGGAGGACGCCCTGCCGCTCGTAGTACGAGACCAGCGGCGCCGTCTCCCGCGCGTAGACCTCGAGCCTCGCGCCCACCGTCTCCGGGCAGTCGTCGGCGCGCTGCATCAGCTTCGCCCCGCAGCGGTCGCAGATGCCCTCGACCCGCGGCGGCGCGGACTTCGCGTTGTAGATCGCGCCGCAGCTCCCGCAGAGCCAGCGGTCGCGGAGGCGGCTCACCACCGTCTCCGACGCCACGACCAGGTTCACGACGTGGTCGATCTTCCGATCGCCCAGGAGGGCGGCCAGCCCGTCCGCCTGGGCGGTCGTGCGCGGGAACCCGTCCATGATGAACCCGTTCCGCGCGTCCTTCTGCTCGAGCCGCGTCTCGATGATGCCGAGGATCGTCTGGTCGGCCACCAGCCGGCCCGCCTTCACGTCCTCCTGCGCCGCCATCCCGAGCCGCGTCCCCTCCGCGATCGCCTGGCGGAGGATGTCCCCCGTCGCGATCAGCGGCGCCTGGAGCGCCTCGGACAGCCGTTTGCCGTGCGTTCCCTTCCCGCTGCCCGGAGGGCCGAGGAGGACGACCCGCATCAGCGGCGGCCCCGCATCCGGCCGGTCCGCATGATCCCCTCGTAGTGCCGCATCAGGAGATGCGACTCCACCTGCTGCAGCGTATCGAGGGCCACGCCGACGACGATCAGAGTGCTGGTCCCGCCGAAGTAGAACGGCACGTTGAACTTCCGGATCAGGATGTCGGGGAGCACCGCGATGATCGCCAGGAAGATGGCGCCCGGCAGGGTGATCCGCGACAGGATCCGGTCGATGTATTCCGACGTCTTCCGCCCCGGCCGGATGCCCGGGATGAAGCCGCCGTACTTCTTCATGTTGTCCGCCATGTCCGTCGGGTTCAGCACGATCGCCGTATAGAAGTACGTGAAGAAGACGATCGTCAGCGAATAGACCACGATGTAGATGATCGTTCCGTGCGAGAACCACCCCGCGATCGTCTGGATCGCGTTGCTCCCGTGGAAGTAGAGCGCCAGCGTGCTCGGCAGCATGATCAACGACTGCGCGAAGATGATCGGAATCACGCCCGCGGTGTTCACGCGGAGCGGGATGTGCGTGCTCTGGCCGCCGTACATCTTCCGCCCGACCACGCGCTTCGCGTACTGGACCGGGATCTTCCGCTGCGCCTGCGTGATCGCCACGACCGCCGCGATCACCAGCACGATCAGGATCACCATCAGCGCCGCCACGACCGGCGTCATCGTGCCGACCTTGAGGGCCCGGTACGAGTTGATCATGTCCGCCGGGAACCGCGCGACGATGCCGATGAAGATGATGAGCGAGATGCCGTTCCCGATCCCGCGCTCGGTGATCTGCTCGCCGAGCCACATGATCAGGATCGTGCCGGCCGTCTGCGTGATCATCGTCATGAGCCGGAAGCCCATGCCCGGCTCCGGCACGACCGGCGCCCCGGCGCTCCCGAGCGACTCGAGGAACCGGGCGAACGCGAACGACTGCGCGGCCGCCAGGGCGACCGTGCCGACGCGCGTGTACTGCGTGATCTTCTTCCGCCCTTCCTCGCCTTCCTTCTGCAGCTTCTCGAAGTACGGGATCACGGCGCCTAAGAGCTGGAAGATGATCGACACCGAGATGTACGGCATGATCCCGAGCGCGAAGACGGTCGCCTTCGCGAACGAGCCGCCCACGAACAGGTCGTAGAGCCCGAACAGCGAGTTCGCCTGGCCGGCGAAGGCCGTCACCAGGGCGTCGCTGTTCACGCCGGGCGTCGGGACGTGCCCGCCCAGCCGGTAGACCACGAGGAGCGCCAGCGTGAAGAGGATCCGGCGCTTCAGCTCGGGGATCCGGAAGATGTTCTGGAATTTCTCGAACATGCGCCTCGCCTAGCCTCGCGCCGGCTTCTTGACGCCGCGCGGGCGGTACGTCTTCGCCTCGGGCAGCGTGATCGTGCCGCCCGCCGCCTCGATCTTCGCCTTGGCCGTCGCGCTCACCGCGTCGACCGTGACCGTGAGCGCCTGGCTCAGCTCGCCCACGCCCAGGATCTTGACCGGCAGGTCGCTCCGGTCGATCAGCCGCTTCGCCTTGAGGCTCTCGCGGCTCACGGTCTCGCCCGCGCCGAACCGCGCGAGGAGCCCGACGTTCACGACCTGGTGCGGCACCCGGTGGATGTTCGTGAATCCGATCTTCGGCAGGCGGCGCTGGATCGGCATCTGGCCGCCCTCGAACCACCGGGGCGCGTTGCCGCTCTTCCGGGCGCGCTGGCCCTTGTGGCCGCGACCCGACGTGCCGCCGAGCCCCGACGCCGGTCCGAGCCCCCGCCGCTTCCGCGGGTGCGTGGCGCCGCGCGCCGGCTTGAGCGTTCCGATTCTCAGGGACTTCTCGGCCACGGCTTAGGCCCTCCCCTTCGCGCCGGACGCCGCCGCCCCGGCCGGCTCCACGCGGACGAGATACGCCACGCTGTGGATCATGCCGCGGATCTGCGGCGTGTCCTCGTGCTCCACCGTGTCGTGCGGATGGCGGAGCCCCAGCGCGGCCAGGGTCCGCTTGTGCCGCTCGATGCAGCGGATCTTGCTCTTCACCTGCGTGATCTTAATTCGAGCCATGAGCGTCCACCGCTCCCTTGCGTCGGGTTCCGAAGAGTTCGTCGATCGTCTTGCCGCGGAGCGCGGCGACGTCGCCGGCGCGGCGGAGGCCCTGGAGCCCCGCGACGGTGGCCTTCACCACGTTGTGCGGGTTTCCCGAGCCGAGCGACTTCGTGAGCACGTCCTGGATGCCCGCCGCCTCGAGGACGGCGCGGATGGCGCCGCCCGCGATCACGCCCGTTCCGGGCGTCGCCGGCTTCAGGAGCACCTCGCCCGCGCCGAAGTGGCCGACCACCTCGTGCGGGATCGTGGTGCGCACCATCGGCACCTCGAACATGCGCTTCTTCGCGCTCTCGCCGGCCTTCCGGATCGCGTCGGAGACTTCGTTCGCCTTGCCGAGCCCGACGCCGACCTTCCCCTTGCCGTCTCCCACGGCGACGATCGCGTTGAAGCTGAATCGCCGGCCGCCCTTGACGACCTTGGCGACGCGGTTCACGTGGATGACGCGCTCGATGAACTCGGAATCGGCCTGCTGCGCGAACCGACCGCGCGGTCCTGGATGGGCCATGTGTTCTCCTAGAAGTTCAGGCCGCCCTCACGGGCGCCGTCCGCGATCGCCTTGACCCGGCCGTGATAGAGGTACCCGCCGCGGTCGAAACAGACCCGCGCGATCCCCTTCTCCTTGGCCTTCTCGGCGAGATGCTTTCCCACGGCCTTGCTGGCCGCGACTTTTCCCTTGGTCGAGCCGAGCGCCGCCGCCAGGTCCTTGTCCCGCGAGGAGACGGTGAGGACCGTGCGGCCCGTCAGGTCGTCGACGAGCTGCGCGTAGATATGGTTCAGGCTGCGGAAGACGGTGAGGCGCGGCCGCTCGGCCGTGCCCGACACCTTGCGACGAATCCGCATGTGCCGCCGCTTCCGTCCTTCGAGTCTCGGTTTCGCTTTCGCCTTCATCGTTCTCTCCCGCCCTCGGATTCGGCCGGCCGATTACGCCGTCTTGCCGCCTGCGGCCTTGCCCGCCTTGCGGCGCACGTACTCGCCCGCGTACCGGATTCCCTTGCCCTTGTACGGCTCGGGCGGCCGGTACCCGCGGATCTCCGCGGCGACCTGGCCGACCAGCCCCTTGTCGTAGCCGCTGACGACGAGGCGCGTCGGGTTCTCCACCGTGATCGTGATCCCCGCCGGCGGCGTGAACTCGATCGGGTGGCTGTAGCCCAGCTGGAGCGTCAGTTTCTTGCCCGCCATCTGGGCGCGGTAGCCGGTCCCCTGGATCTCGAGGGCCTTCGAGAAGCCCTGCGTGACGCCGAAGACCATGTTCGCCAGGATGGCGCGCGTCGTACCGTGGAGCGCCAGCGCCTGCTTGCCGCCGCCCACCTGCTTCACCACGACTTCCTTCGGCTCGACCGCGACGTCCACGCCGTGGGCGAGGGCGAACGCGAGCTCGCCCTTCGGGCCCTTCACGCGCAGGGTCGCGCCCTGGCGGGTCACCGTGACGCCCGCGGGGATCGCGATCGGCATCTTTCCGACTCGAGACGGCATGGTCGCTCCTACCAGACGCGGCAGACGTACTCGCCGCCGAGCCCCTCGTCGCGCGCCTCGAGATCGGTCATGATCCCGGACGGCGTCGAGATGAGCGCGGTGCCGAGACCGCCCTGCACCTTGGGAATCTGATGACGGCGCACGTACACGCGGCGTCCGGGCTTGCTCATCCTCTGGAGCCCCTGGATCACCGGGCGCTCCTTCCCGTCGTACTTCAGGTAGATGCGGAGCAGGCCCTGCCGCTTGTCGTCGATCGTCTTGTAGTTGTTGATGTACTTCTCGCGAAGGAGCACGCGCACGATCTCGGACTTCATCCGGGATGCCGGCACGTCCACCCTCTTGTGCTTCGCCTTGCAGGCGTTGCGGATGCTGGTCAACAGATCCGCGATCGGATCACTGACGGACATAATCTCCCTTCGCCCCTGCGGGGTATCCCTGGGTTCCGGACTACCAGCTCGCCTTCACCACGCCCGGGATCTGGCCGAGAAGCGCCAGCTCACGGAAGCAGATCCGGCAGATGCCGAAGTCCCGGAGGAACGCCCGGGGACGGCCGCAGCGGTGGCAGCGGTTGTACTTCCGAACCTTGAACTTGGGCTCCCGCTTCCACTTCTCGTAGATCGACTTCTTCGCCAAAACGGCTCCTTTTGCGCGACCGCGCCGCTACCGCTGCCGGAAGGGCATGTTCATGAGCCGCAAGAGCTCTTGCCCTTCCTCGTCGGTTCGCGCGGACGTCACGAACGTGATGTCCATCCCCCGGACCTTCTCGACGCGGTCGTAGTTGATCTCCGGGAAGATGATCTGCTCGGTCACGCCGAGCGTGTAGTTCCCCTGCCCGTCGAACGAGCGCATCGGGACGCCGCGGAAGTCGCGGATTCGCGGCAGCGCGACGTTCACGAGCCGGTCGTAGAACTCGTACATGCGCGCGCCGCGGAGCGTGACCATGCAGCCGACCGGCTGCCCGGCGCGCAGCTTGAAGTTCGCGATCGACTTCTTCGCCTTCCGGATCGCGGGGCGCTGCCCGGTGATCTGGGCCATCTCCGCCGCGGCCGAATCGAGCATCTTGATGTTCGTGAGCGCGTCGCCCACGCCCATGTTCACGACGATCTTCGTCAGGCGCGGCGCCTGCATCCGGTTCCTGTACGTGAAGCGCTTCATCAGCTCGGGGAGCACGCTCTTCTCGTAGTGCTCCTTGAGCCGGGGCACCCGCGCCGGGGCCTCGGCCTCGCCGACCGCGGCGCCGCCGCCCCCGCCCGCCGCCTCCTTGCCCTTTCCCTTGCCCTTGGCCTTCTTCTCGGCCTTGCCCTTCCCGGCGGCCGCGTCGCCCTTCGGCTTCGCGTCCTTCTTCGCTTCCTTCTTGGCTTCCGTCTTCGGCTCTTTCTCGTCCGCCATCACATCACTCTCGGAATGGTTTCACCGCACCGCGCGCAATAGCGCTCGCGCTTGCCGTCCCCGGCGACCTTCATCTGGATCCGGACGCCGGTCTGGCACTTGGGACAGAGGTGCATGACGTTCGAAACGTGGACGGGCGCCTCGCGCTCGAGGATCCCGCCCTGTTGGGCCTGGCTGCGCGGCTTGGTGTGCCGCTTCACGAAATTGATCTTCTCCACGATCAGGCGATTGCCTTCCTTGAGGACCTTGAGCACCTTGCCCGTCTTGCCCCGGTCGTCCCCGGCGATCACCATCACCTGGTCGTTCTTGCGGAAGTGCGGCATCGTTCCCTCAGATCACTTCGGGAGCCAGGGAGACGATCTTCATGAACTCGCGCTCGCGAAGCTCGCGGGCGACGGGTCCGAAGATGCGCGTGCCCTTCGGCTCCTTCTGGTCGTCGATCAGCACGGCGGCGTTCTGGTCGAACCGGATGTAGCTTCCGTCCTTGCGGCGGACTTCCTTCCGGGTCCGGATCAGGACCGCCTTGTGGACATCCCCCTTCTTCACCGCGGCGCCCGGGAGCGCGTCCTGGATCGACACGACGATGACGTCCCCGAGCATGCCGTACCGCTTGCGCGTGCCGCCCAGGACCTTCACCACCCGCGCGACCCGCGCGCCGGAGTTGTCCGAGATCGCGATGATGCTCCGTGGCTGAACCATGGCGTGACCGTCCCCTTCCCGCTTCTCAGCGCTCGCCGCGCTGCACGAAATCGAGGAAGCGCCAGCGCTTGTCCTTGCTCAGGCGGCGGGTCTCCATGAACCGGACCACGTCCCCGACCTTGCACTCGTTCTTCTCGTCGTGGATCTTGAACTTGTTCCGGCGGCGGACGTACTTGCCGTACTCCGCGTGCTTGACCAGCCGCTCGATCGTCACGACGGCCGTCTTGTCCATGGCGTCGCTCACGACCTTGCCCGTCATGATCTTCCGCTTGCCGCGGACCGGCGTGCTCGCATCGCTCACGAGTTCTTCGCCTCTGCGTGCCCGGCGAGCGGACGAATCCCCTTCCGGTGCTCCGCCAAAATGGTCTCAAGCCGCGCGATGTCGCGCCGACGCTCGCGAAGGAGGAGGGGGTTCTGCAGCTGCCGCATCGTGTTGCGGAAGCGCAGGTGGAACATCTCCTCCTTCAGCTCGTGGATCTTCGCGAGGATCTCGTCCTCGCTCATCTCCCGAATCTTCTCCGCCTTCATGTCGCGCATGGCCGTCCCCCGCTCAGTCCTGCCGCAGGACGAACTTCGTCTTGATCGGCAGCTTGCTCGCGCCCAGCTTCATCGCCTCGCGCGCCAGTCTGTCCTCGATGCCCTCGAGCTCGAACAGGATCCGGCCGGGCTTCACGACCGCGACCCAGAACTCCGGCGATCCCTTCCCCTTGCCCATACGGGTCTCGGCCGGCTTCACCGTCACCGGCTTGTCGGGGAAGATGCGGATCCACATCTTGCCGCCGCGCTTGATGTAGCGCGTGATCGCGACGCGGGCCGCCTCGATCTGGCGGTTCGTGATCCACGCCGCCTCCATGGCCTGGAGGCCGTACTCGCCGAACGCGACCGTCGAGCCGGAATACGCCTTGCCCTTCCGGCGACCCCGCATCTGCTTGCGATGTTTGACCCGCTTCGGTAGCAGCATCGATCCGCCCCGTTACGCGTTCCGGCCCGGAGCGGCCGAGGCCGCTTCGGCCGCGTCCTTCCGGTCCAGGATCTCGCCCTTGAAGATCCACACCTTCACGCCCACCGTCCCGTAGATCGTCCGGGCCGTGGAGCGCGCGAAATCGATGTCCGCGCGGAGCGTGTGCAGCGGCACGCGCCCGTCGCGGTAGCTCTCGGTGCGCGCCATCTCGGCGCCGCCGAGCCGCCCGGAGCAGACGATGCGGACGCCGCCGGCGCCCGACCGCATGGTCGAGGCGATCGCCTTCTTCATGGCGCGGCGGAACGACACGCGCTGCTCGAGCTGGCGGGCGACGTGCTCGCCCACGAGCGTCGCGTCCAGGTCGGGCTTCTTCACCTCGTCGATGTTCAGGAAGATCTCCTTCTTCGACGTGAGGTGCTGGAGCTCGTCCCGGAGCTGGTCGACCTGCTGGCCGCGCCGTCCGATCACGAGGCCGGGCCGCGCGGTCGAGATGTTGATCGTGACCTTCGACGCGGTGCGCTGGATCACGACGCGCGAGATGCCCGCCTGCGCGAGGCGCTTCTTCAGGTAGCGACGGATGACGATGTCCTCCTTGAGAAGCGCCGGGTAGTCCTTCCGCGAGAACCACCGCGAATCCCACGTGCGGACGATGCCCAGCCGCATGCCGATCGGATTGGTTTTCTGACCCACGGGTTACGCCTCCTTCGACTTCGCCGCGGCCTTCTTCCGGGGCGCGCGCTTCTTCTTCGCGGGCGTCTCGGGGGCCGCCGCCTCGGGGGCCGCCTTCCGGCCGCGGCGCGCCGGTGCCGGCGCCTCGACCAGATCGTCGCCCTCGACGATGACGGTGATGTGGCTGGTCCGCTTCAGAATCGGCGTCGCGCGGCCCTGCGCCCGCGGCAGGAACCGCTTCATGGTCGGTCCCGCGTGCGCGACGGCCTGCTTCACCCGCAGGTGCTCGACGTTGATCTTCCCTTCCATCGCCACGGCGTTCGCCACGGCCGACTTCACGACCTTGCCGATCACCTTGGCCACCTGCTTCGGGGTGAAGTCGAGGATCTCGGTGACCTGGTCCACCCGCTTGCCGCGGATGAGCTGCAGCACCTGGTCCGCCTTCCGCGGCGTCACCCGGACGTATCGCGCGATCGCTTTCGCTTCCATGTCGTCGTGGACGGGATCCCGGGGCCGCCTACTTCGCGGCCGTCGGCCCCGCCGCCTTCTCCACGTGCGAGCTGTGGCTGCGGAAGATCCGCGTGGCCGCGAACTCGCCCAGTTTGTGTCCCACCATGTTCTCGGTGATGTAGACGGGAATGAACTTGTTCCCGTTGTGCACCGCCAGGGTGTGGCCGACGAACTCCGGCGAGATCGTCGAGCGGCGCGCCCACGTCTTGAGCACGCGGCGCTCGTTCGCCTTGTTCATGGCCTCGATCTTCTTCATGAGCTTCGCGTCCACGTACGGACCCTTCTTGATGGAACGGCTCATAGCGCTCGTCTCGCTCCTTCGTTAGCCCTGTTTCTGCTTCCGGCGCCGGATGATCAGGGCGTCCGAGAGCTTCGTCTTGCGGGTCTTCTTCCCCTTCGCGAGGAGGCCCCACGGCGAGCAGGGATGCCGCCCGCCCGAGGACTTGCCTTCGCCGCCGCCCATCGGGTGGTCGACCGGGTTCATCGCCACGCCGCGGACGTTCGGGCGCCGGCCCATCCAGCGCGTCTTGCCCGCCTTGCCGATCACGATGTTCTGGTGGTCCTCGTTGCCGACCTGGCCGATCGTGCAGTAGGACCGGAGCGGCACCCGCCGCATCTCGCCCGACGGGAGCCGGAGGGCCGCGTACGCGCCCTCCTTCGCCATCAGCTGGCAGAACGTGCCCGCGCTCCGGGAGATCTGCCCCCCCTTACCGGGCGTCAGCTCCACGTTGTAGATGAACGTGCCGAGCGGGACCGCGCCGATCTCCATCGCGTTCCCCGGCTTCACGTCCGCGTCGTTCCCCGCCATCACGTGGTCGCCCACGCGGAGGAGCTGCGGCGCGATGATGTACCGCTTCTCGCCGTCCGCGTAGTGGAGGAGCGCGATCCGCGCGTTTCGGTTCGGGTCGTACTCGATGTGCGCCACGGTCGCGGGGATCCCGCGCTTGTCGCGCTTCCAGTCGATGAGGCGGTAGATCCGCCGGTGCCCGCCGCCGCGCAGCCAGACGGAGGTGTGGCCGGTGTTGCTGCGGCCGCCCTTCTTCGGGAGATGCGTCGTCAGGCCCTTCTCGGGCTTGTCCCGCGTGACCTCGTCGAACGCGGCGACGGTGCGGAATCGCTGCGTCGGCGTGATCGGCCGGAATTTGCGTAGCGCCATGGTCTAGACCTGCTCGAAGAGTTCGATCGTCTGACCCTTCTTCAGGGTCACGACCGCCTTCTTCCAATCGTGACGGTGTCCCATGTACCGGCCGAGCCGCTTCGGCTTGCCGTGCACACGGAGGGTTCGGACCGTGTCCACCTTCACGGAGAAGATCGACTCGATCGCCTGCTTGATCTGGATCTTGTTCGCGTCGCGCGCGACCTCGAACAGGTATCCGTTCTGCCCTTCCCGCAGCTTCGTCCCCTTCTCGGTGACGAGCGCGCGGTGAACGATGGAGCGCGGTTCGCGGCTCATGCGGTCCTCGCGGGTTCGAGACGCTCCGTCAGCTGCTGGAGCCCGCCCATGGTGAGGACCAGGCACTCGCAGTCCATGAGCGCGTACGGATGGAGCGACGCGCTCTCCGTGGTCGCCACCCGGTGCAGGTTGCGCGTCGACTTGAGCATCGTCGCGCCGGTCCGGTCGAACACCCAGAGCACCTTCTTGCCCGAGATCCCGACCTTCTGGAGCAGCTCGGCCAGCGGCTTCGTCTTCGGCTCGCTCAGCGCGGGCGCCTCGACGATCAGGACCGCGCCCTCGCGGGCGCGCACGGTGAGGGCGCCGATCAGGGCGCTCCGCCGGGCCTTCTGGTTCATCCGGGCCGTGTAGCTCCGCGGCTGCGGCCCGAAGGCCACGCCGCCGCCCGGCCAGAGGGGCGACGTGTTCGAGCCCGACCGCGCGCGGCCGGTGCCCTTCTGCCGCCACGGCTTCCGCCCGCCGCCCGAGACCGCCGCGCGGTTCTTCACGGCCGCCGTGCCCTGGCGCCGGTTCTGGAGGTGGATCTTCACCGCCTCCCAGATCAGGTGCTCGTTCACCTCTCCCTCGAAGAGGGCGGCCGGGAGCTCGACCGTGCCGAGCTCCTTGCCGTCGCTTCCGTATTTGCGTGCGGTGGCCATCGCGTTATCCGTTCTTCGCGGCGGCGCGCGCCGGCCGGATGAACACGGTCCCGTTCGACGCGCCCGGCACGCCGCCGCGGACCCAGATCAGGTTCTGATCCGGATCGACGCCGACCACGTGCAGGTTCTTCGTCGTGACGCGGGCCCCGCCCATGCGACCGGGAAGGCGCTTGCCCTTGATGACGCGGCTCGGGTACGCCGAAGCGCCGATCGAGCCGGGCTGCTTGTGGGTCACGCAGCCGTGGGTCTCACGGCCGCCGGTGAAATGGTGCCGGCGCGTCACGCCGGCGAAGCCGCGCCCCTTCGAGACGCCCACGACGTCCACGAGGGAGCCGACCTCGAACTGCGCCACGGTCAGCGCCTGACCGGGCTGGTACGCGGCCGCGTCGTCCACGCGGATCTCGCGGAGCGTCGCCACGGGGGCGAGGCCGCCGTGCTTCTTCAGGTGGCCGCGGACGGCGCGGGAGACGCGCTTCTCGCGGCGCGCCCCGAAGCCGACCTGGACCGCGGCGTAGCCGTCGTGGTCCGGCGTCTTCACCTGCGCGACCGTGCACGGGCCGGCGGCGAGGAGCGTCACCGGGACCACGCGTCCCTGCTCGTCGTACACCTGCGTCATTCCGATCTTGCGCGCCAAGAGTCCGATCATGGTCCGATCCCGGTTAGATCTTGATCTCGATATCGACGCCCGCGGGCAGGTCGAGCTTCTGCAACGCGTCGACCGTCTGCGGCGTCGGCTTCATGATGTCGATGATCCGCTTGTGGACCCGGATCTCGAACTGCTCCCGGGACTTCTTGTCCACGTGCGGCGAGCGGAGCACGGTGTAGACCGAGCGCTGCGTCGGCAGCGGGATCGGCCCTGCGGTCCGGGCCCCGGTACGCTTCGCGGTCGCCACGATCTCCCCGGCCGACTTGTCGAGGATCGCGTGGTCGTACGAGCGAAGACGGATTCGAATGCGCTGTCCTTGAGCGGTGCCGGCCATCCGTTACTCCGTGATCTCCGTGACGACGCCGGCGCCGACGGTGCGGCCGCCCTCGCGGATCGCGAACCGAAGCTCCTTCTCCATCGCGATCGGCGTGATCAACTCGATCGACATGTCCACGTTG
>JBLMXB010000176.1:0-6958 GCA_050257555.1 Hyphomicrobiales bacterium | reverse complement strand
TCCCCACGGACGATCGGCAGCATCGGGATGTTCACGGCCCGGTAGTCGTCCTGGACCACCAGGGCCAGCGCCCAGAAGTGGGGCGGCGTCCAGAGGAAGATCACGAGGAACATGAGGACCGGCGCGAGCGCCAGCGACCCGGTCGCGGCGGCCCAGGCGATCACGGGGCCCATCGCGCCCGCGGCGCCGCCGATCACGATGTTGTGCACGGTCCGCGGCTTGAGCCAGAGCGTGTAGAAGAACCCGTAGAAGGCGATCGTCCCGAACGCGAGCCAGGCGGCGAGCGGCGTCGCGACGGCGGCCAGGAGGGCGACGGACGCCGCCCCGATCCCGATCGCGAACGCGAGGGCGCGTCCCGGCGGCACCCGGTGGAGCGGGAGCGGCCGCTTGAGGCGCGTGCGGGCCATCTGGGCGTCGAGATCGCGCTCGAAGTACTGGTTGAACGCGTTGGCCGACCCGGCCGTCATCGTGATCGCGAAGAGGATCGCGAGGAGCCGGAGCGGGTGGGCGAGGAGCGACCCCTCGACCACGAGGCCGGCCACCGCCGTCACGAGGACGAGCGCGACGATCCGCGGCTTGGTCAGCTCGATGTAATCACGCACGGGAGACCTCGTAGGCGGCCACGTTCAGCGTCGCGAAGAGGGCGAGCGCCGTGCCCAGGTGGGCGGCGCTGACCGGGAGCGGTACCTGGAGCAGGACGTTCATGACGCCGAGCGTGAACTGGACGGCCAGGAGTATACCCGAGATCCGGAGCGGCCAGCGCGCCCGCGCGGGGAGCGGCACCGGCGCCGCGCGGAAGAGGAGCCCGAGCACGATCAGCACGATCGCGTACGCGCCGATCCGGTGCGAGAACTGGATCCCCACGAGGCCCGCCATCTGCGGGAACCACTGTCCCCGGCAGGTCGGAAAATCGGGGCACGCGAGCGCGGCGCCGGAGGAGGAGACCCAGCCGCCGAGCCCCACCTGGAGCAGGACCGCGAACGCCGCGATCCGGGTCCAGATCGCGAGGCCCGGCCGTTTCCCGCGGACCACGGCCGGCGCCCCGCCGGGCACGGCCCCGCCGGAGGCCGCGTCGGGTCCCGCCTCCGCGGCTCCCGCGTCGCGCGCGACCAGCGCCATGCGGAGGAGGATCGCGAAGAAGACGAACGCCACCACGAGGTGCGTCACCACCCGGTCGACCGGCAGCTCCTCGAGCACGACCCGGCCCCCGAGGAAGACCTGGATCGCGAGCGTGACGAGCGCGAACGCCGTGAGCCGGCCGAGCCGGGCGCGCCAGAGGGCGTTTCGGAAGACCGTGACCGCCACGCCGAGCGTGAGGAAGCCGACCACCATGGCGAGGAAGCGGTGCGTGTACTCGATCAGGAAGTTGGGATGCGGCTCCGGCAGGAGCTTCCCCTCCGCGAGCGGCCAGTCGGGGATCGCCAGGCCCGAGCCCGAGAGGCGGACGACGCCGCCCCAGACCACCAGGACGAACACGCTGATCAGCGTGACCTGGAGGAGCGGAAGCAGCCGATTCGAAGAACGATCCATGCCGTGGGGCGTCGAGGCGGGCGCCGCCTCGCCGGGCGGCGCCCCCTCTTCCTAACGAATGACCGGGATGCGGGCGAAGTTCTCGGCGGGCGGAGGCGAGGAAATCGTCCACTCGAGGGTGCGATTGACGTCGATGTGATCCCACGGGTCGTCGCCGACCTTCGTCCCCTTCCGAAGGCTCACGAGGATGTTGATCATGAAGATCGCCATGGCGAAGAAGAGCACCACCGCGCCCGCGGTGGCGACGTGGTTCCAGATGTTGTACTGGGGCAGGTACGTGTAGATCCGGCGCGGCATGCCGAGCATGCCCATGATGTGCATCGGCATGAACGTCAGGTTCATCCCGACGAACGTGAGCCAGAAGTGCACCTTCCCCCACCGCTCGTAGTACATCCGGCCCGAGATCTTCGGGAACCAGTAGTAGAGGCCGGCGAAGATCGCCATCAGCGACCCGCCGAAGAGCACGTAGTGGAGGTGGGCAACGACGAAGTACGTGTCGTGGACCTGGACGTCGAACGGGATCAGGGCCAGCCAGACGCCCGTGATGCCGCCGATGATGAAGAGGCAGATGAAGCCGAGCCCGAAGAGCATCGGCGTCCGGAACCGGATCGTCCCGCCCCAGATCGTCGCGAGCCAGGACCAGATCTTCACGCCGGTCGGCACCGCGATGATCATCGACGCCATCGAGAAGAACATCCGGAGCCGCTGGTCGATGCCGGTCGCGAACATGTGGTGGCCCCACACCAGGAAGCCGACCGCGCCGATGCCGGCCGTGGCGATCGCCATCCCCTTGTACCCGAAGATCTGCTTGCTCGAGAAGACGGGGAGCACCTGCGAGATCATCCCCATCCCCGGGAGGACCATGATGTAGACGGCCGGGTGCGAGTAGAACCAGAAGAGGTGCTGCCAGAGCACCGGGTCGCCGCCCGCGGCCGGATGGAAGAACGCGGTGCCGAACATCCGGTCGGTGAGGAGCATCGTGAGCGCGCCCGCGAGGACCGGGGTCGCGAAGAGGATGATCGCCTGCGTCGTCAGCACGGCCCAGCAGAAGATCGGGATCTTCATCATCGTCATCCCCGGCGCCCGGAGATTGAAGATCGTGACCACGAAGTTGATGCCCCCGAGGATCGACGAGATGCCGGCCAGGTGGAGGCCGAGGATCCAGAGGTCGACGCCGGGACCCGGCGAGTACTGGCGGTCGGAGAGCGGCGGGTAGCTGGTCCAGCCCGACGCCGCCGAGCCGCCGTGCAGGAAGATGCTCGTCAGCATGAGGAGTCCGGCCGGGATCAGGAGCCAGAACGAGATCGCGTTCAGCCGCGGGAACGCCATGTCCCGCGCGCCGACCTGGATCGGCACGATGTAGTTGCTCATGCCGGCCATGACCGGGATGGTCCAGAAGAAGATCATGAACGTCCCGTGGAGGGACATGATCTGGTTGTAGACCTCCGGGCGGAGCACGTGGAGGCCCGACGTGGCGAGCTGGGTCCGCATGAGCATCGCGAAGACGCCGCCGATCGCGAAGAAGATGAACGCGAGCCACATGTACATCACGCCGATCAGCTTGTGATCGGTCGTGAGGAGCCATTTCAGGATGCCGGTCCGCTCCTTCCCCGCCACGCCGGCGTGCGCTCCGTGAAGTCCTCCCGCGAGTGTGCCCGCTTCCATCGTCCTAGGCTCCTTCCTTCTTCTGCTGGATCCAGCGCTCGAACTCGGCCTCGGGCACGACGTTCACGGTGATGAACATCTCCGCGTGGAGGACGCCGCACAGCTCCGCGCACTGCCCCTTGTACGTCCCCGGCTTCGCCACCTGGAACCACGTGTGGTTGATGCGGCCCGGGTTGGCGTCCATCTTGACGCCGAAGTCGGGAACGAACCAGCTATGCACGACGTCGATCGACGTCACGTCGGCCGCGACGATCTTCCCCGCGGGGATGACCAGCGGCTCGTTCGCGAAGACGACGCCGTACTTCGGATACCGGTACTCCCAGAACCACTGGTGCCCGATCACCTCGACGGTCAGGTCCGACTGCGGGACCGTCTCCTCGTACTTGAGGGTCGTGAACGTCGGGCCCGAGAGGAAGATCATCGCGAGCGCCGGGATCGCCGTCCAGATGATCTCCAGGCGGACGTTCTCGTGGAACTGGGCCGGCTGGCGACCGGGGCGCGCCCGGAACTTGATCACCGCGTAGAGGAGGAGTCCCTCCGCGGTCAGGAAGAAGAAGGCCGTGACGACGACCGCCTTGTACCAGAGGGAGCGGACCTCGAGCGCGACCGGCGTCGCCGGATGGAGGAGCCACGCCGAGGCGGTGCCCGCCGTCAGGAGGCCGACGACGATGCCGAGGAGGAGGAGCCAGGGCGAGCGGGGACGCATTCGAGGAATCATGTCAGCTCCGTGTCCGAGCCGCGGCTTCCTGCCGCGCGCGCAGCATCAGCGTGTGATCGTAGAGGGCCCGGACCTGATCGGTCGTGAGATCGCCGTTCGCGGGCATGACGTATCCGGAAAGGCCGCGCAGCACCAGGTCGGTGAAGCGGGCCGCATCGGTCGGCCAGTCGGTGGTCGGCGCGTCGCCGAGGCTCTTCGTCGTCAGGTAGACGTACGGAGCCGAGCCGAGGATGCGCGTGCGGACGCCTCCCTCCCCGGTCGCGCCGTGGCAGGACGCGCAGCGCTCGGCGTAGAGGGACGCGCCCTCCCCCGTCCGGAGCGCCGGGTCGGCGATCGCCTGGCCCTCGGGGGGCGGCGTCACGGCGAGGGCCGCGAGCGCCTGCTCGATCGTGATCGTCGGACCGGTCTCCACCGGGGGCGCCGCCGCGGCGCCGCCGGCCGCCGCCGTCGCGCCGCCCGCGGAGGCGCCGCCGCCGAACTGCTGCTCGGCCCACGCCACGTCCTCCGGCTTGTCGGCCTCGATCGGGGCGTGGAACGACTGCTCGTAGTGCGCGATGGCGAACCGGTCCTCCGGCGGGATCGAGGGGAACGCGGCCATGGCCGTCCCCGGCGAGCCCTCGGTGATCGTCCGCACGATCCGGGCCACCCCGCCGCCGTACTTCCAGTAGCCCGACGTGAAGTCGCGCGGCTTCGGATTCAGCGCCGCGGCGGCCGGGCCGTCCCCCTTGCCGTCGGTGCCGTGGCAGGAGGCGCAGTTGACCGAGAAGAGCTGCTTCCCCTTGTCGACCAGCTCCGGGGTCGCCTGGAGGAGCGACTGGACGTCCATCGTGCCGCCGCCCCCGGCCGACGTCGCCGCGGCCGGCGCGCCGCCTTCCCCGCCGCCGCGGCCCGCGTGGAGCCCGGCGTTGTACGTCAGCACGGCGATCCCGCCCAGGAGGACCGCCGTCACCACGAACTGGGCGCGGGCGATGGTCCGGGAGGTCGGGTCGTCCTTCGGGGGCTCGGAGCCGTGCGGCGCGGGGTGCTCGCTCATCCGTGGAACCTCACGCTGGAATCGTAGAAGGGATCGCCGTGCGGCGCAACCGGGTGGCGCCCGAGGAAGCCGAGGACGGTCCAGCCGAAGAGCCCGAGGAAGCCGAGCGTGACGCCGATCTCGGTCCAGCCCAGGACCACGCGCTGCGGCGAGAACGCGGGGAGGATCGTCCAGAAGAGATCCACCCATTGCCCGACCAGGATCGCCGCGCCGATCGCGAGGAGGCCCGTCTCGCTCTCCTTGACCTTCTGGTGCAGGAGCCCGAAGAACGGGATCCCGAACTTGAGGACCATCAGGAGGATGCCGACCGTGCCCCACGCCGTGAACGTCCGCGGGATCATGTACTCCGTCTCCTCCGGCAGGTTCCCGTACCAGATCAGCATGTACTGGGAGAAGGCGATGTACATCCAGAACACCGAGAACGCGAACATGTGCTTCCCGAGGTCGTGGTAGTGGAAGCGGCTCACGATCCCGGAGAGGGCGCCCTGGCGCTTCAGGAGCACCACCGTGATCGCGAGCACCGCGAGACCCGACTGCCAGAGACCCGCGAAGCAGTAGACGCCGAACATCGTGCTGTACCAGAGCGGCTCGAGCGACATCAGGAGGTCGAACCCGACCAGCGTGATCGAGATGGCGAAGAAGATGACGAAGATCGGCGCCACCTTCATGTTCGTGCGGCTCAGGGCCGGGTCGCCGGTCGCGTCCTGCCGGAGCGAGTTCCGGACCAGGTACCAGGAGAAGGCGACCCAGGCGATCAGGATGCCGACCACGCGCACCGTGAACCACGGCGCCGAGAGCCAGCCGCCCTTCGAGATCTGCGCCGCCTCCACGCCGTGCGTCACCGTCGGCGACGACCAGACGTACAGGTGCGGCACCCCGAGGAGGAGCACGAAGAAGAGGAGGAGCGCCACCGGCAGGTACGACGTGAACGACTCGGCCACGCGGCGCACGACCACGCTCCAGGTCGCCCCGGTCAGGTACTGGATCGACGTGAAGAGGGTGCCCGAGAGCGCCACGAAGAGGAAGTAGACGTACCCGAGGAGGTACGCGGCGTACGCGCGCGTCGGATCGGCGTTCAGCCCGATCAGGAACGTCGTCGCGCCGATCGCGATCAGGAGCCCGAACATCGCGCGGAGTCCCGTCGGGACGGAGAGCGGCGCGGCGGAGACGTGTCCGGCGGCGTGCGCCGCGGCGTTCGATGCGCTCATGGCGTCCCTCCCGCGCCCGTGCTGTCGGTGGCCGCCGCCGCGGCGACCAGGTCCCCTTCCGTCGGATGGGCGGCCCGCTCCAGCGCGCGCACGTAGTAGATGACGGCCCAGCGGTCCTCCGGGAGGATTTGCGAGGCGTAGCTCGGCATCAGGTTCTGTCCCCGGGTGATGATGTGGAAGATCCTCGCGTCGGGCCAGTCGCGCACCTTCTCCGACAGGAGCGACGGCGGCTGCGGGAAGATCGGGACGATGTACCCCTGCCCGTCCCCCTGCGGCCCGTGGCAGACGACGCACGTGTTCATGAACTCGCGCTGCCCGCGTCCGAGCACCTCGGCGGTGCGCGGGAGCGGATTCGGCCCGAGCGCGGCGACCGCCTCGGTCGTGTCGGCCTGCGCGAAGCGGTATGGCGTGTAGTCGCGCGGCACGGTGCCGTCCACCGGGTTCCGCATGACGGAATAGCCGGGGTTCAGCGGGTCCTCGGCCTGCGCGTCGACGCGGTCCTGGTACGCCATGTCGGGCATGTACTCGAGCGCCGGCTCGCGCTTCTTGTGCATGCAGCCGGTCGCGCCCACGGACGCGAGGATGAGGGCGGCCAGGGCGAGCCGGGCGGCCGGGCGGATCCGGTCAGACACGGACCACCCGCACGTCCACCGGATGGGTCCGGCGCAGGAACTCGACGGCGCGCTCCTCGTTCCACGTCGGCCCGGTGTCCGGGATCAGGAGCGCGAAGCGGTCGTTCGTGATGTCGCGGTCGAGGATCGACGCGTTCAGGTTCGGGAGCCCGCACGCGAGGAGGAGCGCCGC
>JBLMXB010000175.1:0-8961 GCA_050257555.1 Hyphomicrobiales bacterium | reverse complement strand
CGCCCTGACGATGCTGGTCGCGGCGGGCGTTCTCGTTTCCTGCGGGCGGGGCGGGGAAGGCGGCGCGGGGAGCGCGGCGGGACCGTCCGGCGCAGCCGGCGATTCCGCGGCGATGGCGGCGGGCGCCCAGCTCGCCCTCACCGACTCGGCGCTCGCGCTCCGCCCCTACGCGAACCCGCTCCTCGAGGACATCCGGCGGGTCTTCCGGACGCAGAATCCGAGGATCGGCAAGGTCCGGGTCGTCGCGATGCGCCACATCACCGGATCGGGGAGCCATCCGCTCCTGATCGGGTGGGGGATCCGGGTGGACAAGACGTTCCACGGGGATCTCGACGACGAGCTGTTCGGGATCTTCGCCGCGAACGACTCGCTCACGCGGATCGAGCGCGTCTTCGACATCTTCCCGACGAAGCGGTGGCTCGACTACGAGGTCGGGTTCCTCGGCACGCCCGACGAGGGGACGATCCGCGTCTACGGCCGCGGCGCGACGTACGGCGACGAGCCGTGGGCGCGCACGTACACCTGGTTCCAGGGGAAGCCGCCGATCCCGCCCGGAGAGTCGCCGCCGAACGCCCCTACGCCCTAGGTCGCCGTTGACAGTCCGCTGCCGCGGGTCCATGCTGGGTCCATCCACTGGGTCCCCCCGTGGAGGTGTGGCATGATCCCCAGCATCCGGGCGATCGTCTTGGGCGCCCTCGTCGTATACCTCGGTTCCATCCCGCGCATCACCCAAGCGCAGTACATGTACCTCGACTCGAACGGCGATGGCGTCCACACGGACGCGGACGTTCTGCCCGCGTCGGGGTCCACCACGATCGACGTATGGGTGGTCACCGATCAGGATCGCGACGGCGATCCGGCGGTCTGCATCGAGTCGGGGGATCCGTTCACGTTCAACTCATATCAGGTGATCCTCCACGCCACCGGGGGCACCATCACGTGGGGCGCGTTCCAGAACGCGCAGCAGGCGATGACGATCGACGTGGGGCACGCCGCGGACAGCACCGACTTCGTCGCCGGCTTCGCCGGCACGACGTATCATCCCGCCGGGAGGTACCAACTCGGATCGGTTACGGCGACCCCCGCGGGCGGGGCGCCATCCATCCAGATCGTTGCGGAGACGTCGCTCGCAAGGTGGTATCTGACCGCGATCGGGTCGGGCTGTGTCGGCCTCGAGTTCGATAACACTCTGAAACTGGGGAGCGACTGGTTCGACGTGGACGGCCTGCCCTCGAGCGCCGGAGGATTGCCGCCGTCCATCGAGCACATGGACGATGTCGCGATGAGCGAAGGCGACTTCTACGCGCGAACGGTCGCCGCCAACGATGCGGACGGCGATTCCATCGCGCTGGCTCCGATCCGCCTGCCGCGATTCGCCTCGTGGCAATCCTCGGTGGCCGCCCCGGGACGCTCCACCGCGACGCTCTCGCTAGCGCCGGGGTTCCAGGACGCGGGTGTCTACGTGATGGCGATCGGAGCCTCCGACGGCGGCTTCGGAACGAGCCAGACGGTGACCGTGAGCGTGCAGAACGTGAACCACGCGCCGGTGCTCGAACCGATCGCCGACGCGACCATGGAGGTGGCGACCACGCTCGACGTCCCCGTCCACGCGACCGACCAGGACGGCGAGCGTCTCACCCTGGGCCTCGCAGGCGCGCCACCGTATGCCCAGGCGGTCGTAGGCTCCAACGCAGGTGGCGTTCTAGCCGGTGCGGTCCGCTTCACGCCCGGCATCGCGGACACCGGGACGGAGGCGGTGGAGGTAGCCGTCAGCGACGGCATCGCAGTAGTTCGGGGCTCGTTCCAGATCACGGTCCGCAGGACCAAGGTCTACAACCCGCCCGTGATCGCGCCGATCGACGACGTCACCATGGACCTGGGGGACACGCTGTTTCGCGACGTGAGCGCCGACGACGCGGACGGCGATTGGATCCATCTGCGGATTGCGTCCGGCCCGCGGTACGCCTCGCTGACCGGCCCGAGCGGTCTTTACACGCCGATCGAGGGATATGGGCACTCATACGGTGCCCTGCGCCTCGCGCCCTTCGTCGGCGACTCCGGCTCCGCGGCGATCGAGGTCGAGGCGGATGATGGGGTCTTCCAGACCCTGCGGTCGGTTTCGGTGTACGTCCGGTACCGGAACCTTCCTCCCTCGATACCGCCCGCGTACGACGAATGCATTGAACCGGGTCTCCATCGGGCCTTCGGTGTTCGATTCGAGGACCCGGAGGGAGACTCGGTCCTCGTCGCGGTTTCGGGCCTCCCGACGTGGGCCTACGTCAAGCAGTGGGGAGGCGGCGCGATCTACATCCTCGCCGAGCCCCCGATCGAGGAGCCGCAGGCGACGTACCCGATCGAGGTCGACGCGAGTCAGGCGGGCGGGTGGCACGCTTCGGTGCCCTTCATGCTCACCGTGACCGCGATCGGCGAGTGCAGCGGGGGCGTCGTGTTCGCCGGGGGCGGGACTCCGGTCGTCGAGGCAGGAGGGCCGTACGCAGGCGTGGCCGGGGCTCCCGTCCGGTTCCAAGGCACTGCCACCTCGGATGGGCACGTCGTCGCCGACTCCCTCTCGTTCCGGTGGACGTTCGGGGACGGGCACGCGTCCTTCGGCGCGGGGCCGACGCACGTGTACGCGGAAGGAGGCTCGTATCTCGCGATGCTGTGGCTCTGGGGCGCCGCGCCCGATTCCGCGACGGTCACCGTTGCCGATGCGTATCCGGCGCGGGCCTACGTGCCCGCGGAGGACAAGCAGATCGTGCTCGCGGCGGCAAGGCCGTCGCTCTGCATTCGCATGGAAGCGCCGGGTGGCGAATATGGACTCGCGGACGTCGATCCGAGTTCGTTCCTCCTGGAATCGGCCGGAACGGGAACCGTCGATTCGATCTTCTGCATCGGCGGGAAGGAGACGCACGTGCTCGACCGCGATCACAACGGGGTGCAGGAGCTCGAAGCGTGCTTCGCGCGGGACGACCTCCGCCGGCTCTTCGCGACGGTGCGGGGCCGGGTCGAGGTCGAGGCCCGCCTCGAAGGGCGGCTCTGGAACGGCGCCCGCCTCCGTGCACCCATCACCCTCATGGTCGTCGGGCACCCCGGCACGAACGGCGACGTCGCGATCCGCCCGAACCCGCTCAACCCGTCGGGAACGATCTCGTTCACGACGTCGCGCGAGGGTCGAGCCCGGGTCCGGATCTACGACGTGAAGGGGAGGCTGGTACGCACGCTCCTCGACCGGCGCATGCCCGCCGGGCCATTGGACGTCCGGTTCGACGGGCGGGACGGGGTCGGCCGCGACCTCGCGAGCGGCGTCTACTACTATCGCGTCGAGACCGTGGATGGGGATCGGACGGGACGGCTGACGATCCTCAAGTAGGAAAAGAAGAGCCGCCCGGACGGAACCGATTCACCCGGGCGGCTCGGACGCACGAATGCGACGGACGGTTCGCCGCCCCTACTTCGCCGCCTTGACCGGATACGCCTCGAGGGCGCCGGCCAGCACCTCCATCGACTTCTTCAGGGCGCCTGCCTCGAGCACGTACGCGAACCGGATCTCGTTCTTGCCGCGTCCCGGCGTGGCGTAGAAGCCGTCCCCCGGGGCGACCATGACGGTCGCGCCGTCCTTCCGGTACTCCTTGAGCATCCAGATCACGAACTCCTCGGCGTCGGGCACCGGGAGCTCGGCCATCAGATAGAACGCCCCCTCCGGCTTCCGGGCGAACGTCCCGGGCACCGTCGCCAGGCCCTCGAGCACGAGGTCGCGGCGCTTCTTGAACTCGGCCACGACGTTCTTCGTGTACTCCGCGGGGACCTTGTCGATCACGGCGGCGGCCCACTGGCCGAGCGTCGGCGGGCTGAGACGCGCCTGCGCGAACTTGAGGCAGGCCTCTCGCACGGCGGCGTTCCTCGTGATCAGGGTCCCGACCCGGGCCCCGCACATGTTGAGCCGCTTCGAGATCGAGTCGACCAGCACCACGCGCTGGTCGACGCCCTTCCGGGTCATCGGGCTCTCATGCTTGGTCCCGTCGTAGATGAACTCCCGGTACGCCTCGTCGGTGACGATCCAGAGATCCTTCTTCTTCGCCAGGTCCACGATCCCGTCGATCTCGGCCGCGGTGTACGCGGTGCCCGTCGGGTTCGACGGCGCGCAGATCACGATGCCGCGGGTCTTCGGGCCGACGGCGCGTTCCACCGCCTCGATCGGCGGCAGGTGGTAGCCGCTCCGGCCGTCGCACGCGATCGGCTTCACCGAGACTCCGGCCAGGAGCGCCATCGTCGCGTAGTTCGTGTAGAAGGGCTCGAAGATGATGACCTCGTCGCCCGGCTCGAAGAGCGCCCAGAAGGCGAACTGGAGCGCCTCGCTCCCGCCCGTGGTGGTCAGGATCTCCGCGGGGGAGATCTCGATTCCGTGCTGCGCGTAGTAGCGCGACATCCCTTCGCGGAATTCGAGGATGCCGTTCGACGGGGCGTACGGAACGTACGTGCCGGGGTACTCCCGGATCCGCTGCATGACGATCTCCGGCGTCGGGAGATCGGGCTGTCCGATGTTGAGCTGGTAGACCTTCACGCCCTGGCGGGTCGCTTCCTCCGCGTACGGCGCGAGCCGGCGGATCGGCGAAGCCTGGGCGTCGCGACCGCGAGTCGATACGTTCACCGCCGTCCTCCTTTCCTCTTCTTCGACGCCGCGCCGAGGAGCGCGACGATCAGGTCGGTGGTCTGCGCGAGGTCCCGCGCGTGGACGAGCGACGCGGCGCTCCCGGTGCGGCGCGCGGGAATCGCGATCACCGCCGTGGGGACGCCGTTCCGGGACGCGCGCACGGCGCGCGCGTCGCTCCCTTCGTTCTCCCGGATCAGATGCTGGAGCGGGACCCGGGCGCTTCGCGCCGCCTTCCGCACGAGCTCGATCCCGTCCGGATGCGCCAGGAAGGCGGCCTCCTTGAGGACGATCCCCGGACCCTTGCCGCACTCGAACCCGCTCGTTTCCTTCCCGTCGCCCACGTGCGCGACGTCGACGACGACCGCGATCTCGGGATCGACGCCGTACGCGCCGGTCGTGGCGCCACGGGCGCCGAGGTCGGACTGCGCGGAGAAGACCGCGTGGACGTCGAACCCGACGCGACGCGCCTTCCTGAGCGCGGCGACGACCGCCGCGCAGCCCGCGCGGTTGTCGAGGTTCGCAGAGCACCAGAGGTCGCCGATCCGGTTCGGCCGGTCCTCGATCGCGGCGATGTCGCCGACCGCGAGCCGCTTCGCGTCCTTCTTCTTCGCCCCGGCCCCGGTCTCGAGGAAGAGGGCGTCCGCGTCCGGCTCGGTCCCGTCCTTCGCGCCCGCGCGGTCCCAGCCGATCAGCGCGCGGCGGCCGTCCTCGAAGCGCGCGATCGCGCCGACCAGCTCCGACGCGCGGCGACCGCCGAGGATCGCCAGCCTGGCCGCGCCGGACGTCCCGTTCGACCGCGTGACGATCACCCCCGGCGCGTCCATGTGGGCGGTCAGGAGGAGTCTCGGGCCCGTGCCGACGCGATGGACGTGGAGGTTTCCGGTCGCGTCCTCCGAGGCCGTGCCGGCGCCGCGGAGCAGGCGGCGGAGCGCGGCGCGCGCGCCCGACTCGCGTCCCGGGGGCCCATAGGCCAAGAGCAGCGTCGTGAGGGCCGATTCCAGCGGCGAAGCGGTCGCGGGGCTCATCGGGACGTCCACTCCTTTCTCAGGGCGCCGAGCGCGTGCCAGACGAGATCGACGGCGCGCTGCGCGTCGCGTACGTCGAGGTACGCGGCCGGCGCGTGGATGTAGCGGCAGGGAATCGAGACGACGGCGGCGGGGACGCCCGTGCCCGAGAGCGCGATCCGGCCGGCGTCGGTGCCGCCGATCCCCGGGCGCTTCCACTGGATCGGGATCCTCCGCGCGGCCGCGACGCGCTCGAGTGTCGCGACGAGGCGCGGGTCGGCCACGAGCGTCCGGTCGGTGACGGTGAGGACGGGGCCACGGCCCATGTGGGGAGCGCCGTCCTCGCCGGGGGCGCTGGGCGCGTCGCCCGAGAACGTCCCCTCGAGCACGATCGCGACGTCGGGCGCGACGCGGCGCGCGGCCGCGGTGGCGCCGCGGAGCCCCACCTCCTCCTGCACGGACCAGACGGCCGTCACCGGGACCGGCGGCCGCTTCGCGATGACGCTCGCGAGGACCGCGCACCCGGCGCGGTCGTCGAACGCCTTCCCCTTTCGGATCGAGCCCCAGCGCTCGTAGACGGTGTCGAACGCGGCGTGGTCTCCGACCGCGACCTGTTTCGCGGCCTCCTCGCGCGACGCGGCGCCGATGTCGATGTAGAGGTCCTCGATCGGCGTCACCTTCTCCTCCTCCGCGGCCGTGACGAGGTGCGCGGGGAGCGTGCCGACGACGCCCGGCACGCCCTTGGCGCCGATCCGCACGACCTGGCTCACCAGGATGCGCGGATCGATGCCGCCGACGCGGCGGAAGCGGAGGCGCCCCTCCTTCTCGATGGCGGTGATCATCACGCCGACCTCGTCGAGATGCGCGCAGAGCATGACGTGGGGGCGGGCGCTCCCGCGCGCGGCGGCGCCGTCGGGCTCGATCCGCCCGACCAGGGAGCCCATCGCGTCGACCGCGAGCCCGTCGACGTGGTCGCGCACGGCCTCGGCCACGAGCGCTCGGACCGGCGCCTCGCCGCCGCTCACGCCCGGCGCGTTCGAGAGCGCCTCGAGGAGGTCCTCGCGGAAACGCGGCGCCGTTCCGGACACGGCGCGCGCCCGTCCCGCCGGCCGCTTCGCGACGCGGGGGCTCACTTCAGCACCTCCGTGACCGACCAGTCGACCGGCAGCGACGCGAGGTAGCCGGCCAGCACGCGCGCGGCGCGGTCGACGTCGCGCGGCTCCACGACCTCCACGCCCGTGTGCATGTACCGGCAGGGGATCGAGAGGACGGCGGTCGGGATCCCCTCGCGCGCGATCTGAATGTCCATGGCGTCGGTGCCGCTCGACATCGGGGCCCCCTCGATCGAGACCGGGACCCCGAGCGACCGCGCCGCCTGGCGGAGCCCGTCGAAGACCATCGGATGGATGTTCGCGCCGACGCAGAGGGAGGGGCCGCCTCCCAGCGGGACGGTCGCGCCCTCGCGCGCCCCCGGCATGTCGCCGTGCGTGACGTCGATCGCGATCCCGAGGTTCGGGTCGAGACGCTCGGAGGCGGTGCGCGCGCCGAGGAAGACGGAGCCGAACTCCTCCTCGACCGTGGCCACGCCGACGACGTCCCAGAGCGGCCGCTCGGCGCGGAGCCGCTCCAGCGTGCGGATCACGGTCACGACGCCCGCCCGGTCGTCCATCCCGGGCGCGGCGAGCCGGCCGCGGAGGAGGTCGACCGGCGGCTGCCGGAGCGTGATCATCGTCCCGATCGGGACCTTCCGGCGGACCTCCGACTCGGGTCGCCCGGTGTCGACGAAGAGGTCGTCGATCGGGATCGCCTTCTCCGACTCGCCCTTCTTCTGGAGGTGCGGCGGCTTCGTCCCGAACACGCCGACCATCGGGGTCTTCGCGTGCACCACGACCTCGCGGCCGGGGAGGGTGCGCGGGTCGAACCCGCCGACCTCGCTCACGCGGAGGTACCCGCCCGGCTCGACCCGCTTCACGAGGAAGCCGATCCGGTCCATGTGGGCCGCCAGCATCGCGCGCGGCCGAGGCGCGGGACCGCCGCCGTCGACCCACCCGTAGACGTTCCCGATGCGGTCGCGCGTGACGCGATCGGCGAAGAGCGCGAAGGCGCGCTCGATCTCCGGCGCCGCCGCGTGCTCGTGGCCGGGGACGCCGGGAAGGGACGTGATGTGGCGGAGCCAGTCGGTGGTGGAGCGGGTCCGTCCGTCGTTGGAAGTGGCCATCGGATGATAATTTAGTCCACCCGTCAGAGCCGGTAAAGGTAAACTCCGCGGCCGGATGAGGCCCCCGAGCGACCGCCTCCGGATCGCCGTGCTCCTCCCGCACTTGGGGGTCTACGGCGGCATCCGGCGATTCTTCGAGCTGGGGCGGGTCTGGACGGACCGCGGTCACGACGTGCTCCTCGCCACGCCCGGAGCGCCGTCGCCCGGAGCGCCGTCGCCCGGCGGCGCCTGGCTCCCGTTCTCCGGGCGGATCGGGACGATCGCCGACGCCCGCGGGGGATCCTTCGACGCGGTGCTCTCGCCCGACCCCGCGCTCTTCCTGGCGACCGAGGTCCCCGGCGCGCTCCGCGTCTTCTACGCCGTGCTCGAGAAGGCGCCGGGCGCGGTGGAGGCGTGGCGGCGGGCCGACCTCGTGCTCGGGAATTCACGCGGGATGATCCGCCATCTCGAGCGGCGGGGGATTCGCGCGGCCGACGGCGTGGGGGCCGTGAATCCCGCGATGTTCCACCTCCCGGCGTCCGACGCGCGGCCGGAGCGCGCCCGGAGCGGCGTGCCGCCGCGCGGATCGCCAACTGGAACGCCCCATCCAGCAAGTGGTGACGCCGGTTGACCCCGGCGTGGGGGTCCAGCGACACCTGGCGCGAGGGGAAGAACCAAAACCACTCCCAGGAGGTCCCCAGGCCGCTGCCGCTCTGCCCGCATTGTGGTTGGGCAACCCTGGTGCTGGTGCGGGTGATCCCGCCGCAGCGATTTCGGCCCGTTCCGGCACCCGTGGACACCTCATGAGTTCGGGGCCGGACATCCTTTTGGAGCGCAGCCCGATTGAATTGTCATCGCCGGCTGGGCGGCATTTTTTGGTTGCGTCAAGCGCCGAGGAGGCGCAGGTTACAGGCGATGGCCAATCCCGGCCAAAAAGGGCGCTTCGAACCAGTCGCCAATCCCGCGGCCGGGCCGCTTTGCGCACCGGGACTGGGGTCCAGGGCCGGCTCAGTGGCTCCCCTCCCGGATAGTTTACACTGTAGCTTGGGGGTCGCCAACGCAGCGGTTCAGTTCAACAGCAGTGTATCCGCCATGCCGGCCATCAGCTC
>JBLMXB010000174.1:0-8118 GCA_050257555.1 Hyphomicrobiales bacterium | reverse complement strand
GAGGCCGCAATGCTGGGCGCGTCTAGCGCCGAGGAGGCAGCCAACCGGATCGATGCCGGATCGACGTCGGCGTTCCGGAACGCGCCGCCAACCGGCTCGACGCGTACCTCGAACGTGGTGCCCGGCGAGAGCGGCAGCGCGCGATGGTCGCCCCGCACGAAAGCGCGCGCCGCGAGCGGCGGGCCACCAGGGGGGACGTGGTGGAGGATCGCTGCGGCCGCGGCGCACCCGTCCCCACCCGCGTAGAGATCCGGAGCGGCGTCGCCATCGAAGTCGGCAATGGCGAGCGACGACGGGAAGTTGTCGACCCCGTAGTCGAGGCGGTGTCCCAACCGCCCCCCGCCAATCCCGAGGAGCACCGTCACACTCTTCGCCTCGTGGCACGCCACGAGCAAATCGGGGATTCCATCGCCATTGACGTCGGCGATCGCGGGGCGAACCGCACCCTTCGCGACCGGATAGTCCACGCGGGGATCGAACGTGCCGTCACCCCGCGAGCGGACGATCGAGACCGACGCGGGCGATTGGCAGATGCCATAGTTCGTCACGATGATGTCATCGATCCCGTCTCCGTCTTCGTCGCCGACGGTCATCTCCGATGGGAGGGGCAACGCCCCGAGATCCGCTAGCCTGTTTCCCGTCCCGTCGCCCGATCCGAAGAGAATCCGTAGCGACGCATTGCCACCACCGTGACTGTCCGCTACCGCCAGGTCCGGGAAGCCGTCGCGGTCGAAGTCTCCGAGGCCGATCACGGGGGCGGTGACGTCGAGCAGCGGGGCCGCGGGCGAGAACGATCCGTTCCCGAGATTGCGCATGAGCCCAACGATTGGAGAGGGCGCATCGATGCTCGAAACGGCCGGGGCTCGGGAGAAGCAGATCGACCCGTAATCGCCTCCCGCCACGATCAGATCGGGGCGTCCATCGTGGTCCCAGTCGGTCACGAGAACGGAGTTGATTCCGAATGGCGCGGAAATCGTCTGCTGCGGCGAGAACGCTCCCCCGGGGCCGCCGCGGAAGAATGAAATGAAGGACGAGCCGATGTTCGCCACGAGGATATCGTCGAGTCCGTCTCCGTCCAGATCCGTCACGACGAGACCGTATGGAGTGACGCCAGTCTTGAAGTACGAAGGGGGATCGAACCCATCGGAGGCGCTGCCATGAAGGATCGCCAACCCGAGAGGCAAGGAGACCGTCGTGACAAGGTCCATTCGACCGTCGCCGTCGAAATCGACCGCGCGTGCGTCGGCGATCCCGCGTCCGGCATCCAGCCGCGTGAATGGAGCGCCGAACGTGCCGTCGCCATTGCCAAAGTGAAGGGAAACATCGTCGGCCCCCAGGTGCGCGACAATGAGATCCGGCTTCCCATCGGCATCGACGTCGGCAATCGCGAATCCCGGGTCGAACCCCTCGTCCCAGGTCGCGAGACTGGAGGTCACGGAAAATGTCCCGTCCCCGTTCCCGAGGCAGGACCAAATGCCGTGGCAGGAGGTTTGCGACCCCTCGTGGACGATGAGATCCACGATCCCGTCGCCGTTCAGATCGGCGCAGGCCAAGGCCCTGTTGTCGGCGCCCACCTCTACCGACCCGGTCCGGCTGAATCCGCCCTTGCCGTCGCCGAAGAGCAACGTCGGACCCCAGGGGCCATAGTGGGCCACGGCGAGGTCCATGTGCCCGTCGCCATCGAAGTCCGCGATGACCGGGCCCAGGGCTGCCCAGCCCGCTTCCGTGGAACTGGACAGCGAAAAGTCGGCGCCTCCATTCAGGTAGACGTCCGCCACGGTCGGTGAGGAGTCGCGCAGGACGACCAGATCGAGTCGGCCGTCACCGTTCATGTCACCGATGGCCACGGTCGCATCCGTCGCGGTTTCCAGATCGACCCGGGGTCGGAACGTCCCATCCCCGTTTCCGTAGAGAACGCACACGGATCCTGCCGTACCCGTGTGGCTCGCGTCGAACCGACAGGCGACCACGATGTCGGCGTGTCCGTCACCGTCGACGTCGCCGATCGCGATCGACTTCGTGGAGGAATTCACTTCGATGTCGATGCGGCGCTCGAGGTTCCCCGTGCCGCTTCCGAAAAGTACCGTCACGGTCGAGCCAGCCGTCGCGACGGCGGCGACATCGCCGATTCCATCCTCGTCGAAGTCGGCGATCGCAACCGCGAGGGGATTACCACTCGCCACGAGGTACTCGGCCGGGGGCTCATACCCGCCTGAGGAGCTGCCGAGCGCGACGGAGACGTAGCTGTCCGGGGTGTGAATCTCCGGTCGCCCGCAGACGATATCGGGACGTCCATCGCCGTTTACGTCGCCAATGGCCACCGAGGTTGGAGACGCCCCCATGGGGACGAGGACGTACGGAGCTTGGAGGAGCGGTGCGGCGTGCACCGTCGTAATCGCGGTCGATAGGAATGTGACCACCAGCGCGGCCGTGAGGCGGCCACGAAGCGGACTCGTCGGCTCGGGATTCATGTTCCCGTCCCCCATGCGATCCCGGCGGCTTCCTCGGCGGTCGAGGCGACCTGCACGAGGCTCCGGACGGGGGGACCGAATTCGAACCGCTTCGTGAGGAATTCGAGGAGCTCGGCCCAGTGCTCGCCCAAGAGGACGAGCGACTCCGGACCGTCGTCGCGGTCGAAGAGGAGGAGGTTCCAGACCCAGAAGAGCTCGTTCATCGTGCCGACGCCGCCCGGAAGGACGATCGCGCCGCGCGCTCCGGTCAGGAGGCAGCGGACGCGGGACTCGAGATCCGGCGAATCGTGGACCTCGTCCAAGTGCGTGTTCGGCACGCGCGTCTCGTCGAACCAGGAGAGCGTGCAGCCGACCACCTTCCCTCCCGCCGTCTTCGCGCCCGCCGCGACCGCCTCCATCACGCCGCCGTAGCCGCCGCACCGGACGACGGCGCCGAGGCGCGCGAGCGCCGCGCCGAGATCGTGCCCGAGACGGTAGTGGGGGGAATTCCGCGCCGCCTGGCTGCTCCCGAAGACCACCACGGAACCCTTTGTCATGGCGGGAATTATACTCTCCGCCTTACGGCCGTGACAGGTGGTCGAACGTGGTATCCGTGCGAAGTGGCGTGGTAGCATGAGCCTATGAGCCCCTCGCCGGCGCCCCGAACGAACGGGCGCCAACGCCGTGCGGTCCGCCTCGCGCTCGCGCAGGTCAACGCGATCGTCGGGGATCTCCCCGGGAACGCGAAGCGCGTGATCGAGTTCATCGAGCGGGCCCGCGCGCTGGGCGCCGAGATCGTCGCCTTCCCCGAGCTGGTCCTGACCGGCTATCCGCCCGAGGACCTCCTCCTCCGTCCCGAGTTCATCGACCAGAACCAGGCCGCGCTCGAAGAGGTGACGCGCGCGACGAAGGGGATCACCGCGATCATCGGCTTCGCGCAGCGCGCGGAGGACGTCTACAACGCGGCCGCGATCGCGCACGACGGCGAGGTGGCCGCCGTCTGCCAGAAGACGCATCTCCCCAACTACGCGGTCTTCGACGAGGTGCGCTACTTCCGCCCCGGCCGCGATCCGTTCGTGCTGAAGCGCGGACCGCTCACGTTCGGCGTGAACATCTGCGAGGACATCTGGTACCCGTCGAACCCGACGCGCCTCGCCGTCTACGGCGACGCGGAGCTGGTGATCAACCTCTCGGCCTCGCCGTTCCATCGCGGGAAGAGCGTCGAGCGGGATCGCATGCTCGCGACGCGCGCGGCCGACGGCGTCTCGATGGTCGCGTTCGTGAACACGATCGGCGGGCAGGACGAGCTGGTCTTCGACGGCAACAGCCGGGTCTTCGGGCCCCGCGGCGACACGCTGGCGCGCGCGAAGGCGTTCGAGGAGGACCTCGTCGTGCTCGACCTCGATCTCGACGAGGTCTTCTCGGCGCGGCTCAAGGACCCGCGGAGCCGACACGCGTCGCACGAGGAGGACGGCGAGGAGGAGGATCTCCCGATCGTGACGCTACGCCCGGTCGCGGAGCCCGAGCGCCCGAGGCTCGAGACCCGCCTCGCCGAGCCGCCGTCGGGACCGGCCGAGGTCTACGAGGCGCTGATCCTCGGCACGCGCGACTACGTGCGGAAGAACGGGTTCTCGAAGGTGGTGCTCGGAGTCTCGGGCGGCGTGGACTCCGCGCTCACGGCGTCGGTCGCCGTGGACGCGCTCGGACCGGAGAACGTTACCGGCGCCTTCATGCCGTCGCCCTTCACGGCGCGGGAGAGCGTCGACGACGCGCAGGCCCTGGCGAAGAACCTGGGCATCCGCCTCGTGACGCTCCCGATCGGCGAGGAGATGGAATCGTACCGGAAGGCGCTGGGCGAGGTCTTCGCGGGCCTCCCCGAGGACACGACCGAGGAGAACCTCCAGTCGCGCATTCGCGGGAACCTGCTCATGGCGCTCTCGAACAAGTTCGGCTGGCTCGTGCTCACGACCGGAAACAAGAGCGAGTACGCGACCGGCTACACGACGCTCTACGGCGACATGGCGGGCGGGTTCGCGGTCCTGAAGGACGTGCCGAAGACGCTCGTCTACGCGCTCGCCGAGGACCGGAACCGCCGCGCCGGCGCCGCCTGGATCCCCCCGCGCACGATCACGCGACCGCCGACCGCGGAGCTCAAGGCCGCGCAGCTCGACACCGACACGCTCCCGCCGTACGACGTGCTCGATCCGATCCTCAAGGCGTACGTCGAGGACGACTGGGAGGTGGACCGGATCGTCGCGATGGGGCACGACCGCGAGCTGGTGCAGCGGATCATCCGGATGGTGGACCGCGCCGAGTACAAGCGGCGTCAGTCGCCCCCCGGCGTCCGCATCACGCCGCGCGGACTCGGCAAGGACCGCCGGCTCCCGATCACGAACGGCCACCAGGCCTGGCGCGACTAGCGCGACGTCGCTGATTCGTGTCGGCCGGGGCGAGACTTCGCCCCGGCGCCGCGCTCCTACCCCCCGAACCGCTCCACGATCCACGCCGCCGCGGCGCTCACGTCCTCCTCGCTCAGGGCGTGCCCGATCGGCGACCAGTGGAGCGTCACGTCGGCGCCGTACCCGCGGAGCGTCGCCGCCCAGCGCTCCGTCTCGTCGGGTCGCGAGAGCGGGTCGTACCGGCCGGCGCCGAGGAAGACCGGCTTCCCCGTGAGGAGCGGCGGCGTCTCGGGCGTGAACGGCGTCATCGCGCGCAGAAGGATCGCGCCGTCGAGCGCGGCGGGATCGATGAGGAGGATCCCGCCCGCGATGTTCGCGCCGTTCGAGAACCCGGCCGCCACGAGCGGCACGCCTTCGATCTGGTAGGCGGCCCGCGCGGCGGCGACGAAATCGAGGAGCTCCGCGGTCCGCCGCTTGAGATCGGGCACGTCGAAGACGCCCTCCGTGACGCGGCGGAACCAGCGCGGCATCGCGCCCTCGAGCACGCGGCCGCGCGGGCTCAGGAGCGCGGCGCCGCGCGCGAGCAGCGGGCCGAGCGGCAGGAGGTCGTTCTCGTCGCCGCCGGTGCCGTGGAGGAGGAGGAGCGCGAGCCGGGCGCGGTCGCCGGTCGCGGGAACGAATCGGTGCGGAAAGAGCGCCAGCGCTTCCTTGCGGTCCACGTGCCCTCCCGGGTCCCGGCCGCGGGACGCGTCAGCGCAGGATCGCGAGCGGGGCCGACGCGCGGCCGAGCCCGGGTCCCTCGGCTCGCGCCCAGTATCGCCCCGACGCGACGGGAACGCCACGGCCATCGAGGCCGTCCCAGAGGACGCGCACCGGCGACGCGCCGGCGGGCGGGGCCAGCCGGCGGACGAGCCGCCCGCGCACGTCGTAGATCGCGATCGTCACGCGGACGGACGAGGCGCCTGCCGCCGCGCTCCCGAGCGCGGCCGGCGGCGCGGCAGGCGTCGACCCGCCCCACGCCGCCTCGATCCACGCCGCGCCGGGCGCCGGATTCGGGCCGACGCGGAGGCGGAGCGCGCCGCGAAGCGGCGACGGCTCGGCCGCGGCAACGCCGGTGACCGTCGCGGTCCCCACGCGGAGCGCGAGGATCCGCGGCCCGTCGCTCGCGACGACGTCGGGCATCGCGCTCCCGGTCGCGTCCTCGAAGCGGAGGCTCGTGGCCGACGTCGCCCCGCTCCGATGGAGCGCGACCTCGAGCGCGGGGTCGGCCCCCCACGGCTGTCCGCGCGCGAGCGTCACCGGCTGCGTGTAGGGAGGCGGCGCCCCCGGGCCGATCTTCCCCAGCTCCATCGCGGACGGCGCGGCGAAGAGCGCGACGCCGCCGCTCCCCATGGCGGCGGCGACCGCGCCCGTCCACGTGCTCGCGACGCCAATGACCGGTGCCGACGTCTGCTGCGCCAGCACGAGCGCGGGCGCGCCCCCTCCCTTCGGCATTCGAACGATCTGGAGCCCGCCCGCGCCCGCCGCGACCGCGACGTACGCGCTGTCGCCGGTGTTCGCGATCCAGGCGAGGTCGCGCGCGACCGGCGTCCCCCACGCGGCGGAGAGCGCCGCCGTGCCGCGCGGCGCGAACGTCACCGTGGCCGGCGCGCCGCCCGACGTCGAGAGCCCGTAGAGCGCGACGCCTCCCGAGCCGTCGGCGATCGCGAGGTCCGCGGCGCTTCCGCCACCACCCCGCGTCTCGAGGTCGAGCGCCGACCCCGGCGTCGCGAGCGTCCCCGCGGCGTACGGGACGCCGCCGAGCGAATCGATTGCGGCCGAGAGGTCGATCGCGACCACGCCGGCGCCGGTTCCCGCGACGGTCGCCCCCGCGTTGAAGTCGACCCCGACCGGAACGGAGCCGGTGTCGGCGTCCGCCACGAGCGCCACGACACGGCCGGACGACGCGCGGAACCAGGCCGCGTCGGTGGCGAAGCCCGGCGTCGGGATCGTTCGGAGGATCCGGTCGTCGATCCCGTTCCCGTCCACGTCGAAGAAGTCGCTCCACGCGCCCCACGGGAAGTCCTCGAGCACGCGGAGGTCGAGGAGCATGAGCCCGGCACGGCCGGCGGCGAGGAGCCCGACGTCGAGCGTCTCCCCCTGCGCGGTGACGAAGCCCGGGACGACCGAAAGCGCCGCCGCGAAGGACGGGATCAGGATCCGTCCGAGGAGCCGGTCGTCGGAGCCGTTGCCGTCCACGTCGGTGATTCCGATCGAGTCCGTCGAGGCGACGCGCGTGACACGCACGCCCTCGAGTCCGCACGGCGTGAGGCGGTAGCCGCGCCACGCGAGAACGGCCGGGCCGTCACGGCCCGCGGCGGCGCTCCCGAACGGTGTCAGCCCGACCGGGACGAGCGCGGTCGGCAGCGAGTCGGCGAGCGACGCGCTCGCGAGCGCGAATCCGATCGCGGTGGCGACGCCGCCGTTGCTCGTCACGCTCAGCTGCACCGCGTTCGCGTTCCCCCCGTACGCGCGGGCGGGGATCGTGGTCGGCACGTTCACCGTGATCGTGCCGCCGCTCGGGAGCGTCACCGGCGACGAGGCGGCGCTCCCCGAGAAGAGGCCGCCGGCGTTGTTCGGATCGGGATCGTACCGCCCCGTCGTGAGCACGACCGATTCCGATCCGCTCGCCGTGCCGTGGATCTGGAACGGGACCGAGCCCGACGTGCCGGCCGGCGCCGACCAGACCGAGGGGACCGGGAGGATCTCGGGACAGCCTCCGGTCGCCGCCTGGATCGCGGCTTCCGCGCGCGCGACGCGCCCCCCGCCGATGAAATCCGAGAGCGTCACGACGATCGACGCGACCCCGGTCGCGGTGTCGGGGAGCGAGACGGTGAGGTCCACCGTCGCGATGCCGTCCGCCGCGACCGTGACCGATCCGCCGGACGGCGTGACGCCGAGCGTGAACGGCCCGGCCGGGGTCGCGGCCCACGAGAGCCATCGCCCGGCCCCGTTCGCCCGGATCGCGAGCGTCAGCGTGTGGCTCGAGGAGGGCGCGAACACGGCGCTCGGAAGGAGTGCGGTGACCGGGCGCGGAGGGATCCAGTCGATCGCGCGCGCCGGCGGAGGCGCCGCGATAGCCCCCACGAGGACCGCGATCGTCGCGGCGGCGAGGACCGGGACCGCCGCGCGAAGTGACGGGAAGGGGCCGGGGGCGCGCGCCGGCCCCCCCCGTCTGCTGTGGGGCACGAAGCCCCGAACGTCACATGAGGATAGTGTCGCGGGGGTCC
>JBLMXB010000173.1:0-22913 GCA_050257555.1 Hyphomicrobiales bacterium | reverse complement strand
ACCGCACACCCCGAGGGACGGCCCACCGTGCGTTGGATCGCGCATCTCGATATGGACGCCTTCTTCGCGTCGGTCGAGGAGAAGCTGCGCCCCGGGCTTGCGGGGAAGCCGCTCTGCGTGGGCGGCGACCTGAACCGCCGCGGCGTCGTCTCCTCCGCGAACTACGCCGCGCGGAAGTTCGGGATCCGCGCCGGGATGCCGGTCGGGGAGGCGCGGCGCCTCTGTCCCGACGCGACGTTCGTCGAGGGCGATCCCCGGAAGTACGTCCACGTCTCCCTCCTCGTCCTCGAGACGCTCAAGGACTTCACGCCGATCGTCGAGCCGTTCTCGATCGACGAGGCGTTCCTCGATCTCACCGGTTCGCCACGGATCGCCGGCGCGACGGATCTCGACGCCGCGATCCCCGTCGCGCGCGCGATCCAGCGGGCCGTCCACCGGCGCACCGACCTCACCGCGACGATCGGGATCGCGCCGAACAAGTACATCGCCAAGATGGGGAGCGGGCTCGAGAAGCCGCAGGGGCTCACGGTCCTGACGAAGGAGCGCTACCGCGAGGTCTTCTGGCCGAAACCGGTCTCCGAGCTCTGGGGCATCGGCGAGAAGACGGCGGGCTCGCTCGCCGCGCTCGGCATCCACACGGCGGGGCAGCTCGCGAAGTTCCCGCGCGAGCTCCTCACGTACCACTTCGGCCTGAACGGCGACCGGATGCGCGACGCCGCGCTCGGCGACGACGACTCCGACGTCGTCCCCTACTACGACGGCGTGCCGGTCAAGTCGATGGGGCACGAGTTCACGCTGCCCGAGGACGTCGCCTCGCGCGAGCGGCTCGGCGCGCACGTCCTCCGGCTGAGCGACCAGGTCGCGCGCCGGATGCGGCAGGACGGCTACCTCGGCCGCGTCGTCTCGGTGAAGATGCGGGACCGGACGTTTCGCACCGTGATCCGCCAGCGCGCGCTCCCCGAGGTCACGGACGACGAGACGCAGGTCCACAAGACCGCCTGCGCGCTCCTCGACCAGTACTGGGACGGGCGCCCGCTCCGGCTGATCGGCGTCTCGATGTCGGGGCTCGTCTCCGCGCAGGGCTACCATCAGCACGAGCTCTTCGCGGAGGACGCGCACCGGCGCGCCATGTCGCAGGCGGTCGATTCGCTTCGCGACAAGTTCGGCGACGCCTCGATCGTGCGCGCGGGGGCTCTCGAATGATCGCGCCCGAGACCGCCGCGCCGGAGCGCGGAGGGACGCCCGCCCCCGCGAAGCCGCCGGTCCTGATCGGCACGTCGGGCTACTCGTTCCCCGACTGGGTCGGCCCCTTCTACCCGCCCGGCACCGACCGGGCGCACATGCTCGACTACTACGTGCGTCATTTCCCCGTGGTCGAGGTGAACGCGACGTACTACCGCATCCCGCCCCCGAGCACGCTCCACGCCATGGAGCGGAAGACGCCGGACGGGTTCCAGTTCGTCGTCAAGGCGCACCACGACATGACGCACGACCGCTCGCTCGATGCCGACCTCTACCGCGCGTTCGCGCGGGCGGTCGACCCGCTCCGGATGGCGGGCAAGCTGAACGGCGTCCTGGCGCAGTTTCCGTACGCGTTCCGCCGCACGCGCGAGAACGAGGCGTTCCTGGGCGAGATGAAGCGCCGCCTTCCGCCCGCCGCGCCGCTCTTCGTCGAGTTCCGCCACCGCTCGTGGCTCGACGACGACCTCTTCACGTGGATGGAGTCGCAGGGGCTCGGCTACGTGAGCGTGGACGAGCCCGATCTCCCGGGCCTCGTGCCGCCGGTCGCGCGCCGGACGGGGGAGATCGGGTACGTCCGGTTCCACGGGCGGAACAAGGTCAACTGGTGGGGGCCCGATTCGCGGGCCAAGGGCCGGCCGGCACCGGCTCCGCGCGCCGCCCGTCCCGCCGAGCCCGACTACGGCCCGCTCTTCGCCGCCGACGCGCCGCGCGCCGAGACCGCGCCGGCGCCGAGCGCGCCACCGACCGGGAGGCCGGGCGACCGCTACGACTACCTCTACAGCGAATCCGAGCTGAGCGAGTGGGTCGAGAAGATCCGCGAGATGACCGCGAAGGCGAAGAAGACGTTCGTCTTCTTCAACAACTGCCACGTGGGGCAGGCCGCGACGGGAGCGAAGCTCATGCGCCGGCTGCTCGAGGGGGAGGGACTCCTGTGATCCACGACGTGCGGCTCCGCCCGAACGGAAGTCCGACGCTCTTCGAGCGACGGCGCGGCGAGGCAGCGCCCGAGACGATCGCCGAGTACGAAGCGCTCCTCGCGGGGCTCCGCTCGCGCGAGCGCGGCCCGCGCGACGTGCACGGCTACGGCCCGAGGCACGAGCTGGCGCACGTGGAGCGGATCCCCGAGCGCGAGGCGCGGTACGCCGAGCTCGCCGAGCCGCTCCCCGAGGCGCTCCGCCGGCTCCTCGCGGCGCTCGACATCGAGCGGCTCTACGTCCACCAGACGCGGGCCATCGAGCACGCGCGCGAGGGCGCGCACGTCGCGGTCGCGACCGGCACCGCGTCGGGGAAGTCGCTCGCGTACCACCTCCCGATCCTGGAGCGCCTCCTCCTCGATCGCGAGTCGATCGCGCTCTACCTCTTCCCGACGAAGGCGCTCGCGCAGGACCAGCTCCGGGGCCTGGAGCGCTTCCGCGACGCGTCCCCCGCGCTCCGTCCGCTCCTCCGCGCCGGGACGTACGACGGCGACACGCCGCCGAGCGCGCGGCGGCGGCTCCGCGAGGAGGCGAACGCGCTCCTCACGAACCCCGACATGCTCCACCAGGGGATCCTCCCCTACCACGCGCGCTGGAGCCGCGTCTTCTCGAACCTCCGCTACGTCGTCGTGGACGAAATGCACACGTACCGCGGCATCTTCGGCTCGCACGTCGCGAACGTGCTGCGGCGGCTCCGCCGCATCGCGCGTCACTACGGCGCCGAGCCGCAGTTCCTCCTCTCGTCGGCCACGATCCGGAACCCCGGCGAGCAGGCGTCGCGCCTCGTGGGCGCCGACGTCCGCGTCGTGGACGAGGACGGCGCGCCGCGCGGCCCCAAGCTCTTCGCGTTCTGGAACCCGCTCCCGCGCGGCGGCGACACGCCGGGGCGCGCGAGCGCGTCGGTCGAAGCCGAGCGGATCCTCGTCTCGCTCATGCGGCGCGACGTCCAGACGATCACGTTCACGAAGTCGCGCGTCGCGGCCGAGCTGATCTACCGCTACACGCGCGAGCGGCTCGAGCGGGACGAGAAGGGGCTGGCCGACCGGCTCGCCCCCTACCGCGGCGGCTACCTCCCCGAGGAGCGGCGCGCGATCGAGCGGCGCCTCTTCGACGGCGAGCTGCGCGGCGTCGTGGCGACGAACGCGCTCGAGCTGGGGATCGACGTCGGCTCGCTCGACGCCGCGGTCCTGGTCGGGTTCCCGAACACGGTCGCGAGCACGTGGCAGCTGGCGGGCCGCGCGGGGCGCTCCCGCGGACCGTCGCTCGCGGTCGTCGTCGCGTACGACGACCCGATCGACCAGTACCTGATGCGCCATCCCGAGTACTTCTTCGCGCAGACGCCGGAGAGCGCGGTCCTCGATCCCGAGAACCCGTACGTCCTGGCGTCGCACATCGCGTGCGCGGCGTACGAGCTGCCGCTCGCGCCCGAGGACGAGGCGCTCTTCGGCACGCGCGGGGCGCGGCTCGCGACCCTCCTCGAGGAGGAGGGGACGCTCACGTCGCTCGACGGGAAGCGCTACTGGGCCGAGCCCGACTACCCGGCCGCGAAGGTGAGTCTCCGCACGATCTCCGACGACACCTACACGATCGTGAACGCGAAGGAGGAGAACGCGGTGATCGCCACGGTGGACGCGATCAGCGCGCTCGAGCTGGTCTACCCGGAGGCGATCTACCTGCACGAGGGGGACACGCACTTCGTCCGCGAGCTGGACCTCGAGCAGAAGATCGCGACCGTCGAGCCGCGCGAGGTGGACTACTACACGCAGCCGGTGCTCGACACGCGGCTCAAGCTGCTCGAGACGAGGGAGACGAAACGGGCGGGGGAGGCGGAGATCGGCCTCGGCCAGGCCGACGTGAACTGGGCGACGGTCGCGATGAAGAAGATCCGCTTCCGGAGCCTCGACGCGATCGGCTACCACCCGCTCGAGCTGCCGCGGCTCAACCTCGACACGATCGCGTTCTGGATCCGGCCCGACGAGGCGGCGCGCGCCGCCGTGCGCGTGAAGGGGCTGAACCCGGCGGAAGGGCTCTCCGGCCTCCGGAACCTCCTGATCACGCTCCTGCCGCTCCACGTCATGTGCGACCGCTCCGACCTCGGCGGCGTGCTCAACAGCAGCAACCTGGGCGAGCAGGCGCTCTTCCTCTACGACCGCTATCCGGGCGGGCTCGGGTACGCCGAGCGCGGCTACGCCATCGTCGAGGAGCTGCTCCGCGGCGCGCTCCACATGGTGGAGGACTGCCCGTGCGAGATGGGCTGCCCCTCCTGCGTCGGGCTCCCGATCCTCCGGCCGGCGCAGCAGCAGGACTACGACCTGAACGGCGGCTGGCCGATCCCGAGCAAGGCGGCCACCGAGCTCCTCCTCCGGCGGCTCCTCGGACGGTGATCTCGAAATCGCTCCGCGCGAAGATCGGCGACCTCCTGCGGGAGGAAGCGCCGGGGCCCGGCGAGGCCGCGACGAAGCCCTCGCGGAACGGAAAGCGGGAGGAGGCGGCGCCCGCCGAGCCGCGCCGCCCGCTCGCCCGCGGCCGCACCGTGCAGCCGGTGCCGATCGAGGAGGTGCTCCCCGGGGGGATCGTCGAGAACGCCGAGGGCGCGCTCTTCGTCCACGAGCGGCTCTACACCGATCTCGGCGAGCGGCCGATGCCGCTCATCCGGAAGATCGCGGCGCTCGACCGCGGCTCGTACGACGACGACGAGCGCGCGGCCGCGGTGAACCGCGAGCGGCGCCGTCGCGCGCGGTCCCGGACGCGCGCGAAGCGGCCGCGCCTCGTGCGCGACCTGCCCGACGTCGCCGCCGCGGTCGATCCGCCGGAGCGCGGGCTCTTCCGGCGCTTCGGCCATCGCCGCTTCCTCTACCTCGACATCGAGACGTGCGGGCTCTCGGCCGCGCCGGTCTTCCTCGTGGGGATCGCGTTCGTCGCCGAGCGGAACGTCGTCTTCCGGCAGCTCTTCGCGCGGAACTACGCCGAGGAGCGGGCGCTCCTCGCGGAGGTCGCGCGGACCGCGCGCGACTTCGACGCGCTCGTCACGTTCAACGGGAAGACGTTCGACGCGCCGTTCCTCCGCGATCGTGCCGTGCACCACCGGCTCCCGTTCGCGCTCCCGCAGCCCCACCTCGATCTCCTCTGGATGGCGCGCCGGCGCTGGCGCGAGCACCTGCCGAACTGCCGGCTCCAGACGCTCGAGTGGCGGATCCTGCGACGCCGGCGCGGCGGGGGCGACGTGGACGGCTCGGAGATCCCGGGGCTCTATCACGACTACGTGAAGCGCGGGGAGCCGCACCGGCTCGTGCCGGTCTTCCACCACAACCTGCTCGACGTCGTGGCGATGGTGGAGCTGACGCCGCCGATCTTCGATCCCGAGACGGGGACCTACTAGCGGGCCTCGAGGCGCGGGGGATTATTTCCGGGGCCCGCGGGCGGTGGCGCGCGCGGGGCGGGGCAGCTCGAAGCGGAGCGTGCCGGGCTCGCGTCCCGCGCCGGCGCTCGCGAAGGCCGTCTTCTCGAGGACGCGCTGCGACGCGCGCCCGTCGATCCGCGTCTGCGCGACGATTCCACGGACGCGCGGATCCTCGAACGCCCAGGCGATCAGCGCGGCAACTCCCTCCGTGGCGAGCCCGCGCCGCTGGTACGTCTCGAGCACGGAGTACCCGATCTCCACCCGGCCATGCTCGTCCGGGGGCCCCATGAACCCGCCATTCCCGATCGCCACCGGGACCCCGTCGCCGCTGTCGGTGCGGAGGAGCCAGTACCAGTTGGCCCAGCCGACCACGTCCGGGCGTCCCTCGAGCATCTTGTGGAGGAAGGCCATCGACGCCTCGTCGTTCAGGGGCGGAGGCCAGCCCGGGGAGACGTGCGCGCCGAGGAGTCGCGCGAACCGCGCGCGGTCGAACAGTTCCGCCTCGGCCAGTTCCTCGGTGGCCGCGGCGAGGATCATCCGCTTCGTCTCGATCGCGATTCGAGTCACCGCCGTCTCCCGTCGTTTGCGATCGGTGCGTGCGGCCGGCACCGATCGGCCTTGCCGGCGTCGGGGCGCCGACGCCTGTCCCCGGCTGCTTCGCTTCGGACGCGGCGACGGCCCGCCGCGATTCCGGCTTCGTACCTCGTTGCCTCCGTGCGCGTTCGCTCCATCGGCGGGCTCGCCCCTTCGCGTCGCGCCGCCCGGCCCGATCCCGGCACGCCTCTTGCCCTCGCCTCTCCCCGTGCCGACATCCGCGCGACCCAGCTAGCGCGAGGGGATGACGGCGCACCCCGCCGGAGCTTGGACGGCGCGGCCGATGCGGATTGGGGGGAAGGGGCCCGCGGCGCGGAGCCGTCGCGGGTCCGTCCCGGGATGCCGTTGAGGGACGGCGTTTCCGAGGGGAGGTGACCGCCGCGGCCGTCGCAGCGCTCTCGCGCGGGCGCCGTAGGCGGCGCGGAGCCCGGTTCCCACCACCACCACAACGGCCGGGCTCCCGCCGTATCCGTCTCCTGCCACGGGGTCACGCGCGTCAGGCCGATGTCGCCTGCCTCCGGCACTCCGCCATCACCTCGCCGGGGACCATCCGGAGCGCGAGGCCGAGGAGGAGCGGCACGATCACGAGATCGTCGAGGTGGCCGAGAACCGGGATGAAGTCGGGGATCAGATCGATCGGCGAGAGCGCGTACGCGACCGCGGCCGCGGCGAGCCACTTCGCGAGGCGCGGCGTGCGCGGGTCGGCGGCCGCCATCCGGAGCGCGATCGCCTCCCGTCGCGCCTGCCCGACCCGTTCCCGGATCCACGATCGCCGGCTCCCGTGGCGGCCGGCGCCCTCGGGGGTCATGATCAGTAGACGCGGACCGGAAGGATCACCATCGGAAGGCCGTGGAACGCGAGCCGGCGCTGGAGCGCGGCGCACGTCTGGTTGTGGAGCCAGCGGAGGAACGAGCCCTCCTTCTGGAACACGAGCTGGCCGCCGAACGTGACCGAACGCGGGTAGCTCTCGCTCACTTCGAGACAGAGCTGCTCCAGCTCGTCCACGATGTCGGTGCCGATCGTGTAACGGTACTCGGCGGGGAGTCCCAGCTTCCGCGCGAACTCCACGTACTGCTGCAGCATCTCCTCGGTCGTCGTCCGGAGCGCATCGATCTCGTCGAGTCCCTTGAACCGGCCCGAATCGATCGGCCCCACCGAGATGAAGACCACCTGCTTGAACTGGTTGGGGAAGACCCGGAACAGGTTGAGCAGCGTGTGGATCCCGAGTCCGCCGAAGCTCGTGACCGTGAGCACCGCCGTCTGCGCGGTCCGCTTCATCGGCGCGACGGTCGGCGCGTTCGTCGGGAGCGGCACGGTCGTGAGGCTCTCGTCGAGGCGGTTCAGGCTCACCGCGGTGCGGAAGTAGTGCTGACGGATCACGACGCAGACGAGCGCGATGAGCGCGGTCGCGAGGAGCGTGGCCCAGCCGCCCTCGGCGAACTTGAAGGCGACGGTCCCGATCAGGAGCGATCCGGTGAAGATGAAGCCGAGCCCGCTCACCCAGAGCGGCCCTTTCCACGGCTTCCCCTCCTTCCGGAGGATCAGGGCGTCCCGGCACATGCCGAGCTGCGCGAGCGAGAACGTCAGGAAGACGTTGATCGAGTAGAGGATCACCAGGACGTGCACCTCCCCCTGCGTGAGGAGGAGGACGAACGCCGCCGAGAGCGCCATGAAGAGGACGCCGTTCGAGGTGACGAGCCGCTCCGAGAGGCTCGAGAAGCGGGACGGCACCCACCGGTCGAACGCCATGTAGACCAGCACGCGCGGACCGCCGAGGAAGCCGGTCTGCGCGGCCACGAAGAGGAGGGCGCCCGAGGAGATGAGCGTCACGGCGACGATCGCCTCGGCCACCGCGCTCCCCGGGGCGAAGAAGCGGCCGGTCACCGCCGCGTAGAGCACCGCGTTCAGCGTCCGCCCGGGGACCGGGTTCACGGCGTAGAGGAGGTAGCACATCAGGATGCCGCCGGCGATCAGGGCGAGCGAGACCGCCATGTAGCGCATCGTGATCTTCGCCGTCTCGACCTTCGGCTCGCGGAGCATCGGCACGCCGTTCGACACCGCCTCGATCCCCGTGAACGTGCCGCCGCCGAGCGTGAACGCGCGGAAGAGGAGCATGAGGAGCGCGATGACGCCCGTCTCCCCGATCGCGCGGCCCGACTGCTCGCGGAGGTGGTGCACCTCGAGCGGGATCTGGTGGACCGACGCCGCGATCCCCGCCGCCAGGATCACGACGTGCGTCAGCACGAAGAGGAGGAAGATCGGGGAGATCACCGCCACCGATTCCCGGACGCCCCTCAGGTTCAGGAGCGTGAGGAGACCGAGGAGGAGGAACGTGGCGGGGAGCTTCAAGATCTGCCACTCGGGCGACACGACGCTGAAGAGGGCGTCGCTGCAGCTCGCGAGCGAGATCGCGATCGTGAGCACGTAGTCGACGAGGAGCGCGCTCCCCGAGACGAGCCCCGCGCCGGGGCCCAGGAGCTTGGTGGCGACGACGTAGCCGCCGCCGCCCGCGGGGAACCGCTCGATGATCCGCATGTAGCTGGTCGAGATCACCATGACCGTGAGCGCGACCACGATCGCGAGCGGGATCGCGAGGAACGTGTTCCCGTTCAGGGCGAGGAACGCCGCTTCGGGGCCGTACGCGGAGGACGAGAGCCCGTCGGCGCCGAGGCCCACCCAGGCGAGGAAGGCGGCGAGCGAGATCTTGTGGAAGAGCGCGGGGTCGGTGATCCGCCGTGCCGGTCCGATGATGATCTCGAACAGGCGGCGCGCGAACCGGATGTAGCCCGGCTCGACGTATTCGGTTTCCGGTGGCTCCGGCGGCGGCTCGGGAATCGGGTGCGGCGCCGGATCGTCCTGGGGGTCGGGGGACATAAGTAAGGCGTGAACTATATACCCCTCCGGACCGCCTCGCCAGTACCGCCCGTAACGGGAACCGCCCCGGCGTGAACGCGCCGGGGCGGTGCATGACGGCGATCTTCGGTGGCTCTCAGACGGGCGTCACGTTCGCGGCCTGCTTCCCCTTCGGGCCCTCGACGATCTCGAACTCGACGACCTGGCCCTCGGAGAGGGTCTTGAAGCCTTCACCCTGGATCGCGGAGTAGTGGACGAACACGTCCTCCCCTCCGGCCTGCTGGATGAAGCCGAACCCCTTCGCCTCATTGAACCACTTCACCGTGCCTCGCTTGCGCATGAAACCTTCACCTCCCTCCGTGACGCGTGCTCCTGATCTTCGAACCCACGCCGTTCGCTACGGGCGTGCGACGGCTCGCCGGGCGCGACACGCCCCGCGAGGGCGCCGTGCCGCCGGCGCTCATCGATCGGATCCCCGTCTGAATCGTCAGTGGATGAATCGGAGTGCGCTTCAGTGCCCGTGCACCACGTAATTGCTTGGAACGTGCCGCGCGCCAGCGCCGAAGCCGAGACTGCGAATGCGAGGCTGCACCATTGCAGAGTTCCAAAGCGAGCCAAGGGCCGGCCGTTCGCCCGGCCCGACGACAGCGCGACGGTAGCCCCGGCCCCCGGGGCTGTCAAACGCAAAGTTCCGCCCGAGCGCATGGGGACGCGCCCGGACGGGACCCCCTCCTTGACCGCGCGGCGCGGCGGGTCGTAACGTGCGGTCGCGCCGAACGCTGTCCGCCAACCGTCCGCCCTCGCCCGACCCGGAGGCCGCATGCCCGTCCGACCCTCGCGCTCCGCGCGCACCGCCCGCCCGCTGCCCGCCGCGGGATCCCGATCCGGCCCGGCCCCCCTGGTGGCGGCGCTCCTCCTGGCCGCCGCGATCCTCCCGATCGCCGCGCCGGCGGCCGCGGCGGTGCCCCGCGCCGCGCGCCCCGACGGGCCGGCGACGATCGTCGTCTACAGCGACGGGTTCGCGCTCGTCCGCCGTCCGCTCGCGCTCGATCTCGCGGCGGGGACGAACGACGTGACGATGGAGGGCGTCGCCCCGACGATCGATTCCACGTCGGTTCGCCTGACCGGCGATGGATTCTCGGTCCGGCGGCAGGAATTCCGCTACGACGTCTGGAACGCCGGCCGCGTCTTCGAGCGCTTCCTCGGCGACACGATCACGTTCCGGGCCATCGGACGCCCCTACCGCGGCCTCCTCGCCGGGATCGACGGCGACGACCTCTTCATCCAGCGGCGCGACTCGTCCGACGTGCTGATGATGCTGAAGCGCTTCAACATCTCCGAGATCGACTTCCCGCGCGCGCTCGGCCTGGCCACGCGGCCGTCGCTCTCCTGGAGGATCGAGGCGTCGAAGGCGGGTCCGAAGCGCGCGGCGCTCTCGTACCTGGCCGACGGCGTCCGCTGGGAGGCGGAGTACGCGGCCGTGCTCGACGCCTCCGGCGGTACCGTCGCCTGGAGCGGCTGGGCCACGATCGTGAACCGCTGCGGCGAATCGTTCGACGGCGCGCACGTCGCGCTGGTCGCCGGCGACGTCCACCGCGCGGGCGAGTCGGTCGGCCGCGGCGAGGACATGGAGGAGGCGGCCGCCGCGCCCCCGCCGAAGCCGGCCACCGACTTCTTCACGTACCACGAGTACGCGGTCGCCGATCCGATCGATCTCGGGACCGCGGCGACCGTGCAGGTCCCGCTCGTTCCCGAGTCCACGATCCACGCGATGCGCACGTACCGGTACGACGGCGCGCGGGACGGCTCGAGGGTGCGGGTCGCCCTCGAGTTCGCGAACGACCGGAAGGAAGGGCTCGGGATGCCACTCCCGGCCGGGCGCGTGCGGATCTACGCGCCCGACGCGGCCGGCGTGCTCACGCTGGCGGGCGAGGACGCGATCCCGCACACGGCGGCGGGCGAGCACGTCCGCGTCCTGAGCGGCGTCGCGTTCGACCTAGTCGGGGAGCGGACCCGCGTCGCGCACGCGCGCGTCTCCCGCGCCGTGACGGAGGATCAGTACCGGATCCGCCTCCGGAACCGCGGCGCGAGGGAGGCCACGGTGACGGTCGCGGAGAATCTCTACGGGAACTGGGAGATCACCGACCACTCCTCGGACTTCCGGAAGAAGGACGCCGAGAACGTCGAGTTCGACGTGAAGGTCCCCGCCGGGGGCGAGTCGACGCTCACGTTCACGGTCCGCTACACGTACTGAGGCGGCGGGTGACGGTCCGGGGCATGCGGCGCGTCGTTGTCGCGCGTGCGCTCGCGGTTGCGGCCGCGGCGGGGCTCGCCGCGGGCGTCGTCGCGACGCCGGGCGTCGCGACGCCGGCCGCCGCGGCGCCGGCCGGCGCGCCGTCGGCCGTCGCGGCAAGGTCGGCCACCGCGCCGCGCGCGGCGACAAGGTCCACGCCCGTGCCGCGCGCCGGGGCGTCGCCGGACGCGCGGTACTGGGTCTTCTTCCGCGATCGCGGACCCGCCGCCTGGATCGAGGCGGAGCGCGCGCGGGGCGCAAGCGGCGTGACGCCCCGCGCGCTCGCGCGGCGCGCCCGGGCCGCGGCCGCTCGCGCCCGCGAAGGGATCGCGCCGGCCCCCCCGACGCCGGACGCCGCGACGGACCCCGCGACCCCGGATGCCGCCGCCGCAGACCTGCTCGATCTCCCGCCTGCGGCGCCGTACGTCGCCGCCGTCGAGGCGGCGGGCGGCCGGGTGCGCGTCCGGTCGCGCTGGCTCGACGCGGTGAGCGTCGCGGCCACCGAGGCGGCGATCGCGCGGATCCGCGACCTGCCGTTCGTCTCGGAGGTGCGCCCGGTCGCGCCGCTCGAGTCGGACGACGCGATCCCGCGGAACCGCCGCTCGCGCGCCGACCTCCTGCCCCACGCGGCGGGCCCCGACGAGTTCGACTACGGGCCGTCGGCCACGCAGCTCGACATGATCCACGTCCCCGAGGCGCACGCCATGGGGTACGACGGTGCGGGCGTCGTCGTCGGGATCCTCGACAGCGGGTTCGAGCTGGAGCACGACGCGTTCCGCTTCCTCGACGTGCGCGGGCAGCGCGACTTCATCCATCACGACGACGACACTTCGGTCGATCCGACGCAGGACCGTCCGAACCAGGCGAACCACGGCACGGCGGTCCTCTCGCTCCTCGCGGGGTACGCGCCGGGGAAGCTGATCGGCCCGGCGTACGGCGCGGCGGTGCTGCTCGGGAAGACGGAGCGGATCGACGTCGAGGTGCCGACCGAGGAGGACACGTGGTGCGCGGGGATCGAGTGGATGGAGGCGATGGGCGCCGACCTCGTGACCACGTCGCTCTCGTACCCCGACTGGTACCGGCGCCGCGACCTCGACGGGCGGACGGCCGTCGTGACGCGCATGGCCAACCTCGCGTTCGAGCGCGGGCTCCTCGTCTTCAACTCGATCGGGAACTACGGTCCGAGGCCGGAGACGCTGGCGCCTCCGGGCGACGCGCCCGGCGTGATCGCGGTCGGGGCGGTGAACGCCCAGCGGCGGATCGTCGGCTTCTCGTCGCGGGGACCGACGGCCGACGGGCGCGTGAAGCCAGACGTCTGCGCCATGGGGACCGGCGACCGGATCGCGAGCGCGGCGGGCCGCGCGCGCTACTCGTTCGGAGGCGGCACGTCGTACTCGACGCCGCTCGTGGCGGGGGTCGCGGCGCTCGTGATCGAGGCGCACCCCGACTGGTCGCCCGAGACCGTGCGCGACGCGATCGTGATGAGCGCCGACCGCGCCGACCGGCCGGACGACGACTACGGATGGGGGATCGTGAACGCGCGGGACGCGATCCTCTATCCCGCGATCGAGGGAAGGATCGCCGACGCGACGACCGGGGAGCCGGTCGCGCGCGCGACCGTCGCCTGGGAGCCCGCCGCCCCGGGCGCCGTCGACTCCTCGCGCGCGGCGCCGAGCGACGCGCCGCCCCGCGGTGCCGTCCGGACCGACTCGACCGGGGCGTACGTCGCGCCGAACCTGCCGCCGGGGCGGTACGTGCTGCGAGTGAAGGCCGACGGCTACTTCGACGGCGTCACCGAGCCGATCGAGGTGCCGCCCGGGATCGACGAGGTGAACGTCCGGCTCCGCTACCGCGGGGAGTAGCCGGGGGAGCCCCCCTCCCAGACGACGCGGCCGTCCCGCTCGAACGCGTGATCGGGATGGCGCCGCAGGAACCGGACCGCCGCCTCGTGGAGGAGGAGCCCGGTCTCCTCGGGCTCGCCCGCCTCCGCGAGCATGACGTACCCGTCGCCTCCCCCGACGAGGAAGTCGACCGTCGCGACGCGATAGACGCGGCTCCCCTCGAGCACGCGTCCCCCGACGCGGATGTTCCCCGCCCGATCGCCCCGGATCGTGAACGTCACGCCGCTCACCGCGGCGAAGCCGCCGGTCCCGACGCGCCGCGCCACGAAGTCGAGGAGCCCGCGGAGCCGGTCGCCGGTCATCCGGAGCACCACCACCTGATCGTCGAACGGGAGCACGGTCATGACGTCGCCGGCCGTCACCGCGCCGCGCGGGAGCGCCGCGCGGACCGCGCCGACGTTCACCAGCCCCACGTCGGCGTCGCCGGCCTCGCGGATCGCGTCGGCCGCGAAGTCGGCGAGCGGGGACTCGACGTCCCGGCGGGTCGGCGCCGGCACGCGCGCGCCGGCGTGGAAGACGACGCTCCCGGTGCGCGCGCGGACGGAGTCGGCGACGGGGCGGAGCATCGCCGCCACCGTCGGGTCCTCTCCGTCCTCCGGCCGCACCTCGAGGAGCCGGTCCGCGATCGCGGTCGGGCGCCCCGACGCGAGCGTCACGACGGCCCGGCCGACGTACTCGCCCCAGGCGCCCGCCTGCACGATCGTCGTTCCCGGCGACCAGGGGCCGGCGCCGCGCCCGGCGCGGATCGGATGCCGGAGCACGGTGTGGCTGTGCCCGCCGACGATGAGGTCGATCCCCGGGACCAGGTCGGCGAGGCGCTTGTCGTCCTCGACGCCCAGGTGCGTGAGCGCGATCACGAGATCGGCGCGCTCGCGGAGCCGCGGCACGAGGACGCGCGCGACGGCGATCGGGTCGGCGACCGCGACGCCGCCGTTCGGCGCGACGCTCACGATGTGGTCGAGCGTCCCGGTCGTGAGCCCGAAGATCGCGACGCGCACGCCGCGCCGCACGAAGACCGTGTCGGGGCGCGCGAGCGACGCGAGCCGCGCGCGGCCCGGCACCTTCGCGCCGCCGATCCACCGCGCGGGGACGTCGCGGATCGCGGCATCCACCGGCTCGAGGCCCTTCGCCCATGCGCTGTCGGCGGCCGCGAAGACGTTCGCGGAGAGCGTCGGGTAGACGGCGAAGCGCTGCAGCGCGCGCCACGCCGCGGGGCCGTCGTCGAGATCGTGGTTCCCGAGCGCCGCCGCGTCGTAGCGCATCGCCGACTGGATCTTCGTCTCGGGGACGCCGTGGAACAGGTTGTAGATCGGCGTGCCCTGCACGAGATCGCCCGCGTCGAGGAGGAGGAGCCCGGGCGCCTCCTCGCGCTCGCGGGCGACGAGCGCCGCGCGCGCGGCCGCCCCTCCGACGAGCGAACCGTCCCGCGCGCGGAACGGCTCGAGGTGCGAGTGCACGTCGTTCGTGTGGAGGATGACGAGCGAGTCGGCCACCGGGCGCGGCGCCGCGCCGGCGGTCCGCGCCGAGGCGGGGCCCGCATCCCGGCCCCGCGCCACGGTCGATCCCGCGCCCGCGGCGACCAGCAGGATCGCGCCCAGGGAGAGAAGTCGCCGGAGCGCCGGGACGCCCTCGCCGCCGCGCCATCCGGCCGTCCGGGCCGGCGAATTCGGGCCCCCGTCAGAACGTCGCAACGTGTTCATTCGAACGCGGATGCGGGACCGGGACAAGGGGGTCACAGCTCCGTTCCTCCTTGACACAAGTATCATGATGGCATATAATTACACTATTGCAGTCGATGTCGGTCCCCGGCTCGACGGAGTATCCGGCGGCAACGAGTGGAAATCAGTGACTCCCATCACCCTGCTTCGCTTCCGACCTCTCCCCACGGTTCACTCGGTGCTCCAGTGTGCCCCCCCTGCGCGTCGCGCGCCGGGGGGTTTCTCGTTTCCACCCGTGAGTTAGGTGCTCGGAGGCGGCATGGCGGATGAAGACAAGGTAATCAAGTGTCGTGACTGTGGCGAGGAGTTCGTGTTCACCATCGGGGAGCAGAATTTCTACAAGGATCGCGGGTTCCAGCACGAGCCGACGCGGTGCCGCCGGTGCCGCGACGAGAAGAAGCGCCAGTCCGGGCAGTCGACGCCCGCGGCCGCGCCGTCGTCGTCGCCCCGCGAATTCCATGAGGCCGTCTGCTCGTCCTGCGGGCAGACGACGCAGGTACCGTTCCGCCCGACGCCGGGCAAGCCGGTCTACTGCCGGGACTGCTTCCAGAGCGTTCGCACGACGAAGGGGGTAGGCGCCTAGCGATCCCGCCCGAGAGACATCACGTCGCGACCATTTCGGACGAAGACCAACCCAGGCCGAAAGGAGGGGCCCCGCACTTGAAACACCGCGGCTCGGTCAAGTGGTTCAGCGACTCCAAGGGGTACGGTTTCATCCGTGAGGAATCGGGCGAAGAGTTCTTCGTCCACCACTCCGCGATCCAGGAGGAGGGCTTCCGGACTCTGAGCGTAGGACAGGTCGTGGAATTCGAGCCGATCGACGGGCAACGGGGCAGGCAGGCGGCCAACGTGGTGAAGGTCGAGCCCTAGTCTCCGATCGATCGACCCGGATCCGGAACACGAGCCCCGGCGGCGACCCCGCCGGGGTTCGTTTTTGCGGGCGGATGCGCTAGAGTTGACGGTACGATTTGCCGCCGTGTCTCCGCCGTAGGAGGGTTCGTTTCGATGCGTGTCGCGACCGTGGTCGTCCTCTTCGCGCTCCTGACGGGAGCGGCGCCGGCGAGTGCCGCGCCGAACGCCGTCCGGACGCTTCCGAACAAGATGCAGGTCGTGGTGCGGGAGAACCGCACCCGTCCCCTCGTGTCCGTGCAGGTCTGGATCAACGCCGGAAGCCGCGACGAGACGCGGACCGAGCGCGGCTCCTCGATGGTGCTCGCGCAGCTTCCGTACCTCGGCTGCGGCAAGCGAAGCATGGAGGACCTGCCGAAGGAGGCCGAGTCCTTCGGCGCCACGTACGGCAGCGAGTCGGGGTACGGCCAGATCGTCTACAACATGACCGCGCCCGAGGAGCAGCTCGACCACGTGCTCGCGATCCTGGGCGACGCCGTGATCCGCCCGCGCTTCGACGCCGCCACGTTCACCCAGGCCGTCGCGAAGGCGCGGAGCAAGTCCCGCGCGGCCCTCGGCACCGTCGCCGGCGCCTCGCTCAATCCGATCCGCGCCGCGCTCTACCAGGGGACGCCGCTCGAGACGCCGTTCTCCGTCCCCGAGATGGAGCTGTCCGCGCTCTCCCTTCCCATCGTCGAGCGCTTCTACCACGCCCAGTTCGTCGCCGAGAACGTCACGGTCGTGGTGATCGGCGACGTGGACGTCGACCAGACGGTCGACAAGGTGGCCGCGGCGTTCCAGGATCTCAAGACCGACCGGGCGCCGAAGAAGCCGAAGGTCTCGATCCGCTCGATGGCGGGGCCCGTGCTCCGCTCGCTGCCGAATCCCGAGGACACGCAGGGCGTGGGCGTCACGGCCGGCTTCCGCGCGCCGGAGTGGGGGAGCGCGGACGCCCTCGCGCTCGACGTGCTCCTGGCGCTCCTCGTCGACGCGCCGGGGTCGCGGTTCGAGCAGGCGCTCCAGTCGGGCACGGGCGACGTGTCGAGCGCGCTCGCGCAGCGCTCCTTCGACGCCGACGGCGGCGTGGTCTCGCTCTCGGTCGCCTCCACGCCCGCGCGTCTCTACGACGCCGAGGGAACGCTGATCCAGGAGATCGAGAAGATCCGCTCGCAACCGATCTCCAAGGAGGATTGCGACCGGGCCATCCTCTCGGTGACGACGCGCGAGATCGGCCGCCGCGCCGAGCTATGGGGCCTCGGCCGCGCCACGGCGGTCGCGTGCTTCCAGGGGACGCCGGGCGCCGACGAGGTCTATTTCCAGCGTCTGGCGCTCGTCACGGCGCAGGACCTGAGCGCGGTCGCGCGCAAGTACCTCGACTGGAAGCAGGCGGCGGTCGTGGAGATGATGCCGTCGCGAGCCGCCGACAGCCTCGGCGCCGCGGCCACGTTCCCGAAACGGTTCCAGGAGAAGCTGGCGCTCTACCAGGGCACGTACCGGAGCGGCCCCCAGGCGACCGCGAGCGACGACAAGGAGCGCGCGAAGCGGATCGACGGGCCGCTCGCCTCGATCTCCTCCACGCCCTTCGACCCGGGCCGCGGCCGCGTGTCGCGGACCACGCTGCCGGGCGGCATCCACCTCCTCACGAGCGAGGACCACTCGACGCCGGCCGTGACCGTCGCGATCTACCTGAACGGCGGCGTGCGCCACGAGAACGACAAGGACAACGGCATCACGTCGCTCCTCCGGGAGTCGCTCCTCAACTCGATCGACTCCACCGCGAACGGTCGGACGTACCGCCAGTCGCTCGGCGCGATGGGCTCGCTCGTGCCGTACCTCGACCGCGACATGTGGGGCGTCTCGCTCGCCATGCCGTCGTCGCAGCTCGAGGCGGGACTCGACCGGCTCGGCCATATGTTCGCGCATCCCGATCTCGACACGCTGAACGTGGACGCGACCCGCATCCAGATCCTGACCGCGCTCGACAACTGGCTGAACGACGACGACGCGCAGCGGAACCGGCTCATCTTCAAGACCAAGTACACGGTGAGCGGCTACCGGCTCCCCGGGATCGGGAACAAGGTGAACCTGATCTCGATGCCGCTCGGCACGCTGACCGACTTCTACCGCACGTACGTGGTGAAGCCGAATCTGACCATCGCGGTCTTCGGGGACGTGAATCCGACCGAGGTGGAGACGGCCGTGGGGAAGGCGTTCGGGGACGTGGCGGCCGGTCCGTACGCGCCGCCCGCGGTGCCGCAGGAGCTCCCGTTCGACGGCGAGCGCGAGAAGTGGGAGCTCGGCGCCGGCCCGACCTGCACCGTGCAGCTCGCGTTCGACGGCCCGCCCGCGGCGAGCCTCGACATGCCGGCGTTCTACGTCATCAACTCCCTCCTGACCGGGCCGTACGGATGGTTCGAGCAGTTCGTCCGCGACCAACCGCCGGTGATCGGCTGCACGTCCATCGTGGCGCAGGCAATCGACGAATCACCGATCATCGCGACCCTGACGACCGACGGCCCGGGGCACGAGGAGGAGATGGTCAAGCTGCTCCTCCGCCAGTTCAAGAAGGTCGGCGGCGTCGAGCTGGTCGGCATGCAGTTCTCGGACGACGTGAGCCACGCGAAGCTCCACGCGCTGGGCACGTACGAGTCGGGCTTCAACACGAACACGGCGCGGGCGTTCCAGTGGGCGCGCGCCGAGCTGTTCGGCCTGCCGCCCGACTACCCGATCTCGCTCCCGGCGAAGATGGAGGCCATCACGCCCGACGACATCCTGGCGGTCGGCAAGCGGTACTTCTACGCCGGCCAGTGGGTCGTTCGGCCGTACGCGATCGCCGAGACCCGGCCCGGCGGCTGGTAGGCGCGGCGCGGCCGCGATCGCGCGTGGAGCGGCTTCCGACCACGGTCATCGTCACGGTGCGGAACGAGGAGGCGTCGATCGACGCGCTCCTCGATTCGTTGACGGGCGGAACGAGGCCGCCGGAGGAGATCGTCGTCGGGGACGGCGGCTCGACCGACGCCACGGTGGAGCGCCTCCGCGTCCGGGCCGGCGCCGATCCGCGCGTCCGCTTCCTCGTCGTGCCGGGGAACCGGTCGGTCGGGCGGAACGCCGCGATCCGGGCGGCGCGCCACGACGTCATCGCGTGCACCGACGCGGGCGCCGAGGTGGAGCCGACGTGGCTCGAGCGGATCGTGAAGCCGTTCGAGGACGATCCCGGCGTGGACGTCGTCGCCGGATTCTACCGACCCGCGGGGGCGACGCGCTTCGAGCGGGCGGCCGGGGTCGTCTCCGCGCCCGCCCTCGAGGAGATCGACCACGACCGCTTCCTCCCCTCGACGCGCTCCATCGCGTTCCGCCGCGCCGCGTGGGAGCGCGCCGGCGGATTCGACGAGGCGCTCGACCACAACGAGGACACGCCGTTCGGCCTCGCCCTGAAGCGCGCCGGCTGCCGCTTCGCCTTCGCCCCCGACGCGATCGTCCGCTGGCATCCGCGCGGCGATCTCCGCTCGTTCTTCCGCCAGCATCGCCGGTTCGGCCTCGGGGACGGCGAGGCGCGCGTGCAGGGCTGGTTCTACGCGACGATCGCGGCCAAGTACGCGGCGGCGCTCCTCCTCGTCGCGGCCGGCTTCGTCTGGCGCCCGGCGTGGTGGCTCTGCCTCGCGGGCGCGGCGCTCTTCGCGATCCAGCAGGCGCGGCGGGCGCGGGGAAGGCTCGGCGTCCTCGAGGCGGTCCTCCTCGTGCCGGCGCTCAAGGTGGTGTACGACGCGGCCTACCTGGGGGGATACGCGCGGGGCCGCCTCGGTCCCGCGCGGGTGCGGCGCTCCGTGGAGGCCGGCTAGGCCTCCTGCTTCACGTCTTCCGGCTCGGGCGTCTCGTCGGGCCGCGGGTTGAAGATCGCCGCCAGCTCGCTCCGGAGCTGACCCTCGTCGAGGTTCCACTTGAGCTCGGCCTTGTGGGCGATCGAGATCGCGCCCGTCTCCTCCGAGACCACGATCACCGCGGCGTCGGTCTCCTCGGCGAGGCCGAGGGCGGCGCGATGGCGGGTGCCGAGGAGCGGCGAGAGCCCGCTCGACTGGCTCAAGGGGAGGATGCAGCCGGCCGCCACGATCTGGTCGCCGCGGATCACCACGGCGCCGTCGTGGAGCGGGGAGTGGGGCGTGAAGATCGTCTCGAGCAATTCCGCGGTCACCGCCGCGTCGAGCCGCGTGCCGGTCTCCACGTAGTTCCGGAGCCCCATGTCGCGCTCGAAGACGATGATCGCGCCGCGCCGGTCCTTCGCCATCTCCTCGGTCGCCTTGATCGCCTCGCTCACGACGCCGTACTCCTCGACGCGGATGAGCGCGCGCACGAGGCGGTTCTGGCCGATGTGCGTGAGGAGCGCGCGCAGCTCGGGCTGGAAGAGGATCACGAAGAGGATCACCCAGACGGTCTTGAGGCTCCCGATCAGCCAGTTCAGCGTGTGCAGGCGGAACCACTGCGCGACGATCGACGCGAAGACGATGAAGATGAGTCCGACGAACATCTGGGACGCGCGCGTCCCCTTGATCATCGCGAAGAGCCGGTAGAAGAGGAACGCGACGATCAGGATGTCGAGCGCGTCGAGGAAGAGCTGCGGCTTGAGGTCGATCATCCTCGCGTCTTCGCGAGCGCGGCGAGGGCCGCCTCGCCCGGTTCGGTTTGCGTGACGGCCGCCGCGGCGGCCAGCGCGTCCACGGTCGCGCGCACGTCGTGCGTCCGCACGATCCGCGCGCCGGCGAGCACGGCCGCGACCGTGGCGCCGAGGCCCGCGGCCAGCCGCTCCTCGGCGGGGCGCCCGGTCACGTGGCCCAGGAACGACTTGCGCGAGAGTCCGATGTACACGGGCCGGCCGAGCGCGGTCAAGCGCGGAAGTCCGCGGAGGACCGCGAGGCTCTGCTCCGCTCGCTTCGAGAAGCCGATCCCGGGATCGAGCGCGATCCGCTCGGCCGGGACGCCGCGCGCGATCGCGAAGCGGAGCCGCTCCTCGAGGAAGTCGCGGACCGCGCCGGCCGGGTCGTCGTACTCCCGCGGCGCGTGCATCCGGTCGGGGGCGCCGAGCGCGTGCATGAGGACGAGGGCGGCGTCGGTCCGCGCCACCTGATCGGCGAGCGACGGCTCGGCCGTGAGGCCGGAGACGTCGTTCACCATCGCCGCGCCCTCCTCGAGCGCGCGCCGCGCGACGTCGGCCCGGAACGTGTCGACGGAGACGGGGATCGCGAGGCGGCGGGTCAGCTCGGGGAGCACCGGACAGAGCCGGTCCCACTCCTGGTCGGCCGTGAGCGGCGGGCCGCCGCCCGGGCGGGTCGACTGCGCGCCGACGTCGATCGCGTCGGCCCCCTCCGCCACCATCGCCTCCGCGCGCTCGATCGCGATCGCGGGATCGACGTAGCGGCCGCCGTCGTAGAAGGAATCGGGAGTGAGGTTGAGGATGCCGATCACCCGCGCGCGCTCGGTCAGGTCCCACGACCCGCGCGCGTGGCGAAGGACGAGCATCAGGCCGTCCCGGGGCTCTCGCTCGGTCGGAAGCCGGGCGCCGGCGTCGGGCTCGACTTCGCGTCGTCCTTGCTCGGCTTCGCCTCCGCGGCCGCGGCCGGGGCGTCGCCGTCGCCGCTCCGGGCCATCGGCTCGAGCTTCTCGCCGCGCATCAGCCGCTCGAGGTCGTCGCCGTCGATCGACTCGCGCTCGAGGAGCGCCAGCGCGATGGCGTGGAGCTTCTCCGTGTTGTCGGAGAGGAGCTGGCGCGCCTTGTTGTACGCCCCTTCCACCAGGCTCCGGACCTCCTCGTCGATCATGATCGCGGTCTTCTCGCTGTAGTCGCGGCTCTGGGAGATCTCCTTGCCGAGGAAGACGTACTCCTCGCGGCTCCCGAACGTGAGCGGGCCGAGCCGCTCGCTCATGCCCCACTCGCAGACCATCCGCTTCGCGATCATCGTCGCGCGCCGGATGTCGTCGGAGGCGCCGGTCGTGAAGTGGTTCAGGATGAGCTGCTCGGCGGCGCGCCCGCCCATCAGGTGCGTGAGCATCCGGAGCCAGTACTCGCGCGAGAAGGAGTGCCGCTCCTGCTCGGGGAGGTACGCCGTGAGCCCGAGCGCGCGGCCGCGCGGGATGATCGTCACCTTGTGGACGCGGTCGCTGCCGGGCTGGAGCCACGCGACGAGCGCGTGCCCGGCCTCGTGGTACGACGTCGACTTCTTCTCCTCGTCCGAGATCACGAGGCTCCGCCGCTCGGCGCCCATCATCACCTTGTCCTTCGCCTCCTCGAAGTCCTCGGGCGAGACGCGCTTGTGGTTCCGGCGCGCCGCGAGGAGCGCGGCCTCGTTCACCAGGTTCGCGAGGTCGGCGCCGACCATGCCGGGCGTCCCGCGCGCGAGCACGGTCAGGTTCACGTTCTCGGCCACCGGGATGTTCCGCGTGTGCACGCGGAGGATCCCCTCGCGCCCGCGGACGTCGGGGACGTCGACCACGATCTGCCGGTCGAAGCGGCCCGGGCGGAGGAGCGCCGGGTCGAGCACGTCGGGCCGGTTCGTGGCCGCGATCAGGATCACGCCGTCGTTCGACTCGAAGCCGTCCATCTCGACGAGGAGCTGGTTCAGCGTCTGCTCGCGCTCGTCGTGCCCGCCGCCGAGGCCCGCGCCGCGATGCCGTCCGACCGCGTCGATCTCGTCGATGAAGATGATGCAGGGGGCGTTCCGCTTTCCCTGGTCGAAGAGGTCGCGCACGCGCGAGGCGCCGACGCCGACGAACATCTCGACGAAGTCGGAGCCCGAGAGGGAGAAGAAGGGAACGCCGGCTTCGCCCGCCACCGCCTTCGCGAGGAGCGTCTTGCCCGTGCCCGGAGGTCCGAGCAGGAGCGCGCCCTTCGGGATCCGGCCGCCCAGCCGCTGGAACTTCTTCGGGTCGCGCAGGAACTCGATGATCTCCTCCAGCTCCTGCTTCGCCTCGTCCGCGCCGGCCACGTCCTTGAATGTGACCTTGGGGCTCGACTCGAGCGCCACCTTGGGGCGGCTCTTCCCGAACTTCATCGCGGAGGCG
>JBLMXB010000172.1:0-49062 GCA_050257555.1 Hyphomicrobiales bacterium | reverse complement strand
CATCGACTTGGTGGACGCGGGGAACAAGACGCCGGGGGCGGACACGCTCGGGCAGCACCTGACGCGGGACCGGCCCCGCACGACGGCGTTCGCCGTGAGCGAGCTGGGTCTGGTCGAGATGACGCGTCAGCGCCAGCGGCCGAGCCTGGCGAACTACTTCAACGAGGACTGCCCCGAGTGCGAGGGGACCGGCAAGGTGCTCTCTCTGTCGTCGGCGTCCCTGAAGATCGAGCGGATGCTGCGCCGGGTCGGGCAGCGCTCGAAGGAACGGCAGCTTATTCTACGCGTCCATCCCGACGTCGCCGTGCACCTGGTGGAGCAGGGCGCGGACCGGCTCGGGAGGATCGAGAAGCAGTACCGGTTCCGGGTCGAGATCCGGGACGATCCGTCGCTCCGCCGGAACGAGATCCGGCTGTTCCGCGGCCGGACGTACGAGGAGATCACGAAGCAGTTCGAGCACTGAGCCGGCCGCGCGAGGCGGTGGCGGAGTCAGAAAGGAGCACGGCAGTCATGAGCGAAGCGCGTTACGCGGTGATCCAGGCGCAGGGACTCCAGTTCCGGGTGAGCCCGGCGGAGGAGCACATCCTGCCGCACCTCGGTCAGGAGCCCGGGTCGAAGGTCACGTTCGACCGAGTCCTCTTGATCGGGGGCGCCGACGGGGTCACGATAGGGCAGCCCCTCGTCGCGGGGGCGGCGGTGACGGCGGAGGTCATCGGGACCGAGCGCGGTCCCAAGATCGAGGTCGGCACCTTCAAGCGACGGAAGAAGTTCCGGAAGAAGATCGGATACCGAGACACGCTCACGCGGGTGCGGATCCTCGACATCCGCGGTTAGGCGGGAAGGAGCAGGGCATGGCACACAAGAAAGGCGTATCGAGTTCCAAGAACGGCCGCGACTCGCAGTCGCAGCGCCTCGGCGTGAAGCGCTTCGGCGGCGAGCGGGTGACGGCGGGCAGCATCCTGATCCGTCAGCGCGGCACGCAGTACCGGCCGGGGCTCCTCGTGGGTCGCGGCAAGGACGACACGCTCTTCGCGCTCTCGGACGGCGTCGTGGTCTTCCGCCGCCGGGGGAAGGGGAACGTCACCGTGTCGATCGAGCCCACCGCGAAGACCGCCGAGGCGGCCCATGCCTAAGATCACCGTCGTCGGCGCCGGCAACGTCGGCGCTTCGGCCGCCCTCTACGCCGCCGAGGCGGAGCTGGGCGACGTCACGCTGATCGACATCGTCGAAGGCGTGGCGAAGGGGAAGGCGCTCGACCTGCTCGAGGCCGGCCCCGTGCGTCACTACGATTCCATGATCGAGGGGAGCGGGGACATCCGCGACGTCAAGGACAGCGACCTCATCATCGTGACGGCCGGCCTCCCGCGGAAGCCGGGCATGTCGCGCCTCGATCTCCTGAAGGCGAACGCGGACATCGTCCGCGGCGTCGCGGAGGCGATCCGCGACCACGCGAAGAAGGCGTTCGTGATCCTGGTCACGAACCCGCTCGACGTCATGACGTACCTCACGTACCGCGTCACCGGGTTCCCGCGCGAGCGGGTCATGGGGATGGCGGGCGTGCTCGATTCCGCCCGGTTCCGCGCCTTCCTGGCGATGGAGGCGGGCGTGTCGGTCGAGGAGGTGCAGGCGATGGTGCTCGGGGGGCACGGCGACACGATGGTGCCGCTCCTCTCCTGCGCGACCGTCTCCGGCATCCCGATCACGAAGTTCGTGAAGAAGGACCGTCTCGACGAGATCGTGACGCGCACGCGGAACGGCGGCGCCGAGATCGTGAAGCTGCTCCAGACCGGGAGCGCGTTCTACGCCCCCGCGAGCTCCGCGGTGCAGATGGCCGAGGGGATCCTGAAGGACAAGAAGCGCGTCCTCCCGGTGTGCGCGCACCTGGACGGCGAATACGGCTTCAAGGACATCTACCTCGGCGTGCCGGCCGTGCTCGGCGCCCGCGGCGTGGAGAAGGTCATCGAGGTCGAGCTGACCGCCGACGAGAAGAAGGCGCTCGCCAACTCGGCCGAGGAGGTGAAGAAGGGGATCGCCGAGCTCGAGGCGGCCCCGGCGGCGCGCTGACGCCGCGACGCGCGGCGCATCGAACCTGATCGTACAAGGGCCCCGGCGGGCAACGCTCCGGGCGCTGTCTCTCGGCTCCGCTTCGCGGAGCCTGCGAAGGCGCCCTCCGCGTTCCCGCCGGGGCCGTTCCACGCCCCGGCTCGGCGCGACCCCTCGACCTGGCGCCGCGAGACACGTCTGACGGAGCGAGGCATCGGGGAAACGCGCAGGGCGCCTCCGAGGCGGAGCGAAGCGAAGCCGAGGGCCAGCGCCCGAAGCGTTGTCCCCGATGCCTCGCGGCGCCGGGGGTGAGGTGTCGCGGCGCCGGGGGCGACGTGTCGCGGCGCCGGGGGTGAGGCGTCGCGGCGCCGGGGGCGACGTGTCGCGGCGCCGGGAGGTGACAGCGACCCGCCGGGGGTGTAACCTCCCGGCTCGACCCCCGATCCCACGCATCGGCGTCGCGCCAGGAAGGCGCGACGAAGCCGGCCCAGCGGTCTCCAGGGAACCCAACCCGTTCGACATCGTGCATCCCTCGAGAGGCGTGTCATGTTCCTCGGCAACATCGCCTTGGCGTTCGCCGCGAAGCGGGCGGCCCCGAATGCGTCGCTCGGCGCGCTGATCCTCGCCGCGCTCCTTCCCGACCTGATCCGGACGGCACTCCTGATCCCCGGGATCGAGCGCGTGTCGTTCGATTCCGGCGGGACCGCGATGTCCCCGATCGGGTTCGTCTCCTGTCCCTACTCCCACAGCCTGTTGCTGGTGTTGGTCTGGGCCGGCCTTGCGGCCGCCGTCCACCAGATGCGCACCCGGTACCGGGCCGGATCGATCGCGGTGGCCGCGCTCGTGGTCGCGAATTGGGGGCTCGACTGGGTCGTCCACGTTCCCGATCTCCCGCTCCTGCCCGGGATCGGTCCCAAGGTGGGGCTCGGGCTCGGCAACGTGCCGTCGGCCGCGATCCCGCTGGAGGCGGCGCTCTTCTTCGTCGGCCTCATGCTCTACCTCGACCAGACCCGGCCCGTCCGCTGGCCCGGCCGCTTCGGTCTGCTCGGCATGATCGCGTTCGCCTGCTTCCTCTTCGTCGGCGCCTCGAGCGGGATCGCCCCGTCCGGGCGCCGGGTGCTGGTCGCGACGTCGCTCGCCACGTTCGCCTGCGTCCCGTGGGGCGCGTGGGTCGACCGGAGCCGACGGATCCCGCGCTGGACCTGACGAGGCGTCGCGACCGCTAGCGGCCGGGCCCGCCGGGCACCCACACCCCTCCCTTTCGCGATCGCGGCTCCACGGCGCGATTCCTGCCGTTGACGTCGTTCGGCCGCATTGCTAGCATGGCTCGTGCACCGATTCACGTCCCCCGCCGCGGCCCGCGCGACCACCGCACGGCCGTCCTCCGGGGCCGTCGCGATCATCCCGGCGCGGCTCCAGTCGACCCGTCTCCCGGAAAAGGCCTTACAGGATCTAGGCGGCGCGCCGCTGATCGTCCGCGTGCTCGCGCGCGTCCGCGCCGCGACCGCGGTCGAGGACGTCGTGGTCGCGACCGACAGCGACCGCATCGCGGCCGCCGTCCGCGCGGCCGGGGGGAAGGCGATCCTCACGCGGTCCGACCACCCCTCCGGACTGGACCGGGTGGCCGAGGCGGAGCGCCTGCTCGCGGGGGAGACGGCGGCCGACGACGGCGCGGTCGTGCTCAACGTGCAGGGGGACGAGCCATACGTGAACCCGGAAGGGCTCGACCGGCTGGTCCGGCTCTTCGACCGGACGGACGTCGCCATGGCCACGCTCGCCGCGCCGTTCCGCGCGGGCGAGGATCCGGACGATCCGAACCGCGTCAAAGTAGTGGTGGACCGCGCGGGCCGCGCGCTCTACTTCTCGCGCTCCCGCGTCCCGCACGGGGCCGACCCGGACCACCCCGCGCTCCTCCACGTCGGCGTCTACGCCTACCGCCGGGCGACGCTCCGCGCGCTCGCCGCCCTGCCGCCCTGCCCGCTCGAGCGGGCCGAGCGGCTGGAGCAGCTTCGCGCGCTCTGGAACGGCATCGCGATCCACGTCGCCGTCGGCGACTTTCATTCCATCGGCATCGATACGCCCGCCGACCTCGAGCGGGCGCGGGCGCAGTGGGGGGAACGGAGGGATCCATGACGAAGTTCGTGTTCGTGACGGGAGGCGTCGTCTCCTCGCTCGGGAAGGGGATCGCGGCGTCGGCGATCGGGTCGCTCCTGAAGAGCCGCGGCCTGGCGGTGACGCTCCAGAAGTTCGATCCCTACCTGAACGTCGATCCGGGCACGATGAGTCCGTACCAGCACGGCGAGGTCTACGTCACGGACGACGGGGCCGAGACCGATCTCGACGTGGGCCACTACGAGCGCTTCCTCGGCGTCTCGATGGGCCGCGAGAACAACGTGACCGCGGGGCAGATCTACGACGCGATCATTCAGAAGGAGCGCCGCGGCGACTATCTCGGGCGCACCGTCCAGGTGATCCCGCACGTGACCGACGAGATCAAGGCCCGGATGCTCTCCCTGACCCGGAAGAAGCCGGTCGACGTCGCGATCGTCGAGATCGGCGGCACGGTGGGGGACATCGAGAGCCTCCCGTTCCTCGAGGCGATCCGCCAGCTCCGCCTCGAGCTCTCCTCGCTCAACACGCTCTTCATCCACGTGACGCTGGTGCCGCACCTGGGCGCCGCGCGCGAGATCAAGACGAAGCCGACGCAGCACTCCGTGAAGGAGCTCCGCGCGATCGGGATCCAGCCCGACATCCTTCTCTGCCGGACCGAGGTCCCGCTCCCGGAGGAGGTGAAGGAGAAGATCGGGCTCTTCTGCAACGTCTCGACGCAGTCGGTGATCGAGGCGATCGACGTGGCGTCCATCTACGAGGTGCCGCTGATGTTCCATCGCGGCGGCCTCGACGACCTCATCGTCGCGAACCTGAGGCTCGACGCCGGCCCGCCCGACCTCCGGACGTGGCAGATGGTGACCGACCGCATGCAGAAGGCCCGCGACGTCGTGACGATCTCCGTCGTCGGCAAGTACACGCACCTGCGCGACGCGTACAAGAGCATCCACGAGGCGATCCTGCACGGCGGGATCGCGAACGGCGTGACCGTGCGGGTCGAATGGGTCGATTCCGAGCGCGTGGAGCTCGACGGGCCGGAGGCGCTCCTGGGCCAGGCGCACGGCGTCCTGATCCCGGGCGGGTTCGGCGACCGCGGCACCGAGGGAATGGTGCAGGCGGCGCGGTACGCCCGCGAGCGCCGCGTGCCCTTCTTCGGCATCTGCCTCGGCATGCAGTGCGCGGTCATCGAGTTCGCGCGCGACGTCGCCGGACTCGAGGGCGCCGACTCCTCGGAGTTCGACGCCGAGACGCCGCACCCGGTGATCGACCTCCTGCCCGAGCAGCAGGGCGTCTCGGTCAAGGGGGGCACGATGCGCCTCGGCGCGTACGACTGCGCGCTCGCGCCGGGGAGCCACGCGGCGGAGGCGTACGGCACGTCGCGCGTGGCCGAGCGCCACCGCCACCGCTACGAGTTCAACAACCGCTACCGCGAGACGCTGATCGAGCGGGGGCTCCGGGTGACCGGCGTCCACGAGGCGAAGGACCTCGTCGAGATCGTGGAGCTTCCCGACCATCCCTGGTTCGTCGGCGTCCAGTTCCATCCCGAGCTCCGCTCGAGGCCGGCCGATCCGCATCCGCTCTTCCGCGGCTTCGTCCGCGCGGCCGACGAGGAGCGCCGGCGTCGCGAGACGAACACGACGCCGCGCGAGAGCGCGTCGGGCGTCCGGCGTCCGTGAGGTCCGCGTGACGACCCCCGCCCCGTTCGCGCCGGTCGACGTCGGCGGCGTCCGCTTCACGGCGGAGCGGCTCTCGCTGATCGCCGGTCCCTGCGTGCTCGAGGACGCCGGTATGGCGGCGGAGGTCGCCACCGAGGCGAAGCGCGTCGCGGCCGCGCTCGGGATGCCGTTCGTCTTCAAGGCCTCGTACGCGAAGGCGAACCGGACCGCGCGGGACTCCTACCGCGGCCCGGGCGCCGCGGAGGGGCTCCGTGCGCTCGCGGCGGTCCGCGACGCGGTCGGCGTCCCGGTCACGAGCGACGTGCACGAGACGGTCGAGGTGGATCCGGCCGCCGCCGTGCTCGACCTCCTCCAGATCCCCGCCTTCCTCTGTCGCCAGACGCCGCTGATCGAGGCGGCCGCGGCCACGGGGAAGCCACTCCACGTGAAGAAGGGGCAGTTCCTCGCCCCCGCGTCGATGCGGCACGTGGCCGAGAAGGCGCGCGCGGCCGGCGCGCCGGGCGTGATCCTCACGGAGCGGGGGACCACGTTCGGGTACGGCGACCTCGTGGTCGACTTCCGCTCGATCGCGGTCATGCGCGGATTCGGCTGCCCGGTCTTCTTCGACGCGACCCACTCGGTGCAGCGCCCGGGCGGGGACGTGACCGGAGGGAACCGGGAGATGATCCCGGTCCTCGCGCGCGCGGCGGTGGCGGCGGGGGCGGACGGGATCTTCCTCGAGACGCATCCCGACCCGGCGCGCGCCCGTTCCGACCGCGAGTCGCAGTGGCCGCTCGCCGGCCTGGAAGCGCTCCTCCGATCCCTGGTCAAGGTGCGGCAGGCGGTTGCCGATCGTACCGTTCTGGAGGGCCAACGCGCGTGACGGAAGCGATCGACCGGACGAGCGCGAGGGCCGACGTGGCCCGAGCCTCGGCCGCCCCCGTGGCCGAGTGGGCCCGCGAGGTCCTGGCGATCGAGGGGGAAGCGCTCGAACAACTCAAGCGACGCATCGGCAAGGACTTCGAGGCAGCCGTTCATGCGCTGGCTCAGGTGAAGGGGCAGGTTCTCACCCTGGGCGTCGGAAAGTCGGGTCTGGTCGCGAAGAAGATCGCCGCCACCCTGACGAGCACCGGCACGCCGGCGACATTCGTCCACCCGGTCGACGCCGTCCACGGCGACCTGGGGATCGTCTCGAGCGAGGACGCCGCGGTGCTCCTCTCGAAGAGCGGGGAGACGCGCGAGCTGCTCGACCTGGTCCCGGCGTTTCGGCGCCGCGGGGTCACCCTGATCGCGATGACGGGACACGCCTCGTCCTCCCTCGGGGCGGCCGCCGATCACGTGCTGGACGTCGGGGCGCCCCGCGAGGCGTCGCCGGACGATCTCGTGCCGACGTCGTCGACGACCGCGATGCTGGCCCTGGGCGACGCGATCGCGATCGTGCTGCTCCGGCTGAAGGGGTTCTCGCGGGAGGATTTCGCGTTCCTCCATCCGGGCGGCGTGCTCGGGCGGGCCGCCTCGCTCCGGGTCGAGGACGTGATGCACCGGGACGACGCGCTCCCCCGGGTCCCGATCGACGCGACGCTCCACGACGCGCTGCTCGAGATCCTGCACAAGCGCCTCGGGATGACGACCGTGATCGACCGTGACGGGCGCCTGGCCGGCATCCTCACGGACGGCGACCTGAAGCGGATCCTGCTCCGGGGCGGCGTCGACCTGAAGGGCCCGGTGGCCGACGTCATGACGCGCCGGCCGAGGACGATCGCGGCGGAGGCGCTGATCGCGCAGGCGGTCCGCGCGATGGAGGAGAACGAGGGCGGCGCGATCACCTCGCTCGTGATCGCGGACGATCGGGGGGCGCCGGTGGGGGTCATCCACCTCCACGACTGCCTCGGGGTGCGGTCGCGTTAAGAACATGGGCGGCGCGCGGTTTGACCCCTTCGAGAAGGGCGTGCTAGAGTCCGGCGCGACGGTCCGGACGCGGCGGTCGCGCCGCGGTTCGGGGCCGTCCCGTGCCTGGATCGCGCCGCTCGTCGTGGCGGTTCTCGCGGCGCTCGTGCCCGGCTGCAGGAATCGACCGGCTTCGTCGCCGACCGGCGAGGAGGTCCGGCTCCCCGACCAGGAGGCGCGCGACTTCTCGCTCACGGAGAGCTCGGAAGGGCGGAAGAACTGGACGCTCTGGGCGTCCTACGCGGCGATGTACAACAGCCAGAACCTGGTGGACGCGCGAACCGTCCGCATCGAATTCTTCAACCAGAAGGGGGAGCGCTTCTCGACGCTCACGGCGGACGAGGGGCAGGTCCACCAGCAGACGAACGACCTGGAGGCGCGCGGGCACGTCCGGGTGACGACCGAGACCGGGATCACGATGGAGACCGACTCGCTCCGCTGGCAGAACGCCGCCGGGAAGATCGTCTCGGAGGGCTTCGTGAAGGTGACGCGGCAGCACGACGTGGTCACGGGCTACGGGTTCGTGAGCGATCCGAGCCTCGACCACTTCCACCTGACGCGGGAGGTGAAGGCGGAGGTCCGCGACACCGACGTGAGCGACGGCGGGCGCGCTCCGTGACGGGACTCGTCGCGCGGGAGCTGGAGCGCTACTACGGCCACTGGAAGGTGGTCGACAAGGTGTCGATCGAGGTCGAACAGGGCCAGGTCGTGGGCCTGCTCGGGCCGAACGGCGCGGGGAAGACGACCACGTTCTACCTGATCGTGGGGCTCCTCCGGGCCGACGGCGGCCAGATCCTGGTGGACGGCCGCGACATCACGAAGGTGCCGATGCACCGCCGGGCGCGGATCGGGATCGGGTACCTGGCGCAGGAGCCGTCGATCTTCCGGCGCCTCACGGTTCGCGAGAACATCCTCGCGATCCTGGAGACGCTGCCGCTCTCGAAGCGGGATCGGGAGGAGCGGCTCGGCCAGCTGCTCGAGGAGCTGAACATCGCGCACCTGGCGGACCGAAAGGGGTACAACCTCTCGGGAGGCGAGCGGCGCCGCGTGGAGATCACGCGGGCGCTCGTGACCGAGCCGAAGTTCATGCTGCTCGATGAGCCGTTCGTCGGGATCGACCCGATCGCGGTCGGGGAGATCCAGGACATCGTCGCGCGCCTGAAGGCGAAGGGGCTGGGCATCCTGATCACGGACCACAACGTGCGCGAGACCTTGAGCACCACGGACCACGCGTACATCATGTTCGAAGGGAAGATCCTGCTCCAGGGCACGAGCCAGGAGCTGGCGCAGGACCCGGTCGCCCGGCAGATCTACCTGGGCGAGCGGTTCCGGCTCGACTGAGGGAAGACATCGCATGGAAATGAAAGCCGGACTGCACCAGCAGCTGCGCCAGTCGCTGATCATCACGCAGCGGCTCCAGCAGGCGCTCAAGCTCCTCCAGATGCCGACGCTCGAGCTCCAGCAGGCGCTCAAGGCCGAGCTGGAGCGGAACCCGCTCCTCGAGGAGGTCGACGAGGTCGAGGAGGTGAAGGAGCTGGACGACGCCACGAAGGACGCCGGGCTCAAGGAGAGCGAGGCGGAGGCGCCCGAAGCGACCGACGCCCCCGCCGGGGAGGCGCAGGAGAAGATCGAGTGGGAGGACTACTGGCCCGATTCGGGATGGGACGGCCCGGTCGCCCCGCGGACGTCCGACCCGGGCGAGGAGTTCTACGAGAAGGTCCCGGTCACGGTGCGGAGCCTGAGCGACCACCTGGGGGAGCAGCTCCGGCTCACCGAGCTGAGCGAGGCGGACCAGGCGATCGGCGAGTACCTGATCGGGTCGCTCGACGAGAACGGGTACCTCCAGAGCTCGATCGAGGAGGTGGCCGAGGCCGTGATGGCCACGCCGGAGAAGGTCGAGGAGGTCCTGACCGTCATCCAGACCTTCGAGCCGGCGGGCGTCGGGGCGCGGAACCTCCAGGAGTGTCTCTGGATCCAGCTCGTCCAGCGGAGCCTCGAGGGGACCCTCGCCGCGCGGATCGTCCAGGAGCAGTTCGACAATCTGCTCAACAAGCGCTTCGGCGAGATCGCGCGGACGCTCAAGTGCACCGTCGAGGACGTGCAGGCCGCCGGCGACCTGATCGCGACGCTCGATCCCCGTCCCGGCCAGGAGGTCGCGGCCGAGGAGACGAAGTACGTCGTCCCCGACCTCGTGGTGGAGCGCGTGGGCGAGGAGTACGTCGTCTCGCTGAACGACCGGAACGTGCCGCGGCTCCGCATCTCGAACGCCTACCAGCACATCCTGCGCAACAAGTCGGCGAACGACGAATCGCGCAAGTTCATCTCCGAGAAGTTCAAGTCGGCGAAGTGGCTGATCGACACGATCGAGCAGCGCCGGAAGACCATGATCAAGGTCATGCGGCGCATCGTCGAGGAGCAGCGCGACTTCTTCGAGAAGGGGGTCGAGGGGCTGAAGCCGCTGACGCTCCAGCAGATCGCCAACCACATCGGCATGCACGAGTCGACCGTGAGCCGCGTCACCACGAGCAAGTACGTGCAGACGCCGCGCGGCGTCTTCGAGCTCAAGTACTTCTTCTCGAGCGGCCTGGCCACGGAGGAGGGGGACGACGTCTCCGCGAAGGCGGCGAAGGAGAAGATCCTCCAGCTCATCAATTCCGAGGACAAGCTCGACCCGCTGAGCGATCAGCGCATCGCCGAGCTCCTGAAGGAGCAGGGCCTGAAGATCGCGCGGCGGACCGTCGCGAAGTACCGCGAGGCGCTCCGCATCCTGCCCGCGCGGTCGCGGCGCCGTTTCGCCTGACCCGAACCGTCACGACCCCAGGAGAACGCACTCCATGGACATCACGATCAAGGGCCGGCACTGGAAGCCGGGTTCGTCGTTCCGCGAGGCCGCCGAGGCGCGCATCCGGAAGCTCATGCGATTCCATCCCAGCCTGATCCGCGCCGATCTGACCGTGACGCAGGAGGGATACCGCCACCGCGCGGAGCTCCGGCTCCACGGGAACGGCGTCGACCTCCTGACGAAGGCCGCGGACGCGGACGCGATGACCGCGGTGGATCAGGTTCTCTCGAAGCAGGAGAAGGCGCTCGCGCGCCACAAGGACCGGCTCAAGGACCGGAAGAAGCGCGGCGCGACGCTCCGCGAGTCGCCGGCCGAGGCGGAGATGCCGCGGCTGCCGAGCACGGAGTCGCGGCGGGTCGCGGTCGTGCGGCGGAAGACCCGGGCGCCGCTCCTCAGCGTGGAGCAGGCGGCCCGCGCGCTCCTCAAGAGCGCGAAGCCGGTCCTCGTCTTCACCGAGCGCGGCGCGAACGCGGGGCTCCGCGTGGCGTACCGGACCGGCACCCGGGAGGTCGAACTCCTTGAGCTCGAATAGCGCGCCGACGCTCACCGTCGCCCAGCTCTACGAGCAGCAGAAGGACGCGCTCGGGCTCGAGCTCCTCTCCGACAGCCTCGAGTCGGAGCTGCCGATCACGGTGAGCGACATCCATCGCCCGGGCATGGTGCTGATGGGGTTCCTCGAGAACTTCCTGGCGGAGCGGATCCAGATCCTCGGCCGCACGGAGATCGCGTACCTCCAGACCCTGGACGAGAAGGAGGAGAAGGCGGCGCTCGACCGGTTCTTCCAGTTCCACGTCCCGTGCATCATCGTCGCGAAGGGGCTCGAGCTGCCTCCCGGATTCCTGGAGCGGGCGAACCGGCGCCGGGCGCCGGTCTTCCGCACCCCGCAGGACACGACCCCGTTCATCCATCAGCTGACGGCGTACCTCGACTACGTCTTCGCCCCGTCGGTGACGACGCACGGATCGCTCGTCGACGTGTACGGGATCGGGCTCCTCTTCACGGGCCGGAGCGGGATCGGCAAGAGCGAGACCGCGCTCGACCTGGTGGAGCGGGGACACCGCCTCGTCGCCGACGACGTCGTCCGGATCACGCGACGGCACGGCGACATCCTGATCGGCGCCTGCAACGAGGTCCTCAAGCACACGATGGAGATCCGCGGCCTCGGGATCATCGACGTGCAGTCGATCTTCGGCATCCGCGCGATCCGGGGCCAGAAGCGGGTCGAGGTGGAGATCCACCTGACCGAGTGGAGCCAGACCCGCGACTACGAGCGGGTCGGCCTCGACGACCAGACGGTCCAGTACCTCGGCGTCGAGATCCCGCTCGTGACGATCCCGATCTTCCCGGGGAAGAACATCACCGTGATCGCCGAGGTCGTGGCGCTGAACCACCTGGTGAAGGTGTACGGCTACCATCCGGCCCGGGCGCTCAACGACCGCCTCATGGAGAGCATGCGGATCAAGCTGCTCTCGAGCCCGCTCGTGCGGGACGACACGGAATAGCGGGGCGCGCGATGGCGACCCCCCGCCCCGTCGCCCTGCTCGTGACGCACGGCGTCCTGGGCCGGGAGATGGTCCGGACCGCCGAGTCGATCCTCGGCGCGCAGGAGGACGTGGTCATCGTGAGCAACACCGGTCTCTCGGCCGACGGGCTGACCGCGGCGATCGAGGACGCGGTGCGCGGCGTGCCGGACACGACGCCGCTCGTCCTCTTCAGCGACATGGCCGCCGGGAGCTGCGGGATCGCCGCGCGACGCGTCGCCGTGGGCCATCCGCTCCTCCGACGGATCACGGGGATCAACCTGCCGATGCTGCTCGAATTCTTCCACTATCGCGACACGCTGCCCCTGGACGAGCTCCTGCCGCGGATGGAGACCAAGGGGAAGGCGGGGATCGTCGTCCTCTAGCGTGCCGCTCCTCCTCGCGCGCATCGACGACCGCCTGATCCACGGCCAGGTCGCCTTCGGATGGGGCCGCCCGCTCGACGCCACGCTCTTCCTCGTCGTGTCGGACGCGCTCCGCGCCGATCCCGCGAGCGCCGAGCTCTACCTGGCGGCGGTGCCGGAGCCCGCGACGGGCGCGGTCGTCTCGGTGGCGGAGGCATGCGCGCCGGAGACGCGCGCGCGCGTCGACCGCGAGCGGACGATCCTCCTCCTGCCCGGCACCGACGAGGCGCTCCGTCTCCACGACGGCGGCTTCCCGCTCACCGACCTGAACGTCGGCGGGATCCATCACGCCCCGGGCCGCGTCCCGGTGCTGCCGTACGTCTTCCTCGACGACGCGGACCGCGCGCGCCTGCTCGCGCTCGCGCGGGGCGGCGTCCGCGTCGCGGCGCGGGACCTGCCGTCGAATCCGGAGCATCCGCTCGCGCGGCTGCTCGGCGGGACGACGGCGTGAGCGCCGCCCGCCGCGTGCGCGGCTCCCGGGAGGCGACGTGCTCCCCGATCTGATCCGCATCTCCCTGCTCGGCGGCCTCCTCGCGGTCGAGAAGAGCGCCGGGTGGAGCCTCATGCTCAGCCAGCCGCTGGTCGGCGCCTGCCTCGCCGGCGCCCTGATCGATCCCGGGCCCGAGTGGGAGCTCTGGGTCCTCCGCATCCCGATCGCGGTCGGGGCGCTCCTCCAGCTCCTCCTCACCGACTCCGCGCTCCCGGCCGCGCAGCGCTCCCACGACACGGCGACCGCCGGGATCGTCGGCACGGCGGTCGCGATCGTCGGCGTCACCCGCCTCCACGACGTCCTGCCCGGCTCGCTCGGCGGGCTCCTCTGGGTCGTGGTCGGCACGGCGACCGGGCTCCTCTCCGGCGTGCTCGGCGGGTGGTTCGCGCGGCTCCACGCGCGACCGGCTCGAGCGGTGGTCGCGCGGGCGGAGGCGCTCGCGACCTCCGGGGCGACCGGCGCGTTCGAGCGCTTCGTCTGGGGCGGGCTCGGCCGCACGTTCCTGACGGCGGCGGTCTGGACGTGGGGCGCGACGATCCTCTTCGCGGGCCTCGCGCTCACGCTGCTCCCGCGCGTGGCGGTGTTCCTCACCACGCGGCGGATCGGCTTCGTGTTCGCCACGCTCCTGGGGGCCGCGCTCGTGACGGCGTTCCACGCGCACGTCCGCGGCCGGCGCCACGGCATGCGCTGGGCGGCGCTCGGCGCGCTCGTGGTCACGGCCCTCCTCTTCGGGCTCCGGGGAGGGGGATCGTGACCGAGACGCCCGTGCGCCACGGCGACCTCCGGCGCGTCACCACCCGGTCGTTCCACCTGCAGGCGCTTCTCACGCCCGAGCGGATGCAGGGGCTCGCCTTCGGCTTCGCGCTCCTGCCGGTCCTCCGGCGCCTCTACCCGGCGACGGAGGAGTGCGGCCGCGCCCTGAAGCGCCACCTCGCGTACTTCGCGACCCACCCGGTCCTCGGAAGCTACGTCCTCGGCGCGGCGGCGCGCCTCGAGGAGCGGCGCGCCGCGGGGGAGCCGATCGACGACGCGGCGATCGACCGGGTGAAGCGCTCGATGGCGAGCCCGCTCGCGGCGATGGGCGATCCTCTCTTCTGGGTCACGCTCCGCCCGCTCGCCGGACTCGCCGGCGTGCTCGCGCTGGCGCTCCTGCCGCCGCCGGCCACGGGCGATCCGGACGTCCGCGTGCTCCTCTGCCCGCTCGCGCTCCTTTTGACGTACAATGCCGTCGCGCTGCCTTTCCGGCTCCGGGGCGTGGCCCGCGGATACGCGGCCGCGGACCGGCCCGGCGCCCTCCTCCGGTCGCTACCTCTCCTCGCGTGGAACGCCTTCCTGGAGCGGGCCGGGGCGTTCGCGTTCGGCGCGCTCGTCGCGATCGGCGCGCTCGGCGCGACCGGGCTCGCCGCCGGCGCGGCGGCGGGGGAGGCGCTCCGGACCGCCCAGACGGCGGCGCCGCCGCTCCTCCTCGGAGGCGCGATCGCGGCGATCGGATGTAGCCGGCGGGCGGGGCGAACCGTCGAGACCGGGCTCGTGGCGCTCACGGCGGCCGTGCTCCTCGCGCTCGTGCTCTAGGACCCGAATCCGGACCATGGTGGAAGCGAACGTCGTCATCCAGAATCGGCTCGGGCTCCACGCCCGGGCGTGCTCGGTCTTCGTGAAGGAGGCCGCGAAGTTCGCGTCGCACGTGACGATCGCGCGCGACGGCCTCGAGGTGAACGGGAAGAGCATCCTCGGCGTCATGATGCTCGCGGCCGAGCGGGGCGCCGAGCTCGTGCTCCGCGTCGAGGGGAGCGACGAGACGGCGGCGCTCGAGGCGCTGGTCCGCGTCGTGAACGACAAGTTCGGAGAGGAATGAACGTCCTGACCGGAATCGCGGCGTCGCCCGGCATCGGCATCGGACCGGTGCACGTGGTCGACCCCGAGGAGATCGAAGTGGCCGACGGGCCGATCCCGCCCTCCCGCGTGGCGGCGGAGCAGGCGCACTTCCGGTCGGCCATCGACCGGAGCCTCGAGGAGGTGCGCGCGCTCCGCGAGAAGATCGCGCTCGAGACGGGCGAGGAGCACGCGGCGATCCTCGACGCCCAGATCGCGATCCTCCAGGATCCCGAGGCGAACGGCATGGCGACGACCGCGATCGAGCGCGACCTGCGCGGAGCGGCGTACTGCTACCGGAAGATCCTCGGCACCGTCGCGGCGCGCATCGAGGAGGCCGACGGCGAGTACTACCGCGGCCGCGCGATCGACGTCCGGGACGTCCGGCGCCGCGTGCTCGCGAACCTGGGCGGCGTCCGGTCGGCCTCGCTGAGCGAGCTCAAGGTGCCGTCGATCATCGTCGCGTCCGACCTGCCGCCGAGCGAGATGGCGCTCGCGCCCCGCGACAAGATCCTCGGGTACGCGACCGACCTGGGCGGCCGCACGTCGCACACGGCGATCATGGCGCGGGCCCGCGGGATCCCGGCCGTCGTCGGCCTCCGTCGCGCGATGGACGTCGCGGCCGAGGGGCAGACGGCGCTCGTGGACGGAACGCGGGGCGTCGCGATCTTCGATCCCGACGAGGACGTGCTCGACGAGCACCGCCGCCGCCAGCGGCGGTACCAGGAGCTGGCCGCGAACCTGGCGTCGCTCAAGGACCAGCGGTGCGTCACGCAGGACGGGCGGACGATCGAGCTCGGCGCGAACCTCGAGGTGCCGGAGGAGCTGCCGGGCATCCAGGCGAACGGGGCGGACGGGATCGGGCTCTACCGGACCGAGTTCTTCTACCTCTCGCGCCAGACGCTGCCGACCGAGGAGGCGCAGTACCAGGCGTACCGCTCGATCGTGGAGGCGATGCGGCCGCACCCGGTGACGATCCGGACGCTCGACGTGGGCGGCGACAAGTTCGCGAGCTACCTCGGCACGCCGGTCGAGCGGAACCCGTTCCTCGGGATGCGCGGGCTCCGCTTCTCGCTCCGCCACGACGAGATCTTCCGCACGCAGCTCCGCGCGATCCTCCGCGCGACCGCGCACGGGAACGTGCGGATCATGTTCCCGATGGTCGTCGGTCTGGAGGACTTCCGCCGCGCGCGGTCGATCGTGCAGAAGGTGCGCCGGCAGATGCTGCACGAGGGGATCCCGATGGCCGACCGGATCGCGCTCGGCGTGATGGTCGAGACGCCGGCCTCGGTCTTCGCGATCGATCTCGTGGCGCGCGAGGCCGACTTCGTCAGCATCGGCACGAACGACCTGATCCAGTACACGCTGGCCGTCGACCGCGGCAACGAGACGATCGCCGAGATCTACGAGCCGCTCCACCCCTCGGTGCTGCGCGCGCTCCGGATGGTCGTCGAGGCGGGACAGCGGTTCGGCATCCGGGTCGGGATCTGCGGCGAGATGGCCGGCGAGCCGCTCTACGCGGTCCTGCTCCTGGGGCTCGGCCTCACCGACTTCTCGGTCAGCCCGTATCTCGTGCCGGAGATCAAGACGATCGTCCGCGCCTCGACGTACGACGAGGCGGTCACCCTGGCGCAGCGCTGTCTCGGCCTCGCCACCCCCGCGGAGGTCCGCACCGTGGTCACCGAATTCATGAGCCGCCGCTTCCCCCAGCACTTCACCGCATGAGCCCCGCGAAGCGACGCACGACGCCGCGAGGCGCGACGAAGCAACGCGCGACGAAGCGGGGCGCCGCGAAGCGGAGCGCGGCCCCGCGCCGCCGCACGGTTCCGCTCGACGATCCGCGCCTCGTGGCCCGCCTCGACCCGGGCGGCATGGGCGACCGCATCGAGGGGCTCGCGGCGCAGGTTCGCGCCGGCGCCCGGCTCGCGGCGCCGGCCGCGGCGGCGCTCCCGCCGACCCGCCCGCGCCGCCTCGTCCTCTTCGGGATGGGGGGATCCGCGATCGCGGGCGATTTCCTGCGCGTGCTCGCCGACCGCGAGGGCTCCGTCCCGGTGCACGTGGTCCGCCACTACGAGCCGCCCGCGTGGCTCACGCCGGAGGACTTCCTCGTCTTCTCCTCGTACTCGGGCGAGACCGAGGAGACGCTCGCGGCCTACCGCGCCGCGCGCGCGCGAGGCGCCCGCGCGTGCGTCGTCACGACCGGCGGATCGCTCGCGGAGCGGGCGCGGGCCGACGGCGTGCCCGCCGCGATCCTGCCCGCGGGCCACCCGCCCCGGGCGGCCCTCGGCTATTCGCTCTCGACCCTCCTCTCGATCGCCGACCACGTCGGGGTCGTCTCGGCCGACGCCCGCCGGCTCGCCGCCGCGGCAGACGCGGTCGAGGGGGTCGTTTCGGCCTGCCGGAGGGATGTGGTACACTCGCGCAACTCGGCGAAAAGACTCGCGATACGCCTCGCCGGCCGGGTCCTCCTCGTGATCGGGGGGGAACGGACGCTCCACCCGGCCGCGGTCCGATGGAAGGGGCAGCTGAACGAGAACGCGAAGCAGCTCGCCTGGGCCTCGGCCCTGCCCGAGATGAACCACAACGAGGTCGACTCGTTCGTGACGCCGAAGGCCGCCCTCGGACGACTCGCGGTGGTCCTGCTCCGCGATCCGGACGACCACCCCCGGGTGGCGCGCCGCTTCGAGTGGCTCGCGGCGTACCTCGGCCGGAAGCGGGTCCGCGTCGAGACGGTGATCGCGGCGGGGCGCGAGCCGCTCGCGCGGACGCTGTCGTGCGTGGCCTTGGGGGACTTCGTGAGCTACTACGCGGCACTCCAGAACGGCGTCGATCCGTCCGCCCTGCCCGGCGTCGAGACGCTGAAGAAGGCGCTCCGGGGATGAGGCCGGTCGCCGTCATCCCCGTAGCGGGGGCCGGGACGCGGCTCCGCCCGCACACGCTGACGACGCCCAAGGCGCTCCTCGCCGTGGCCGGGAAGCCGATCCTCGCCCACATCCTCGAGCAGCTCGCCGCCGTCGCGCCCTCCAAGGTCGTGCTCGTCGTGAGCCCCGGGGAGATGGGCGACCGGCTCCGGCTCTTCGGCGAGGCGTGGAAGGGGCTCGACGTCGTCTCCGTCGTGCAGGAGGAGCCGCTCGGGCTCGGGCACGCGGTCGCGCAGGCGAGGGACGCCGTCGACGGCGCGCCCGTCCTGATCATCCTGGGGGACACGATCCTCCGCGCCGACCTCGCGGGACTCCTCGCCGGCGGCTCGTTCGTGGGGGTGCGCGAGGTGGAGGACCCGCGACGCTTCGGCGTCGCCACCGTGCGCGACGGGCGGATCACCGCGCTGGTCGAGAAGCCGGAGCACCCCGTGTCGAACCTCGCGCTGGTCGGGCTCTACTTCCTCGAGCACTCGCGCGGCCTCTTCGAGTGCCTGGAGGAGGTCCAGCGGTCGGGGAAGCGGACCCGGGGCGAGATCCAGCTCACGGACGCCCTCGCGGCGCTCCTCGCGCGGGGGGAGGAACTTCGCCCGTTCCCCGTGGAGGGCTGGTATGATTGCGGCAAGACGGAGGCGCTCCTCGAGACGAACCGCGCGCTCCTCGACGTCCTGGCGCCGCGGACGACGCGTCCCGGGGTGGTGATCGTCCCGCCGGTCGCGCTCGACCCGAGCGCCGACGTGCTGCACGCGGTGATCGGTCCCTACGCCTCCATCGGAGCCGGGGCCCGGATCCGGCGCTCCGTCGTGCAGAATTCCATCGTGAACGAAGGCGCGACCGTGGAGGACATCCTGCTCGACCTGTCGGTGGTCGGGGAGAACGCCCTCGTCCGCGGCGCGTACCAACGGCTCAACGTGGGCGATTCCTCGGAGGTGGAAGTTTCATGAGCGGTCCGGCAACGCAGGTGAAGCCCGCGGCCCGGAAGACGGAGCCGACGCACCACTCGATGCTCTTCTCCTCCGAGTCGGTCACGGAAGGCCACCCCGACAAGGTGGCGGATCAGATCTCCGACGCGGTCCTCGACGCGATCCTCGCGCAGGATCCGTTCGGCCGCGTCGCGTGCGAGACGCTCGTGACGACCGGGCTCGCCCTGGTGGCGGGGGAGATCACGACGAAGTGCTACGTCGATATCCCGCGCATCGTCCGGGAGACGATCCGCACGATCGGATACGACGACCCGGCGTACGGGTTCGACTCCGAGACGTGCTCGGTCCTGACCGCCATCGACGAGCAGTCGCGCGACATCGCGCTCGGCGTCGACCGCCGGGGCGCGGGGGACCAGGGGCTCATGTTCGGATACGCCGTGCGCGAGACGCCCGAGCTGATGCCGCTCCCGATCCTCCTCGCGCACAAGCTGACGCAGGCGCTGGCCACCGCGCGCCGGTCCGGGAAGTTCCCCGAGCTGCGGCCCGACGGCAAGTCGCAGGTGACGGTCCGGTACGAGGACGGGATCCCCAAGCGGATCGACACCGTCGTCCTCTCGACGCAGCACGCGGAGATGGGGGACGCCGAGCTCGCGCGCTTCAAGACGCGCCTCATCGAGGAGATCGTCCGCCCGGTGCTGCCGCCGCTCCTCCTCGACGGCGAGCCGACCTACCACATCAATCCGACCGGCCGGTTCGTCCTCGGCGGCCCGCGGGCCGACACGGGGCTCACCGGACGGAAGATCATCGTCGACACGTACGGCGGCTTCGGCGGACACGGCGGCGGCGCGTTCAGCGGCAAGGACCCGACGAAGGTCGACCGCTCCGCGTCCTATGCCGCGCGCCACGTCGCGAAGAACATCGTCGGCGCCGGCCTCGCGGAGCGCTGCACGGTGCAGCTCGCGTACGCGATCGGCGTCGAGGAGCCGGTCTCCGTCATGATCGACAGCCACGGCACCGGGCAGGTCTCCGACGGCCGGCTCTCCGAGCTCGTGCGGAAGCACTTCGACCTGCGGCCGCACGCGATCATCCACGCGCTGGATCTGCGGAAGCCGATCTACAAGCGCACCGCCGCCTATGGACATTTCGGACGCGAGACCGAGGGCTTCCGCTGGGAGCTGCTCGACCGCGCGGAGGACTTGAAGCGTGACGCCTGAGACGACGACCGCCCTGAGCGCGAAGGGACACGTGCGCGACCCGAAGCTCGCCGAGGACGGCGTGAACCGCATCGAGTGGGCCGAGCGGGAGATGCCGGTCCTCCGCCAGGTGAAGCAGCGCTTCGCCCAGGAGAAGCCGCTCCGCGGGAAGCGGATCGCGGCCTGCCTCCACGTGACGACCGAGACCGCGAACCTGATGCTGACCCTGCAGGCGGGCGGCGCGGAGGTCGCGCTCTGCGCCTCGAACCCGCTCTCCACGCAGGACGACGTCGCGGCCGCGCTGGCGCACCGGTACGGGATCGCGACGTTCGCGATCAAGGGGGAGGACCCCGAGACGTACTACACGCACATCGAGGCGACGCTCGACACGAAGCCGGAGTTCACGATGGACGACGGCGCCGACCTCGTGACCGTGCTCCACACGAAGCGCGCCGACCAGGCGAAGGCCGTGATCGCGGGCACCGAGGAGACGACGACCGGCGTGATCCGCCTCCGGAGCATGGCGCGCGAGGGCGCGCTCCGCTACCCGATCCTGGCCGTGAACGACGCGAAGACGAAGCACTTCTTCGACAACCGCTACGGCACCGGGCAGAGCACGCTCGACGGCATCCTCCGCGCCACGAACCGGCTGATCGCCGGCTCGAAGTTCGTCGTGCTCGGGTACGGCTGGTGCGGCCGCGGCATCGCGACCCGCGCGCGCGGCATGGGCGCGCAGGTGATCGTGACCGAGGTCGATCCGCTCCCGGCCCTCGAGGCCGTGATGGACGGCTTCCAGGTGATGCCGGCGGACGAGGCGGCGCGGATCGGCGACTTCTTCGTGACGGTGACCGGCAACCTGAACGTGATCCGCATGGGGCACTTCGACGCGATGAAGGACGGAGCGATCGTGGCGAACTCGGGCCACTTCAACGTCGAGCTGGATCTCGAGTCGCTCGGCAAGAAGGCGAAGTCGGTGCGCACGGTGCGGCCGTTCGTGCAGGAGTACACGCTCGCGAACGGGAAGCGGATCTTCGTCCTCGGCGAGGGGCGCCTGATCAACCTCGCGGCCGCGGAGGGGCATCCCGCGTCGGTCATGGACATGAGCTTCGCGAACCAGGCGCTCGGCCTGGAGCACCTCCTCGCGCACGCGAAGGAGCTGAAGCCGAACGTCTACGCGATCCCGGCCGCGGTGGACGAGGAGATCGCGCGCCTCAAGCTCGCGGCGCTCGGCGTCGGGATCGACGTCCTGACGCCCGAGCAGGTGGCGTACCTCGCGTCCTGGCAGCAGGGGACGTAGGCCGGGCCGGGGCCGATGTGGTTCCTGGGACGGGTCTCCGTCCGGCGCAAGTTCCAGATCCTGGGGCTCTGCCTCCTCTCGATCGCCGTCTATCTCGTCCTCGCGCTCGCCACGCGCGACGCGCGGGACACGGCCTCCGACCTCCTCGCGTCCGGATCCGTCCATAACCAGGGCGGCGTCGTCGGCGCGTTCGCCGCGGCCGGTCTCGCCCACGCGCTCGGCTTCCTCGGCGCGTGGCTCGTTCCGCTCGCGCTCCTCGCCTGGGGCTGGAACCGGATCCGGCTCCGCCCGGCGGGCGAGCTCTGGTTCCGCACCGCGCTGGCCGCCGCGACCGCGGCGACGGCGATGGGGTTCCTCTACCTGATCACCGGCGGGAACCGCGGCATGGTGGGCGCCGCGGGGGAGTGGATCGGGCTCGTCGCCGCGCGTCTCCTGGGCCGGATCGGCGGCGAGCTGGTGCTCGGCACCGCGCTCGTCGTGATCGGCCTCGTCGCCTTCGAGCTCGGCTCGGCGTCGCCGCTCCGCCGCGCGATCGCCGGGCTCCTGGGACGGCTCCTGCCCGAGCCGGCGCCGAAGCGACGCGCGGCCGCCGCGGCGGCGGGCGCGCCCGAGCCGGCGGCCGGAGCGCCGCGGCGCGGGAAGAAGCCGCCGATGCTCGAGGAGGAGGAGCTCGCGAACGCGTTCGCGGATCCGGCTCCGGAGCCGCCCGGCCCGTCGAAGCCGCGCATCGTGGGTCGTCGCGAGACGGAGCGCGCGGAGCCGATGTCGATCCCGTTCCCGCCCGCGACGGTGGGGGACGCGCGCGCCGACCGCCGCCGCGCGGGCGGCGTATCGCCGCTCGGCGCCGCGACCGCCGCCGGCATGCCCGGCTCCGCCGCGGCGCTCGGCGCGGAAGCGGCGGGGCTCGGGCTCGCCCCGGCCGCCGCGGCCGACGCGGCGCTCCCGCCGATCGACCTCCTCGAGGAGCATCCCGCGGGGCAGGTGCGGATCGAGGAGTCGGAGCTGCTCGAGCTCTCGCGCGTGCTCGAGCGGACGCTCGCCGACTTCGACGTGGCCGGGAAGGTCTCGGAGGTCCACCCCGGCCCGGTGATCACCCTCTTCGAGTACGAGCCGGCGCCGGGCGTCAAGGTGAACCAGATCCTGCAGCGGCAGGACGACCTCGCGCTCTCGCTCCGGGCGCAGCGGATCCGCATCGTCGCGCCGATCCCGGGGAAGGCGGCGGTCGGGATCGAGATCCCGAACCGCGTGAAGTCGCTCGTCTCCTTCCGCGAGATCGTCTCCTCGCGCCCGTTCGCCGACTCGAAGGACGCGCTCCCGTTCGCGCTGGGGAAGGACGTGGCCGGCGCGCCGTTCACGACGTCGCTCGAGCGCATGCCGCACCTCCTGATCGCCGGCGCGACCGGATCGGGGAAGAGCGTCTGCATCAACACCCTGATCATGAGCCTCCTCATGCGGCGGACGCCGGCCGAGCTCCGGTTCATCATGATCGACCCGAAGATGCTGGAGCTGACGCCGTACAACGGCATCCCGCACCTCCGGATGCCCGTCGTGACCGACCCGAAGAAGGCGGCGCAGGCGCTCCGGTACTGCGTGAAGGAGATGGAGCGGCGCTACCAGGTCTTCGCGAAGCACGGCGCGCGGAACATCGAGCAGTTCAACCGCCTCGGCCTCGATCCCGCGTCGCACGAGGACCCCCGGTTCCCGTACCTCGTGGTCGTGGTCGACGAGCTTGCCGATCTGATGGCGCTCCTCCCCGCGGAGATCGAGGAACCGATCGGCCGCCTCGCGCAGATGGCCCGCGCCGTCGGGATCCACCTGATCCTCGCGACGCAGCGCCCGTCGGTGGACGTGATCACCGGCGTCATCAAGGCGAACTTCCCGTCGCGGATCGCGTTCCAGGTGGCGAGCCGGACCGATTCGCGCGTGATCCTCGACATGAACGGCGCGGAGAGCCTCCTCGGGCACGGCGACTCGCTCTACCTGCCGGCCGGGAAGCCGGAGCCGTACCGGATCCACGGCTCGTACGTCTCGAGCGAGGAGATCGAGCGCGTCGTATCGTTCCTGAAGGAGCAGGGGGGTCCCGTCGCCGTCGACGACTCCGCGCTCGAGGCGGTGAAGGCGCTGGACGACTTGGAGGCGGAGGACGAGCTCTTCGAGGAGGCGATGCGCCTCGTGGTCCTCCATCAGCAGGCCTCGACGTCGATGCTCCAGCGGCGGCTCAAGGTCGGCTACTCGCGCGCGGCCCGGCTCCTCGACCTGCTCGAGGAGCGCGGCATCGTCGGCCCGTCCGAGGGCGCGAAGGGGCGCGAGGTGCTGGTGACGGAGCACGAGCTGGCCGAGCGGCGCTCCGGCGCCACGTCCGACCTGGGCGGGGACGCGTGATCCGGCCGGCCCCGCTCCCGCTCGCGCCGGTGGCCCGCCGCGACGCGGCCGCGCCGTCCCGCGTCGCGCTCGTGACGCTCGGCTGCGCCAAGAACCTGGTCGACTCGGAGATCATGGCGGGGCTCCTGGCGCGGGGCGGCTTCACGATGACCGGCGACGCGGCGACGGCCGATCTCGCGGTCGTGAACACGTGCGCGTTCATCGGGCCCTCGCAGAAGGAGTCGATCGACCGGATCCTCGAGCTGGCCGCGCTCAAGCGGGAGGGGCGTCTCCGGGGTCTGATCGTGGCCGGCTGCATGGCGCAGCGCTACCAGGCCGACCTCCTGGCCGAGATCCCCGAGGTCGACGCGGTCGTCGGCACCGGGCAGGTGGAGGCGATCACGCGCGTCGCGAACCGGATCCGACGCGCGCCCGGCGCGCCGATCGTCGAGGTCGGGCCCCCGGGGACGGCGGTCGACCTGGCGGCGCACCGCGCGGTCTCGACCCCGCGGCATCTCGCGTACCTCCGGATCGCCGACGGGTGCGACTTCCGCTGCACGTTCTGCATCATTCCGGCGCTTCGCGGCGACCTCCGGAGCCGGCCGATCGAGGCCGTGCTGGAGGAGGGGCGGCGGCTCGCCGACGCCGGTGTGAAGGAGCTCCATCTGATCGCACAGGACTCGACGTCGTACGGCGCGGACCTGTACGGTAGCGCCCGGCTGCCGGAGCTCCTCCGGGGGCTCTGCGCGATCCCGGGGATCGCGTGGGTCCGGGTGCACTACACGCATCCGAAGACGTGGACCGACGCGCTGATCGGGACGTTCGAGGACGAGCCGAAGCTCTGCCGGTACGTCGACATCCCGCTCCAGCACTGGACCGACGGGATGCTCCGGCGGATGCGCCGCGAGGTGCGGCGGGCGGACATGGAGGGGCTGATCGAGCGGCTCAGGAAGCGGATCCGGGACGTCGCGATCCGGACGCACTTCATCGTCGGGTTCCCGGGCGAGACGGAGGAGGACTTCGCGACGCTCCTCGACGTCGTCCGCCGCGAGGCGTTCGACCACGTCGGCTGCTTCGCGTACTCTCGGGAGGACGGCACGCCGGCGGGGCGGATGAAGGAGCAGGTGCCGGAGCGGGTGAAGCTCGACCGGCGCCGCCGGCTGCTGGCCGCGCAGCGCGAGACGGCCACGCGGATCTGGAAGCGCTGGATCGGGCGCGAGGAGCGGGTCCTGATCGACAGCGCGGCGGGACCGGGCCGGCTCGTCGGCCGCCTGGAGCAGCAGGGCTACGAAGTGGACGGCGTCACCCGCGTCCGCGTCGCGGAGGGGACCCCGGCGCCCGAGCCGGGGACGTTCGCCCGCGTGCGGATCCGGGGCGCCCGCGGATACGACCTGGACGGGGAGGTGATCGCGTGAAGCGGTTCGCAGGGAAGGCGACGATCCTGATCGCGGCGGCGTTCGCGGCGACGCTCGCGACCGCGCCGGCGGCCACGGCGGGCGGGACGGGCGGCGCGGCCGTTCCGACGCACGCCATGGCGCTCGACTCGGTGGCCGCGATGGCCGCGCACGGCATCCTCGACGGCGCGCCGATCCCGCCGGGGCGCGCCATCACGCTCTTGACGCCGATCCGCGGCGACACGCTCGGGGCGCTCTCCCAGCGGCTCGTCGAGGGGCTCCAGCGGGAAGGCCGGGACGTGCGGTTCTTCCCGCGGCCGCCCGACAAGGCGCCCACGCTGCCCCCCGGGATGGCCGCGCCCGGCCCCGACTCGAGCACGCTGGTGCTCGACGCCCGGGTCGACGGCTGGTCGGTTTCGTACGTCCGGCGGATCCGCTCCTTCCCCTTCGGGGTGAAAGGGTACGAGCGGATGGTGGCCATGCACGCGAACGCGGTCCTGTCCGACGCGTCGAACGGCACCGTCGCGTGGGCCCGGACCGGATCGGGGGTCTACCGAGACGTGGTGCCGAAATCGGACCTCGCGTACGTGGCGGGGAGCGTGAGCGGGATCAATCCGCCGGTGCCGACGGGGTCGGGGTTCCGCTTCCTCGAGCCGTTGATCGTGATCGGCGTCGTGACCGGGCTCGTGGTCCTCTTCTACTCGAACCGGAATTGAGGAAGCGATGGACGCCATGGGTCCAGGGAGGATCGGCATGAGCTTGGCCGCGCGGCAGCACCAGGCGCTGGGGCGCGACTTCTTCGACCGGGGCCTCTACGACGAGGCCGTTCGCGAGACGGAGGAGGCGATCGCGCTCTACCCGCAATTTCCCGATCTCCACAACCAGCTCGGGCTCGCGCTCAGCATGGCGGGCGAGCGGGAGCGCGCCGTGCAGGCCTTCCGGCGCGCGCTCGGGCTCAACCCCGCGTACCTCGAGGCGCGGCTCAACCTGGCGATCGTCTACAACGACCTCGGCCGCTACGACGAGGCGCTGGAGGCGTTCCAGGCGGACGCCGTGCGCGATCCGGACCACGAGAACCTCTCGCCCGACGTCCGCACGTTCCTCGCCGACTCGCACGCGCTCCTCGGCGACACGTACCGGAATCTCGGGATGCACGTCGACGCGAGCCAGGAATACCGGAAGGGGCTCCGCCTCTCGCCCAAGTTCCTCGACCTCCAGCAGAAGCTCGGAGCGGTCTTCGCCGAGATGGGGCTGTACGAGGACGCGCAATCGGAGCTCGAGGGCGCGCTCGCCCAGAACCCGCGGTACGTCGACGCGCGCGTCACGCTCGGGCTGGTCCACTACCGCGCCGGGCGCCGGCATCGCGCGCGCGAGGAGTGGACGCGGTGCCTGGCGGAACGCGCGGACGACGTGCGCGCCCGGGCGTACCTCGCGATGCTCGATCGCGAGGAGGCGGCCGCGGGGGACGCGCCGGCCCGATGACGCGACGCGCGACGCTCGCGACGCTCCTCCTCGCCCTCGGGCTCGCCGCCGGGTGCGGCGGGACGCTCCAGGAGCAGCAGCGGGGGAACGCCGACTACGAGGCCGGGAAGGCGGCGTTCGACCGGAGCGACTGGTACGACGCCATCAACGACCTGAAGGCGTACGTCGAGCAGTTCCCGGGGACGGAGAAGACCGACGACGCGCTCTACTACCTCGGACGCTCCTACTTCGGCCAGAAGGACTACGCGCTCGCGTCGAGCCAGTTCGACCGGCTGATCCGCGACTTCCCGCAGTCGCCGTACCAGGCTCCGGCGCTCTACTACCTGGCCCGGTGCGACGACCTCGACTCGCGCCAGGCGCTCCTCGACCAGACCGAGACCCGGCGCGCGCTCGACCGCTACAAGCAGTTCCTCGACGTCTACCCGAACGACGAGCACGCCGCGGAGGCGCACGATCGCGTCCGCGAGCTGCGCGACCGTCTCGCCGAGAAGCGGTACCGGAACGGACGGCTCTACGTGAAGCTCCACCAGCCGCGCGCCGCGAAGATCTACCTCCAGGGCGTGCTGACGGAGTATCCGGAGTCGAAGTGGGCCGGCGACGCCGCCCTCCTCCTCGCCGACGTGCTCCTCAAGGAGGGGAAGAAGGACGAGGCGATCGCCGCGCTCAAGAAGATCCCGGACGACGTGGCGAGCGCCGACGTGAAGCGCCGGGCCGAGGAGCGCCTCCGCTCCCTGACGGGGCCGGGCGAGCCGCGATGAAGCGGCGGCCCCGCCGCGTCGGGATCTTCGGCGGGTCCTTCGATCCGGTCCACGCGGGACACCTGATCTTCGCCCAGGAGGCGGTCGACCGGCTGAGCCTCGACCGGCTCCTCTTCGTCCCCGCGGCGCGTCCGGCGCACAAGCGCCGCCGCGCGCTCGCGCCGATCGAGGACCGGATCGCGATGCTCCGCCTCGCGACGCGCGGCAATCCCCGCCTCGCGGTCTCCCGCCTCGAGGCCGATCCCGGGCGGGTCGCGTACACGGTCCGGACGCTCGAGCGGCTCGCGCGGCCGGGCGGCCCGGAGCTCACGTTCATCATGGGGCAGGACAGCCTCGAGGAGTTCCGCACCTGGCGCGAGCCGGAGCGGATCCTCGCGCTCGCGCGGCTGGCGGTCGTCCCCCGCGGCGAGGGGCGTCCGCCGCGGATCGCGGCGGGGCGACGGGGCCGGGTCGTCCTGCTCGACGTGCCGCGGATCGGCATCTCCTCGACGGAGATCCGGCGCCGCCTCCGGGGCGGGCGGTCCGTGCGATACTGGGTCCCCGATCCCGTCCTCGCGTACCTGGAGCGCCATGGCCTCTACGAAACCCGCCGGAAGCGGTAGAACCCTCCTCCTCGTCGACGGCTCCGCGCTCCTCTACCGGAGCCATTTCGCCTTCATCCGGAATCCGCTCCGCAACGCGAAGGGGGAGGTCACGAGCGCGGTCTTCGGCATGCTGCAGACGCTCGTGCCGCTCCTCGACCAGCGCCGGCCCGACCGCGTCGCGGTCGTCTTCGACACGGCCGCGCCGACGTTCCGCCACCGCGTCTATGCCGACTACAAGGCGCACCGCCCTCCGATGCCGGAGGATCTGGCCGCCCAGATCCCGCGGTTCCGGGAGGTGATCCGGCTCCTCGGAATCCCGATCGTGGAGCAGGAGGGCGTGGAGGCGGACGACCTGATCGGGAGCCTCGCGAAGGAGGCGGAGGGGGACGGGGCGGAGACGCTCATCCTCACCAGCGACAAGGACTTCTACCAGATCGTTTCCGAGAAGGTTCAACTCCTCTCGCCGAAGGGAAGGGGCGCGGAGATCGTGACCGTCGACCGGGCGGCCGTCCGGGAGCGCTTCGGCGTCGCGCCCGAGGAGATGGTCGACCTCCTCGCCCTCATGGGGGATGCCTCGGACAACGTGCCGGGCGTTCCGGGCGTGGGAGAGAAGACCGCGGCCCAGCTGATCCAGCGCTTCCACTCGCTCGACTCGCTCTACGGGTCGCTCGACCAGGTGGAGCGCGCCTCGCTGCGCGAGAAGCTCCGCGCGAACGAGGACCGCGCGCGCCTGAGCCAGGAGCTCGCGACGATCCGCCACGACCTGCCGCTCGACGTCCACTGGACCGAGCTGGTCCGCGCGCCGGTCGCGTCGGCGGCGCTCCTCGCCCTGCTCGACGAGCTCGAGCTCCGCGTCTGGGCGCGCCGGTTCCGGGAGGAGGCGTCCGCGGCGGACCTCTTCCCCGAGACGGTCGTGGCGTCGGCCCCGGGGCCGGCCGCCGATCCCGCCGTGCGGGTCGCGCCCGGCGACCGGGCGCCCTACGGCGCGTACGCGACCGTGGCCGACGGCGCGGCGCTCGACGCGCTGGCGCGGGAGCTGGCGGAAACCCGCGGTCCCGTCGCGTTCGACACCGAGACGACGGGGCTCGACCCGCGGCACGCCGGGTTGGTCGGCATCGGCCTCGCGACCGCGGAGGGGCGCGCGTTCTACCTCCCGGTCGGGCACGACGCGGGACCGAACCTCGACCCCGACCGCGTGCGCGAGGCGCTCCGTCCCTTCTTCGCGTCGCCGAAGGCGGAGCGGGCGGCCCAGAACGCGAAGTACGACTGGCACGTGCTCGAGCGGTTCGGCATCCCCGTGCGCGACGTCGCGTTCGACACGATGGTCGCGGCGTACCTCGTCGATCCCGACCAGCCGAAGAACCTGGACGCGCTCGCGCGCTCGCGCCTCGCGTGGGAGAAGATCCCGACCGAGAGCCTGATCGGCCGCGGGAAGGACCAGATCAGCATGGCGTCCCTCCCGGTGGCGCGCGTGGCGGAGTACTGCGGCGAGGACGCCGACGCCACGCTCCGGCTCGTGCCGATCCTGAGGCGGGAGCTCGAGGCGGCGAACGTCGCCGCGCTCTTCCACGACGTGGAGGTGCCGCTGATCGGCGTGCTCACCCGGATGGAGCGGGCCGGGATCAAGGTCGACGTCCCCGCGCTCGACGCGATGGCGCGCGACCTCGGCACGGAGCTCGAGCGGCTCGACCACGAGATCCAGGAGCAGGCGGGCGTCCCGTTCAACGTCAACTCCTCCCGGCAGCTCGCCGAGGTCCTCTTCGTGCGGCTCGGGCTCCCGCGGGGGAAGCGGACGAAGGACGGCTTCTCGACCGACACGGAGGTGCTGGAAGGGCTGGCGCCGCTCCATCCCCTGCCGAAGCTGATGCTCTCCTACCGCCAGGCGTCGAAGCTGAAGAGCGCGTACCTCGACTCGCTCCCGCGGCTCGTCGACCGCGAGACCGGGCGCGTGCACGCGACGTTCCACCAGACCGTCGCCTCGACGGGCCGGCTCTCGGCCAGCGATCCGTCGCTCCAGAACATCCCGATCCGATCGGAGGAGGGGCGCCTGATCCGCCGCGCGTTCGTGGCCGAGGGGCCGCGCGGCCTCCTCGCGTCGTTCGACTACTCGCAGATCGAGCTCCGGCTCCTGGCCCACCTCTCCCACGACGCCGTGCTGCTCGAGGCGTTCCGGACCGGCGGGGACGTGCACGCGACGACCGCGTCCCGCCTCTTCGGCGTGCCGGTCGACCAGGTGACGCCGGCGCAGCGCGCGCAGGCGAAGGTCGTGAACTTCGGCATCCTGTACGGCATGGGCCCGGTCCGCCTCGCGCGCGAGCTCTCGCTCTCGCGCGCGCTCGCGACCGCGTTCATCGACGAGTACCGGCGGACGCACGCCGGCGTCGCGGCGTACCTCGACCAGGTGCTCCGGGAGGCGCGCGAGCGCGGGTACGCGGAGACGATGCTCCACCGGCGCCGCCCGCTCCCGGCGCTCCGGGACGCGCACGACGGCCGGCGCTCGGAAGCGGAGCGGGCCGCCGTGAACACGCCGATCCAGGGGTCGGCGGCCGACCTGATCAAGGTGGCGATGGTGAAGATCGACGCGCTCCTCGCGGAGCGCGGGCTCCGCTCCCGGCTCGTCCTCCAGGTGCACGACGAGCTCCTCTTCGAGACCGACGAATCGGAGATCGACGCGCTCACGCCGCTGGTGCTCGAGACGATGGAGCACGCGCTCCCGCTTCGCGTCCCGCTCGAGGTGCACGTCGGGCGCGGGCGGACGTGGGACGACGCGCACGCGTGAGCGGACCCGATTCGCCTTGACCCCGCCGCGAGCGTCCCGATAGGGTCCGGCCATGATCCGGATCGGCGTCACGGGGCCGATGGGCTCGGGGAAGTCGACCGTCTCGAGGCGCTTCCAGGAGCACGGCGCGATCCGGATCGACGGCGACGCCCTCGGATGGGAGACCCTGCGCGAGCCGGACGTGCGCGACCGGATCGCCGCGGCGTTCGGCCCCGGCGTCCTCGACGCCGCGGGCGCGGTGGATCGCGCCGCGCTGGGCCGCGTCGTCTTCCGCGATCCGGCCGCCATGGAGCGGCTGAACACGATCGTGCAGCCGGCGCTCCTCGCGCGGGTGCGCGCGCGGCTCGCGGAAACGGGGGAGGGCGTGACGGTCCTCGATGCCGCGATGATCAGCACGTGGGGGCTCGAGTCCGAGCTGGACGGGGTGGTGGAGGTGGTCGCGGCCGAGCCGGTCCGCGTGCGGCGCGTGATGCGCGCCCGCGGGATGACCGAGGCCGCGGCGCGGGAGCGGGTGCGCGGACAGCGGCTCCCGCCCCTCGGCACCGCGCGCCGGCACTGGCGCATCGAAAACGACGCCGATCCGGCGGCGCTCCAGCGCCGGATCGATCCGATCTGGGACGAGATCGCGCGGCTCGCGCGCGCCTCCTGACCCGGAGCCACGCGAAGGGAGACTCGACCGATGGACCTGCTGGAAACGAAGAAGCGGCTCGACGAAGGACGCCAGATCCTGGCCCAGCTCGGGAGCTATCTTTGACGTCGATCGACGCGAAGCGCGGACGAAGGATCTCGAGGCCCGGATGGCCGCGCCCGACTTCTGGAACGATCCGGAGTCGGCCCAGGGCGTCCTGACCGAGCTGAAGGCGCACCGGCGCGTCACGGAGCCGTACCGCGCGCTGGTCCGGGAGGTCGACGAGGCCGAGGGCCTGGCCGAGCTGCTCGAGCAGGAGCCCGAGGAGGCGATGGCGAAGGACCTCGCCGCGACGGCGGAGCGGCTCCTTCCGCGCATCCAGGAGCTCGAGCTGATGAGCCTCCTCTCGGAGGAGAGCGACGCGCACGGCGCGATCCTCTCGATCCATCCGGGCGCGGGCGGCACGGAGTCCCAGGACTGGGCGCAGATGCTCTTCCGCATGTACGGCCGCTACATCGAGCGGATGGGGTGGAGCTACCAGGTGCTCGACCTGCAGCCGGGCGAGGAGGCGGGACTCAAGGACGCGACGATCCAGGTGGACGGCGCGTACGCGTACGGATACCTCAAGGCGGAGCGCGGCGTGCACCGCCTCGTCCGCATCTCCCCGTTCGACGCCCAGAAGCGGCGCCACACGTCGTTCGCCTCGGTCTTCGTCTACCCGCAGGCGGGGAACGGCGCCGCGGTGGAGATCAAGGAGACGGACCTCCGCATCGACACGTTCCGCGCGGGCGGGGCCGGCGGCCAGCACGTGAACAAGACCGAATCGGCCGTGCGCATCACGCACCTGCCGACCGGGCTCGTCGTCCAGTGCCAGAACGAGCGGAGCCAGCACCGGAACCGCGACGCGGCGATGAAGGTGCTCGAGGCGCGCCTGTACGCGCTCCAGATCGAGGAGGAGAAGGCGAAGCGCGACTCCCTGGGCGGCGGCAAGAAGGAGATCGCCTGGGGGAACCAGATCCGCTCGTACGTCTTCCAGCCCTATACGCAGGTGAAGGACCACCGGACCGACGTGGTCGTCACCGACGTCCAATCGGTGATGGACGGCGCGCTCGCGCCGTTCGTCGACGCCTATCTGAGATCGAAGGAGGTCGCGTGAACACGCAGATCTTTCGGGAGTACGACATCCGCGGCATCGCCGACCGGGACCTGACCGACGACGTCGTCCGCGCGATCGGGCGCGCGTTCGCGGCCTGGATGCGGGAGCGGGGGAAGGCGCGGATCGCCGTCGGGCGGGACGTGCGGCTCTCCTCGCCGCGGATCCGGACCGCGCTCGTCGAAGGGCTGCTCGACCAGGGGGCGTCCGTGGTCGACGTCGGCGTCGTGCCGACGCCCGCGCTCTACTTCGCGATCCTCCACCTGAAGGCGGACGGCGGCGTCATGGTGACCGGCAGCCACAATCCGATCGAGTACAACGGGCTCAAGCTCTCCGACGGCATCTCCTCGCTCCACGGACCCGAGATCCAGGACCTCGGCCGGCGCGCGGCCACGGCCGGCGCGCTCCCGAAGCGGGGCACCGTGGAGACCGTGTCGGTCGACGACGACTACCTCAAGGACCTCACGGGGCGGCTCTCGATCGAGCGGCCGCTCCGCGTCGTGGTCGATCCGGGGAACGGCGCCGCCTCGATCCTGGGACCCGAGCTCCTCCGGCGCCTCGGCTGCACCGTCGACGCGATCTTCGCGGAGCCGGACGGCCGGTTCCCGAACCACCTGCCCGACCCGACCGTCCCGGACCTGATGCGCCCGCTCATGGAGCGGGTCCGGGCGACCGGCGCCGACCTCGGGATCGGCTTCGACGGCGACGCCGACCGCGTCGGCGCGGTGGACGAGAAGGGGCGCCTCCTCTACGGGGACCAGGTGCTCGCGCTCTACGCCGCGGACGTGCTCGCGCGCCGGCCCGGCGAGCCGATCGTGTTCGAGGTGAAGTGCTCGCAGGGGCTCGTCGAGTGGATCGAGCAGAAGGGGGGCCGGCCGATCATGTGGAAGGCGGGCCATTCGCTCATCAAGGCCAAGATGCGAGAGACGAAGGCGCCCCTGGGCGGCGAGATGTCGGGGCACATGTTCTTCGCGGACGAGTTTCCCGGGTACGACGACGCGCTCTACGGGGCCGGGCGTCTCCTCCGGATCCTGGCCGCCGCGCGGAAGCCGCTCTCCGCGCTCGTCGACGCCCTCCCGCAGGCGCGCTTCGTCTCCACGCCGGAGCTCCGGCTCGACTGCCCGGACGACCGGAAGTTCGAGGTCGTGGCGTCGGTGCGCGACCACTTCCGGAAGACGCACGACGTGATCGACGTGGACGGCGTCCGCGTCCTCTTCGGCGACGGGTGGGGCCTGATCCGCGCGTCGAACACGCAGCCGGTCCTGGTCGTCCGGTTCGAGGCGGCGAGCAAAGAACGGCTTTCGGCGATCGCGCGCGAGGTGTACGATGTGCTCGCGCAGCACCCCGAGGTGACGGTCCCCGCGCTACCCGTCTGAGCGCCCGCGGCCTCGGGTTCCGCCGGGTGGGATCGAACGTGCATCGAGGTTCCGGCGGTCTTCCCATCGCGTCGCGGCCGCTCCGCGCGACGCGGCCTCGCGTGCCCGGCCGGCGGAAACGCCCCGGGGCCTCCGCCGCGCGCGCCCTCCTCGCCCCGCTCCTCCTCGCCCTCGCCTCGGCCGCCCCGTTCACGGCGCCGGCGCCGGCGCGCGCGCAGGACGAGTTCCTCGTGAACGACGACCGGCTCGACCGGAACCAGTGGGCCCCGCGCATCGCGCTCGGGTCCACCGGAACGCTGGTCGCGGCGTGGCAGGACGGCCGGAACGGCACGTCCACCCTCACCGACTACGACATCTACGTGATGACCATCCGGGACCCGCTCGCGCTCGGCTCCACGATCAACCGGAGGGTCAACGACGACGTCGCCGGCCCCGACCAGGGCGCGCCCGACATCGCGGCGAGCCCCTCCGGCACGTTCCTCTGCGTCTGGGAGGACGCCCGGAGCGGGAACCGCGACATCTATTCCGTCGCGCTCGACTCCCTCGGCGTCGCGTTCACCCCGAACCTGCGCGTGAACGACGACGCGACCACGACCGACCAGCTCCTGCCGCGGGTGGCGCCGGTCGGCACCGACCGGTTCCTCGTCGTCTGGGGCGACGGCCGCGAGGGGCAGGGGGAGATCTACGGCGCCTACCGCACCGCCACCGGCGGCCCGACCGGCGCGAACCGGCACATCTCGGTCGATCCGGTCGTCGGCGGATCGTGGCAGGGGAGCCCGGCGGTGGCGGTCGACGCCTCGGGCCGCACGCTGGTCGTCTGGCTCGACGGCCGGGCCGGCGGGACGACGTACGGCGTGGCGTTCGACGTGTACGGGCAATGGCTCGCCGTCGACGGGACGCCGATCGGCGGCAACTTCAAGATCAACGACACGGCGATCACCGGGCACTGCGCGTCGCCGTGCGTCACGGCCGATCCGACGAACGGGTTCGTCGTCGCGTGGATCGACCGGCGGGACGCGCCGACCGACCCGGGCGACGTCTACGCGCAGCGGTACGACGCGCAGGGAAACGCGATCGGCGCGAACGTCCGGGTGAACGACGATCCGCTCGGGCGCGACCAGCGGAACGTCCGCGCCGCGGCCGGCGTCGGCCGGGCGCTCGTGATCTGGGAGGATCTCCGCGGAGGACTCGGCATCGACTCGAACGTCGAGGCGTCGTTCGTCCCGTACGACGGCGGGACGCCCGGGGCGAATTTCCGGGTCAACAACGACGTTCCCGGGCGGCAGGGAACGCCGCACGCGACGTGGGACGGGCGCGACGCGTTCGTCGCCGTCTGGGAGGACGGGCGGAACGGCTCCTCCGACGTCTTCGGGGTCTCGTTCCTGCCGGACGGCACGCGCCGCGGCTCCGACACCCAGCTGAACGACGACGCGGCGCCGTACGACCAGCGGCGGCCCGTGCTGGGCCACGGACCGGGCCACTACGTCGCGACCTGGATCGACTTCCGGAACCCGGCGGGCGATCTCTACGGGCAGTGGATCACGTCGGCGGGCGCGCGCGAGGGCGTGAACCACAAGCTCTGGGCGAACGACTACGTGAACCGGCCGGTCACGTACTCGTCGGCGGTGAGCGCCACCGACACGGCGCTCGTCGTGGCGCAGATCGCGCGCTTCTCGGACGCGGGGGACATCCGCGGCTTCCTCTATACGGCGGTCGGCGAGGCGCCGACGTTCTCGTTCTGGGTCGCCGACACGATCCCGGCGGCGCAGGCGTCCCCGGTCGCCGTCGCCTCGGGCTCGTCCTTCGCGGTCGTCTGGATCGACGCGCGCGACGGAACGCCGCGCCTCTACGCGCGGCGGGTCGCGTCGAACGGCGCGCTCCTCGGCGCGAACCACGCGGTGCTCACCGTCGATCCCGTGGACCCCGTCTACGCGCTCGACCTCGACGTCGATCCCGCCGGCGGGTACTGGATCTGCTACGCGGAGGGGGCCACGGCGGAGCAGCGGCTCTGGCTCGCGCACCTCGACGCGAACGTGACCGAGGACCGGCCGGCGATCGCGATCGCGCCGGAGATCGCGGGCGGACGCGCCCATCCGGACCTCGCGGTCGGCCCGGACGGGCGGATCGAGATCGTCTGGCTCGGCTCCGATCCGTCGGGCGGCGCGCGCCTCTACTATCGGAGTCTCTCCGCCTCGCTGACGCCGCTCGCCGCGCTGGTCGCGCTCGGCGAGTCGGACGCCACCGTCGGCCCGCAGGACGGTCCGACGCTCGCCGTCTCCGCGACGAGCTCCGTCATCGCGTGGGAGGAGCGGCGCCAGGGGAACTGGAGCATCTGGATGCAGCGCTTCACCGGCGGGATCCCCGACGCGTCGGGCGCCGTCCGCGTGGACCAGGACGTCACGACCGCGGACCAGATCGACCCGGGTGCCGGGATGGACGCGTCGGGACGGACGCTCCTCGTCTGGTCGGACGCGCGCTCCGTGTCGAGCGGCACCGACATCCTCGGACGCGTCTTCGAGCCGGCGCCGACCGCGGCCGACGATCCGCCGCCCGCGCCCGAGCCGCCGCCCCCGGCGGCACCGCGCGCGATCCGCGTCAGCGCCGCGCGGCCGAACCCGTTCTCGAGCGAGACGGCCGCGTCGGTGGAGGTGCCCGCCCGCGACGAGGGCCATGTCCGGGCCACGGTCTGGAACGTCCGCGGGCTCCTCGTCCGCACGCTGTACGACGCGCCCGCTCCCGGCGGCCGGCTCACGCTCCGGTGGGACGGGCGGGACGCGCACGGGGGCCAGGCGGCGAGCGGCGTCTACTGGCTCCGCATCGAATCGGGAGGGGAGCGTCGTGCGACGCGCATCGTCCGGCTTCGCTGATCGGGCCCGAGGGGGCGCGGTCCTCGTGGCACTCCTGCTCGCCGCCCTGGGCGCGCGCGCCGGGGCGGCGCCGCTCTGGGATCCGGCCGCCGTGCGATCGGCGGCGGTGCCCGCGGGCGTGCGGGTGCTCGTCGCGAGCGGCGCGCCCGACGCCGCGGCCACCACGACCGCGCTCGAGCGCGCGGGCTATCGGGTGCACGTCGTCCTCCTGCCGAGCACGTACTACGTCTCGGCGGGCCCGCGCGCCGGCGCGCTCCCGGCCGGGCTCCTCGACGCGCCCGAAGCGCGCGGGGCGCCGGCCGCCGCGGGCGGGGCACCGGGAGGCGCGCCCCCGCTCCTCGCGCCCTCCACCACGGAGCCGGTGTCGCTCCGGTCGCTCTTCGGCGACCTCCCGGACGCGCTCCCGCCGCTTGAGCCCGGGTCGTCCGGAGCGCCGTCCCGGGACGCCATCGCGCCGGCGAACACGCCGCTCCCCTCCGGGCTCTTCTACGGGACGCGCTGGGAGGACACGAGCGAGTTCATGATCGGCCGCGTCGCGGTCCCGATCCTCTTTCCGGAGAGCGACGGCTCGACCGATCCCAACCACTACGACTGGACGCCGGCGCTCCGCGACTCCGTCGTGCGATCCGCCGTCCGCGGGCTCCTCAAGTGGAGCGTGCACGCCGCGTCGCGGAACCTCACGCTCACGTGGATGCTCGAGGTGCGGGCCGACCTGGCGACCCGCTACGAGCCGATCGACCGGCCGATCGGCCAGGAGGAGCTCTGGATCGCCGACGTGCTGCAGACGCTGGTCGGCTACCGGGGCTCGGCCGTCACGATGGCGTACGACTACGCGAACGCCGCGCGCGGGCGCCTCGGCGCGCAGTGGACCACGATCCTCTTCCCCGTGCAGAACGACACGTCGGCCGTCGGCACGTTCCCGGACGGCTACATCGCGCACGCCCGGCTCGGCGGCCCCTGGTTCGTGCTCCCGGTGAACAACCTGAACACGAAGAGCGCCACGCTCGACTACTACGTGGAGCACGAGGTCACGCACCTCTTCTGGGCGCTCGACGAGTACCCGTCGAACAGCGCGTGGTGGACCTGCACGCTCACGACCGGATACTTCAACCAGCCGAACACGAACTCGTCGATCCCGGCGCCGGGGTACTGCAACGTCCCGGTTCGACAATGCCTCATGACCGGGAACTACCCCGACTCGATCTGCGGCTACACCGATGCCCAGGTCGGATGGGCCGACCGGGACAAGGACGGGATCCTCGACCTCTACCAGACGCGACCGTTGGTGAAGCCCGACTCGGCGCAGTACCGGACCGGCGCCGGCGTTCCGATCACGCTCCGCGGGAAGGCGGGGGACCAGGCCTTCCCGAACCAGAATCCCTATCGGTACTTCACCGGCGACTCGATCACGGTCTCGACCATCGACTCCGTGCAGTACCGGTTCGACGGCGGGCCCTGGACCGACGTGCCGTGTCGGGATGGCGCGTGCGACTCGGGGAACGAGCCGTTCACCGTCGTGCTCCCGCCGCCGACGACCGGGAGCCACACCGTCGAGTGGCGCGCCTGGAACAGGAACGGCCTGACCGACCTCGTGCCGGCCGTGACCGCGATCACGATCGGCGGCGGCGCGGGGCCGATCGCGGGATCGGGCGACGGGGTGTCCGCGGCGCCGCGGCTCACGGCGGCGCCGACGCCGGCGCGCGGGCCGGTCCGCTTCGCACTCCGCGCGGCCCCCGGGGCGCGCGGGCGCGCCCGCGTGGTGGACGTCCTCGGGCGCACGGTCCGAACCTGGCCCGTGACCGTGCCGGACGGCGGTATCTTGGCTTGGGACTGGGACCTCCGGTCGCGGGGTGGCGGTCCGGCGGCATCCGGTCTATATTTCGTCGTAGTCGAGATCGCGGACGTCACGCTCACCCAACGCGTCCTGGTATTCCGCTGACGCGCGGAGTCTTCCGCCCATGAATTCGACCGAACGTCTGGCGGGGCTCATGCCCGCGCCGACCGAGCCGCCCCCGGCCGCCTGGAGGGGTCGGCGATACGACGAAGACCGGCTCCACCTCCTCGTGCGCGACCCGCGTCGCGTCTTCGCGGCGTGGGAGATCGCGCGCGCCACGGTCGACGCGGCGGCCGCGCGGGCCTCGCGCGCGAACGCGCCGGTCCGCTACGCGCTCCGGATCGAGCGGGCCGAGCATCCCGGCGCCCTCGTGAGCGGGAGCGTCCAGGTGGACCTGCCGGACGCCCTCGGGGGCGAAGGCTGGTACGTCGCGCTCGAGCGCGGCGGCGGCGTGGCGCGCGCCGTGATCGGACTCGAGCTTCCGGAGGGATTCGAGCCGCTCCTCGCCTCGCGCTGGATGCCGGTCCCGCCCGACGGCCCGTGCGCGGAAGCGGGCGAGTGGCCGGCGGACGACGACGCGGTCCGCTGGCTCGCCGAAGACGCGGAGCGGAAGCGCGGGCAGACCGTGCCGCGGCTCCCGACGTCGGCCAGCCGCTACCTCGCCTCGCCGTCGGCGCGGGGACGGTGACGATGTCCGGCGCTCCGATCGGATACCTCTCGATCCTCCTCCACGGGCACCTGCCGTACGTCCGCCATCCGGAGTTCGAGGACCCGCTCGAGGAGCGGTGGCTGGTGGAGGCGCTCGTCGAGTGCTACCTCCCGCTCCTCTCCATGCTGGAGGGACGCGCGTCGCGCGGCGCCACGGGGCGGATCACGATCTCGCTCTCGCCGACGCTCCTCGCGATGCTCGCCGACCCGCTCCTCCAGGAGCGGCTCGTCCATCGCGTCGAGCGGCTGCTCGAGCTGGCCGAGGCCGACGTCGCGCGGTACCGGGACGACGCGCGCCTCGGTCCGCTCGCCGTCTTCTACCGGGACCGGTTCCGCGCGGGCCTCGCGCAGTACGCGGAGCGCTACGGCCGCGACCTCGCGTCGGCGTTCCGCGCCGTCGAGGCGGCCGGCGTCGTCCGCCTCGTCACGTGCGGCGCGACGCACGGATTCCTCCCGCTCATGGATCTCGGACGCCCCTCGTGGCGCGCGCAGATCGGGACGGCGGTGCGCGAGTTCGAGCGCCACCTCGGCCATCCGCCCGAGGGATTCTGGCTGCCGGAGTGCGGCTACACCCCGGGCGTCGACGCGGTGCTCGCCGAGTTCGGCGTCCGCTGGTTCGTGGTCGACACGCACGGGATCCTCGACGCGTGCCCGCGTCCGGTCCCCGGCACGTACGCGCCGCTCCGGACCGCGTCCGGCGTGCTCGCGCTCGGACGCGACGCCGACTCCTCGCGACAGGTCTGGAGCAGCACGGAGGGCTATCCGGGCGACTCCTGGTACCGCGAGTACTACCGCGACCAGGGATTCGACCTGCCGATCGACACGGTGCGCCCGTATCTCCCCTCGGGCGGGACGCGGACGCACCTCGGGCTCAAGTACTACCGCATCACCGACCGCCGCTATCCGCACCGCGAGCCGTACGACCGCGCGCGCGCGGAGGAGCGGACGCGCGACCACGCGCGCCACTTCGTCGACGGCCGCGTCGCCCAGGCGCGCGGCGCGTCCGCGGCGCTCGGCCAGGCGGCGTTCCTGCTCGCGCCGTACGACGCGGAGCTGTACGGGCACTGGTGGTTCGAGGGACCCGACTGGCTCGATCGCGTCCTCGACGAGGTGGCGGCGCGCCCGGAGCTCGAGGCGGTCGATCCTCTGACCGCGTCGGAGCGGCTCCGCCGGCTCCCGGAGGGACGGATCCATCCCTGCTCGTGGGGGGAGAACGGCTACGCCTCCTTCTGGCTCGACCCGGTGAACGACTGGATCTACCGCCACCTGCTCCGGTCGGCGGAGCGGATGCAGGCCGCGGCCGCGGCCGGAGACCGGGGCGATCCGCTCCGCGCGCGCGCGCTCCGGCAGGCGGGGCGGGAGCTCCTGCTCGCGCAGGCGAGCGACTGGGCGTTCATCATGAAGACCGGGACGATCGTGCCGTACGCCGTGAAGCGGACCGAGACGCACCTGGAGCGATTCGACGGCCTGGCCCGGATGCTCGAGTCGGGAGACCTGGACGAGCCCGCCGTCGCGGCGGTCGAGGGGGCCGATCCGATCTTCCCGGAGATCGATCCCGGGCTTTTCGCTTGACACCCCAGGGGCCGGTCCGTAGGCTACCGCCGTTCCCCCCCAATAGACGCTCGATCCGAGGGTTACATGCTTCGCGGTGATACTGCTCGTGTAGGGATTCTTTTTGTCCTGATCGCTTCGTTGACGCTCGCTTGCGGGAAGACGACCCCGACCGAACCCGACCTTCCGTCGACCCTCGTGGCCGTGCCGTTGCCCGAGCTCTACCTCTCCTCGCCGCAGCGCGAGAGCCGCGAGCTCCTGATCGACGGCCGCGCGACGGACATCGAGTGGGAAGGGACGGGGGACCCCGCCATCCTCCTGATGCGCGGCGACCGCGGGGGCGGCGGCGGAGACTTCTATGCCTCCGTGCGCACGCTCTGGTCGTTCAATCCGCTCACGAACGACTCGGTCGCGCTCTACTTCCTGATCCAGTGGGCCGATCCCCACAAGGACGTGCAGGAGCAGCCGTTCATCACCGACATCGACTGGCAGGACGACAACGGCAACTCGCTGATCGACTGCTCGGCCAGCGACGCCCTGATCCAGCCGGTCCACTGGCGGCGCTCCGACCTCCACGAGGACCAGGTGACGGTCGAGCTCTACTCCGACGCGAATGGATCGTATCCGGCCGACATGTGGCGATGGGGAGCCGGCACGACCGACCCGCTCACGCCCGTGAACTCCACGGAGTTCACCGGGGCGGCGGCGGACGGCGACACGCTCGGCCAGACGGCGCATCCGTCGGCCGGCGTGGCCGACGACTTCTACAGCACCGGCGGCGGCTGGGTGCCGGACGACGGGCTTCCGTTCCGGCTGGACAACTTCACCCCCGGATCGACGGTTCCGCTCCAGATCGCGAACAAGGGATCGCGCGACGTCCGGCTCAATCGTGGCAAGCCGCTCGAGTACGTGATCTGGGGAACCGTCTCGAAACCGTTCCAGCAGTGCGACAGCCTGAACCCGGCCCGCCTGGACGATCCGACGGCCCGGGACAAGACCTGGAATCCGGGCGACATGGTTCCGTCGTACACGCTCTCGTTCCCGCAGCCGCCGATCGGCTCCCCCCCCAGCTCCGCCGTGAAGAGCCAGCTCGACGTGCTCGCCAAGGGCGGCTGGGACAAGGGGAAGTGGTCGCTCGAGCTCCGGAGGCTCCTCATCGCGCGGCCGCCCGACGTCGGCGGCGTCCGCCAGACCCCCTGGCCCGACGACGTGAAGCTCTATACCGGCCACACGTACGGGGTCCGGATCACGATCTACGACGCGTCCCACACCGTGGGCAGCGCGAGCGCCCTCGTCCCTCTCTACATCAAGCCGAGAAGCTGAGCACGACATGAGACGAATGAACGATCGATTCCGCTTCGCTTCATCCCGTGTCGGATCCCGGTGTCTCCGGACGCAGGCGGCCCGGGCCGCGTGGCGCGCGGCCGCGATCGCCGGGGTCGGGGGCCTCTTCCTCTTCGCGCTCGCGCCGGCCGCGCCGGCCCAGGCCCAGATCGCCCAGACGTGGCTCCGTGACACCCCGATCGACGCCTACACGGGCTGGAGCTCCGCGCGGCTCGAGGCGATGGGCGGTCTCCGCGTCGCGGCCGAGGACCCGTTCGAGGGGCTGAACGCGTACGACTATTCCGACAACCCCGCCGCGCTCCTCGGCGCCCGCGACACGTCGTGGGTGCAGCAGGGGACCGAATACGTGGGGTCCGAGGACAGCTACTACGGAAAGGCGCACAGCGCCATGCGCCGCCAGAGCGGGTTCCGCGGCTCCGTGAAGGGGAGCGAGCGGTGGGCGCTCGGGCTCGACGTGGGGTACAACTCCGCGAACGCGAGCCGGCACGACATGCTGGACACGCCCGACCTCGGACGCTTCATCCGCGATTTCGACATGCCGTTCGCGACCGGCTTCCGCCCGGTCCTGACCGACCGGACGATCGGCGCCAAGGTGGAGTACCCCGGCGTCCGCCTCGCGTACGCGCGCGAGTTCAAACACCGGATCGCGCTCGGCCTCCGGTTCGGATTCCGGAAGGAGACCGAGTCGCGCGCCGTCGCCGATCCCTATCCGTTGAACGGCGAGAGCCGCTGGACGGAGTACACGGGAGGCATGGTGATCCGGGTGCCGGGCCTCGGGGACGCCGTGAAGCTCGCGGGGTACGGCCAGTACGTGAACAACAAGGTGACCGAGTACAGCCAGACGAACCTGAACGACGACCGGTTCGACTGGTTCCGCCCGCAGGTCGGTCTCGGCGCGCAGCTGATCGTCCGGAAGACCTGGATCCGCGGGATCGTCGACGGGCGGCACCGCTCCTTCGATGGCGAGCAGATCGCGCGCGTCAACTGGGCGCCGGAGTTCTTCATGAACCCGTTCCCGTCCACGACCGACCCCAAGTTCGTCTTCAAGAAGCGGTGGTCGTCGTTCCTGAGCGGGCTCCGCCACAACGAGGCGAGCACGCGCTGGATCGTCGACGTGCCGAACCGCCCGGTCCACGTCGGCTGGGAGTGGGCGTACTACCGCGAGTACGAGTGGATCCGGCCGAACCCCGACGTCCTGCAGCTCGCGCTGCCGCTCGACGTGCGCCGCCTCGGCTACCAGGCGGGCGCGGGCGTCTCGCTCGACCTGCCGGGCCGGGAGGGCACGGTCGCGACGGAAATGCACGTCGCGCGCGACTACCGGGGCGATCTGACGAAGGCCCTGCCCGACATCGCGACCAGCGACTTCAGCTACCACTTCGGCGCGGAGTATCGCGTCCGTTCCTGGTTGCCCGTGCGCGGCGGCGTCGTGCTGCTGCGTCACGATCCCGACCGGAGGGACGGCCTGCCCCCGACCAAGGGGATCCGGCTCACGGGCGGCGCGGGCACGTACTGGCGCGCCCTCGGCGCCCAGGTCGACGTGATGTACGCGCACCAGCACTACCACTACGCGCCGCTCGACCCCTCCACCGAGATCGGCTCCGGGGACCAGTTCATCCTGACGATCTCGCGCCTCTTCTGAGGGACGCGACGGCGTGAAGGACCTCGCGCGACACGCGCTCGACACGGCGGCGCAGCGCGGCGCGTCCTACGCGGACGTGCGCGCGCTCACGCAGAATCGCGAGGATCTCCTCGTCAAGAACGGGCAGGTCGGCGGGCTCGACCGGAGCGAATCCCGCGGCATCGGCGTCCGGGTCCTCGTGTCGGGGGCGTGGGGCTACGCCGCGACCGACGACCTTACGCGCGAGGGGGTCGCCGCCTGCGCGGCCCGCGCCGTCGCCATCGGCCGCGCGAGCGCCACGGCGCTCGTCACGCCGGTGCGGCTCGCGCCGGAGCCTCCCGCCCGCGAGGTCTGGGCGTCGTCCTGCGCGACCGATCCCTTCGCCGTGCCGCTCGAGCGGAAGCTCGACCTCCTCTTCGCGATCGACGGCGCGCTCCGGACGAACCCGAAGGTCGACATCGCCGAGGGATTCCTCACGTTCGTCCGGAAGCGCCAGTGGTTCCTCTCCACCGAGGGCGCCGACATCGACCAGACCGTCACGCGGTCGGGGGGCGGCTACGCGGCGACGGCCGTTCGGGCGGGGGACGTCCAGCGCCGGAGTTTCCCGCAGGCCGAGGGCCACCACCAGACGCTCGGGTACGAGTTCATCGAGTCGGTGCCGTGGGTCGCGGAGGCGCCGCGCGTCGCGGAGGAGGCGGTCGCGCTCCTCGACGCGCCGCAGTGCCCGGCGGGCGAGTTCGACCTCGTGCTCGAGGGCTCGCAGCTCGCGCTCCAGATCCACGAGTCGGTCGGGCACCCGTCGGAGCTCGACCGGGTGCTCGGCATGGAGGCAAACTACGCCGGCACGTCCTTCCTGACGCTCGACAAGAAGGGGGCGCTCCAGTTCGGCTCGCCCCACGTGACCTTGATGGCCGACGCGACGCTGCCGCACGCCCTCGCGACGTTCGCGTACGACGACGAGGGGGTGGCCGCGCAGCGCTGGCCGATCGTCGACCGGGGACGCTTCGTCGGCTACCTCACGTCGCGCGAGCTGGCGCACACGGTGGGCGACGCGCGGAGCCGCGGCTGCGTCCGCTCCGACGGCTGGCACCACATTCCGATGATCCGGATGGTGAACCTGAGCCTGATGCCCGGATCGGGCACGCTCGACGCGCTGCTCGGCGACACCGACCACGGCCTCTACCTCGAGACGAACCGGAGCTGGAGCATCGACCAGCTCCGCTACAACTTCCAGTTCAAGACCGAGATCGCGTGGGAGGTCCGGCGGGGCCGGCGCGTCCGGATGCTCAAGAACCCCACGTACCAGGGGATCACCACGGAGTTCTGGAATTCCTGCGACGCGGTCTGCGGCGAGTCCGAGTGGCGGCCGTGGGGCGTCGTGAACTGCGGCAAGGGGCAGCCGGGTCAGGTGGCCGACATGACGCACGGGGCCGCGCCCGCCCGGTTCCGGAAGGTCAAGGTCGGAGCGGGCTACGATGCGTAGGGACGACGCGCGCCGCCTCCTCGACGCGGTGCTCGCCCTCGCGGGGGACCGCGCGATGGAGGTCGTGCTGGGCGGCGGCCTCGCCGACCTCACGCGCTTCGCGAACAACGAGATCACGCAGAACGTCTCCGAGCGGCGGTACGAGCTCTCGGTCCGCGTCGTGCTGGGGAAGCGGACCGGACGCGCGACCGGGAACGACCTGAGCGACGCCGGCCTCGCGGCCCTCGTCGAGCGGGCGACCGCGGCCGCGCGGCTCGCGCCGGAGATCCCCGACCTGCTGCCGCTCCCGGAGCCGCAGACGTACCGAGACGTGGCGCCGCCCGATCCGGGCACGGCCGGGATCGGCCCCGAGGAGCGGGCGCGCGAGGTCGTACGCGCCCTCGCGCGGACCCGGGAGGCGTCGCTCATGGGAGCGGGCACGTACGAGACGGGCGTCGGGACGATCGGCGACTACGGCACGATCGGCACGCTCGCGATCGCGAACACGTCCGGCCTCTTCGCGTACCACGAGGGCTCGGACGCCTCGTTCACGATTTCCGCCCTCGACGGACCGGTCTCGGGCTGGGCGGGGGTCGAGTCGCGCCGCGCGGCCGACGTCGACGGCGACGCCCTCGCCGCGCGCGCGGTGGAGAAGGCGCTCCGCTCCCGGAATCCGGCGCGCTGGGAGCCCGGGCCGTACACGGTCGTGCTCGAGCCGGCCGCGGTCTCCGACCTGCTCCAGGACGCGTCCTGGATCTCCTTCGGCGCCCTCGCCGTACAGGAGGGGCGGAGCTTCCTCTCCGGCCGGATCGGGGAGCGCGTCGTGGGGGAGAACGTCACGATCCGGGACGACCCGTTCCATCCGCTCCACCAGGGCTCGCCGTTCGACGCCGAGGGGATGCCGACCGTGCCGACGACGATCCTCGAGCGGGGCGTCGCCAAGAGCCCGGTCTACGACCGCCAGACGGCGGCGAAGGAGGGCCGGGAATCGACCGGACACGGCCTCCCGGTCCCGAACACGTTCGGGCCGTACGCCTCCCACCTGGTCATGGAGGGGGGGACGGGCCCCGTCGAGGGGCTGATCGCCGGGGTGGAGAAGGGCCTCCTCGTGACGCGGGTCTGGTACACGAACGTGGTGGACCCCGGGACGGCCACCCTGACGGGGATGACCCGGGACGGCCTCTTCTCGATCGAGAAGGGGCGCATCACGGGGGCGGTTCGTAACTTCCGGTTCAACGAGAGCGTCGTCCGGATGCTCTCCCACGTCGAAGCCATGTCGGAGCCGGTCCTGGCGGGGGGGATCGTCTGCCCGGGCCTCCGGGTGGCCGGATTCCGGATGTCGAGCGTGACCGAATTCTGAAAAAAAGCCCTTGCCGGATGCGGGTTCCTGCATATACTTCGTTCGTAGAGGCGCGTTTGCTCCATCCCGCCGGGCGCCTCCGAACGTCCCCCCCATCCAGATGACGGCTTTTGCGTCCCCCAGCGCGTTGGTGCCGGCTCGCGGTTCGCGCCGTCCCGTCGCTTCGCAGGGCGGGGTCGGCGAAAGCGGTCCAACCAATCGCAGCCCAAGGATTTGGCTTGACGGTGACGCGGAAAAGCGGCATAAAATCGGCCACTTCTCCAAGTCGGTGCCACCCAGGAAAGGAGCGCCCCACGCCATGCCGAGCTTGAAGTCCCGACGTCGCGGCCGCGCCACGGCTTTCGCGCCGCTGGTCGCCGCGCTCCTCTGTGCCTTCGCCCTGACCACGGCGACCGCATCCGCGTCGGCCCAGACCGGAACCATCACCGGAAAGGTCACCGATGAGAGCGGCGCGCCGCTCCCGAACGCCAGCGTCATTCTTCTAGGGAAACAGCTCGGTGGCGGCACGAACGCCGAAGGGAAGTACACGATCATCAAGGTGCCCGTCGGCATGTACACGCTGCGCGCGCTGATGGCCGGCAAGTCGCCCGTCGAGCGGAGCGTGGCCGTCGACGCGAACCGCGCGACGGTCGTCGACTTCCAGCTCCTCGATTCGGCGTACAAGATGAAGGCCGTGGACGTCCAGGCCACGATCAAGACGGCGATCCGGAAGAAGGACTCCTCGACGCGGCAGATCGTCACGAGCGAGGACCTCCGGTCGCTGCCGGTCGATTCGTACAAGGACGCCATCTCGCTCAAGGCGGGCGTCATCAGCCAGGGCGGCGAGCTCCACTTCCGCGGCGGCCGCTCCGACGAGGTGCTCACGATCGTCAACGGCATCGCCAGCCGGAACCCGCTCCGCGCGGAGGGCGTGGATCTCGGGCTCCTCGCGGTCAGCTCCTCCGAGCAGGTGCTGGGCGGGATGGACGCGCAGTACGGGAACGCGCTTTCCGGCGTCATCAACCTGACGACGCGCGAGGGCGGCGACAAGTTCGGCGGCGAGGTCCGTTACTTCACCGACCGCTACGGCGAGGCGGACAAGTCGTTCAACAACTTCGAGCGTCTGAGCGTCGGCTTCGGCGGCCCGTTCCTCTTCCCGCACACGAACTACTACGTCTCGTTCGAGGGGACGTACAGCGACACGTACCTCCGGAGCACGGCCGACCACAACGAGCACCGGTTCCTCGATTTCATCCGCGTCGGCAACAAGCAGTCGAACGCGACGAACTTCTCGAGCAAGTGGACCTGGAAGGTCACCCCGAACGAGAAGCTGAACGTCGAGGTGATCCGCAACACGTCGCTGTCCGGGCGGTATCAGAACCGCTGGAACCGGAAGGGATTCGTCCAGGTGACCTCGGACAGCACGGCCCCGACCGACGGCAGCATCACCGAGCGGTACGGCACGTGGGCCTACTACCAGGTCGACTCCTCGTACATCCCGATGAACACGGCCGACCACCTCCCGGTCACCGACGAGGACTACCAGCAGCTCGCCCTCACGTGGCGCCACACGCTCGGCGTCGGGACGATCTACAACCTGCGCGCCTCCCGGCAGGCGTGGAAGTCGAAGCAGGACGTGCTCGACAAGCAGCTCTGGGAGTACCAGCAGCAGCCGAACCAGTACTACGACCCGCTGAACCGGCTCGACGGCCCGTACTACGTCACGAACGGCGACTATCCGTACTACGAGGATCGCAACACGGTGACGTACACGCTGAACGGCGACCTGACGAAGAAACTCGGGACGCACAACGTCATGGTCGGCGGCGACTTCAACTACAACGACCTGCAGTACCTCCTGACGCAGTTCCCGAACGTGCCCGACGCGCAGGGCGACTACGGTGCCACGCGCGACCAGTTCCGGAACTTCAATCCCGAGGGCTCCTTCTTCCTGCAGGACCGGTGGGAGTACGAGGGGATGGTGCTGAACGCGGGGATGCGGTACGACAACTTCTCGGTCGGGAACCAGGTGGACAAGGCCCTCATCCAGCACCCGGTCAAGACCCAGTGGAGCCCGCGCATCGGCATCGCGTACCCGATCTCGGACCGCGACGTCATGAGCTTCCACTACGGGCGGCTCTTCCAGGTCCCCGACCGGCTCTACATCTACCAGGGCCGGAACATCTCGGCGCAGGCGCGCGGCAACCCGAACCTCGAACCGCAGACGACGATCTCCTACCAGCTCGGCGTGCAGCACCTCTTCACGAAGGAGATCTACGGACAGTTCGGCGTGTACTTCAAGGACATCTTCGGGCTGCTGACCACGGTGGACCAGCAGGTGCCGGGCTTCTCGGTGACGGTGCCCACGTACGTGAACGGCGACTACGCCTCCTCGCGTGGGATCGAGATGACGCTGATCAAGCGGCACAGCCACGGCTTCTCGGGCGAGCTGAACTACACCTACGGAAACGCGACCGGCACGGCATCCGATCCCAATCGCGCGCTCCCGAACGCGGGCAACCTGCGGGATCAGTACAAGCCCACCTCGGAGCAGCCCCTGGACTGGGATCAGCGGCACAGCTTCTCGGCG
>JBLMXB010000171.1:0-6706 GCA_050257555.1 Hyphomicrobiales bacterium | reverse complement strand
CCGAGTTGAACACCCACGTGTGCCCGCCGTCGGTCGATTTGCCGATCTTCGCGCGAATCCAGGCGCTCTGTTGCGTGACCCACATGTAGAGGACCCCTCCCACGGAGAGGATCCCGTTGGCTTTTCCGTCGAACGTCGCGGGCGCTTCCGCGTTCGCTCCGCCGAACACGTTGGTGCCCGTGAAGCCGGTCGCCGGGCCCGAAACCTTGCCCACGCCGAGGGTCACCCGTCCGACGGAACCCGTGCCTCCGAACCCGCCGCCGTCGCCCCACGGCGTGTACAGGTTGTCGTCCGCGGCCCAGGCAACCGGCCAGAGATCGCTGCCGGGCGCCACGCGTACGAGGCTCGACGGGTCCCACGTGATCCCGGAAATGACCGGGCTCGGAGGGTAGGGTGCGGCCGCCCGAGCGGAAACGATCCCCGTTCCGCCGCTCGCAAGCAGTGCAAGGGTCGCCGCGATCCATCGAGGCCACCGATGGCGGCGCTTCGTGATCTCGAAATCGGCGAATGGACTCAAGGGACTCTCCGTGCCATCGAGGTGAACGGCGCAGACCGCCGCTCGGTAACGACCGGGCTCGAGGTCCGTGAGGATCGCCTCCGTACGGGCCCCAACACCCACCCAACGGCGCGGCGTGCCCGCCTCGGTTCCATCCTCACTCCAATAGATACGGTATCCCACTACGCCCGGCCCGCGAGTACCGGACGGCCGAGGCGCCCGCCAGGAGAGGCGGATCCGCCCCGTGGCATCCCGCGTCTCGCCCACCCGGTTCGCACACGAAGCTGCGCCGATCAGGCTCACTAGGATCGCGACGATTAGACCCACTTCAGAGGCAGCACGACGCATGCCAGGGCACTCCGATCGCCGTTTCAATTCGATGCTTGCAACGCGCTGTATTACATTGGGTTAGGGCGCGCGATCCGGAGGCGAAATCGGTCCGGCGCCGGGCTTCGCCCCATCGCACGGTCTCGTACGATGACGGTCCCGTTCTGCACTATCGCGCGATGCGTGATCCCGAGGGCAGGTTACTTCGACCTCAACCGGATGCGGCAACGGTCCGCGCGCGGCCGATGGCCTCCGAGCACTCCTCCTCCAGCCGCGCGAGCGGCACCCGCTCGATGTGCACCCGGTGCCAGACCTCCGCGTTCAGGAGGAGCCAGAGCCGGTTCCCGTGATCGGTGCGGCCGGCCAGGTGCGCGGCCAGCATCGCCTCGATCGCGGGCGCCCGCAGGTAGCCCTCCCGGACGAGGCTCGCGTCGTGGAGGAAGTGATCGAAGAGCGCGCGGAACTGGTTCCGCATCAGGTAGGGGAGCGCGGAGGAGAACCCCTGCTTGGGCCGGCGGAGCACGTCCTCGGGGATGTAGCGCTCGGCGAGTCGCATCTGGAGGTAGCGCCGCTTCCGTCCGCGGACCTTGAGCGACGCGGGGAGCCGCGCCGCGAACTCGGCCAGCCGGTGGTCGAGGAAGGGGGACCGCGCCTCGAGACCGTGCGCCATCGTCATCCGATCGAGGATCATCACCGAGTGGTTCGGGAGCCGGACCATCGTGTCGGCCAGGAGCATCCGGTCGAGCGCTTCCTTGAGGCCGTCCGCCTCGTGCCACGCGATGATGCTCGACTCCGGATCGAAGCCGTCGAGGCGTGTCCGGAAGTCCGGCGTGTAGAGGTCGGCCTTGAAGCCGGGGCGGACGTACGCGTAGCTCAGGCTCCGGGCGTACCGACGCCCGCCCGAGACCGTCGCCAGCTCGTCGAGCCAGCGGAGCTGATGGCTGATGCTCTTGTACCAGAACCCGTCGGGCGCCAGGTCGAGAGCGCGCCGGACCACCTGCCGGCGGAACACGCCCGGCAGCCGCGCGTAGTGGCGCACGTAGAGCGCGCCGTAGTAGCGGTCGTAGCCGCCGAAGAGCTCGTCGCCGCCGTCCCCGCCGACCGCCACCTTCACCTCCCGTCGCGTGAGGGCCGCGAGCTGGAAGAGGCAGGCGCTCAGCGGATCGGACGGCTCGTCCAGGTGATAGACGAAGCGGGGTAGCCCCGCGATCACGTCGCCGTCCAGCGAGCCCTCGAAGTGCTCGGTCCCGTAGCGCCGCGCGACCGCGCGCGCCGCGGGCGCCTCGTCGTACGCGCCGTACGGGAGCCCGTACGAGAACGTCTTGAACGGCCCGTCGTGGAGCGCGCTCACCATCCCCGTGACGATGCCCGAGTCGACGCCGCCGGAGAGGAACGCCCCGACCGGCACGTCGCTCACCAGGTGGAGCCGCACCGCTTCGCGCACTTCCGCGTCGAGCGCCTCGAGCGCCTCGGCCTCGCCGAGCGGGAGCTTCGGCTCGTACCGGAGCGACCAGTAGCGCCGCGTCCGCACGCCGCGCTCGTCCGCCTCGAGCAGATGGGCCGGCGGGAGCTTGCGGACGCCCGCGAACATGGAGCGGGGATCGGCGATGATCCGGAGCGTGAAGTACTCGTCGAGCGCTTCGGGGTCCACGGTGCGGAACGCAGGCTCCACCTCGAGGATCGCCTTGATCTCCGAGGCGAAGTAGAGCCGGCCGCCGCGCTCCGCCCAGTAGAGCGGCTTCTGGCCCAAGTGGTCGCGCGCGATCAGGAGCTTCCGTCGCGGCCGGTCCCAGAGCGCGAACGCGAACATCCCGCGCAGGTGGTCGACGAGGTCCGCGCCGTGCTCCTCGTACAGGTGGACGAGGACCTCGGTATCGCCGTGCGTCCGGAACGTGTGCCCCTTCGCGACGAGCCGCTCCCTGAGCTCCCCGTAGTTGTAGATCTCGCCGTTCAGCATGACCCAGAGGGTCTCGTCCTCGTTCGGCACCGGCTGCGTGCCGGTCACGAGGTCGATGATCGAGAGGCGGCGGAATCCGAACCCGAGGCCCGGCTCGACGTGCGTGGTGGCCTCGTCGGGGCCGCGGTGCGCGATCGTCTCGGCCATGCGGGCCACCTCGACCGGGCGCGCGCCGCTCGCATCGAGGATACCGGCGATGCCGCACATGTCAGGCGGGGCGGGGGAGGGGGCTCGCGGGAGCACTCACGCGAGGACGCCCTCCGCGCGGTACGCCGCGATCGTCCGCGCGACCCCCTCGGGCACGTCCACGCGCGGCGTGAAGCCGAGGAGGCGGTGCGCCTTCGACGTGTCGAACGCGTAGTCGTGCGCGTAGAAGTTGACCCGGCGCGGGTAGATCGGGGGCTGCACGTGGAACGGCCGGCAGAGCGCCTCGACGACGGCCGACGCGAGGTAGATCGGCGTGTAGGGGAGGCGCCGCGTCGGAACGGGGACGCCGAGCGCCTTCGCGATCGTGGAGACGAGATCGGCCAGCCGGATCGGCGACGGCCCCGCCAGGAGGAAGACCTCGCCGATCGCGGCCGGCAGCTCCTGCGCCGCGATCATCCCGTCGAGCAGGTCGTCGATGTAGATCATGTGCCGGCGGCCCTGCCCGTTCCCGAGCGTGACGAACTTCCCGCCGCCGATCATCTGGAAGAGCTTGAGGAGCCGGCGGTCGCCGGGACCGTAGACGTCGGCCGGGCGGACCGCCGTGGTCTCGAGCCCCTCGCGCCGCGCCTCCTCGACGATCCACTGCTCCGCGGCCGCCTTCGTCCGCTGGTAGATGTCCTGCGGCCGATAGGGGACCGTCTCGTCGACCAGCCGCCCCTTCACGTCGCCGGTCACGCCCATCGTGGAGCAGTAGACGAAGCGCCGCGCGCCGGCCTTGCGGCAGGAGCCGACGAGGTCCTTCGTCGCGCTCACGTTCGTGTCCCAGAAGACGCGGTCGGGGACGTCGGCCTCGCGCATGGTCGCGGCGATGTGGTGCACGACGTCGACGCCTTCGAGCGCCGGCCCGTGGAGCGACCGGTCGGCCACCGTCCCCTCGACCAGCTCGGCCCCGCGGCCGACCAGGTCCCGGGCGTTCGCCCGCTCGGCGGGGGTCTGGATCAGGGAGAGGAGCCGGACGGAATGTCCCTCTCCGAGGAGCCGGAGGGCGAGCCGGGATCCGATGAAACCGGTGCCCCCTGTGATGAGCGCGCGCATGAGTCCCGAAGGGTAGCATACGGTCCGCCGGGCCGCACGCCGCTGTCGCGTGGCGAACCGGGCCGTCGCCCCGTATACTGCGCCCGTGTCCCAGACCCGGAGACGCCACCCCTGAACATCCTCACGTTCAACTACGAGTACCCGCCGCTCGGCGGCGGCGGCGGCGTGGTGCACGCGCTGATCGCGGAGGAGCTCGCGAAGCGCCACCACGTGGCGGTCGTCACGTCCGCGTACGGCGACCTGCCCGAGCACGAGGTTCGCGCCGGCGTGGAGATCACGCGCGTCCCGATCCTCGGGCGGAGCGATCCGAGCGCGGCGTCGCTCGTCTCCATGCTGAGCTATCCGGCGGCGGCGTGGCGCGCGGCCGCGCGGGCGATGCGCGGGCGGAAGTACGACCTCATCAACGCGCACTTCGCGGTGCCGACGGGCCCGGGCTCGCTCCCGGTCGCCTGGGTCTCGCGCGTGCCGCACGTCCTGAGCCTCCACGGCGGCGACATCTACGACCCCTCGAAGAAGCTCTCCCCGCACCGCCACTTCGCGCTCCGCTGGGCGGTGACCGCCGCGCTCCGGGGCTCCCGCGCCGTCATCGCCCAGTCGCAGAACACGAAGGAGAACGCGTACCGCTACTACGATTTCCGGGGCCCCATCGAGATCATCCCGCTCGGCATCCGTCAGCCCGAGTTCACGCCGGCGCCGCGCGCCGCGATCGGACTGCCGGAGTCGGTCTTCCTCGGGGTGACGGTCGGCCGTCTGGTGAAGCGGAAGGGACTCGACCGGCTGCTCGAGGCGTTCGCGCGCCCCGAGTGCGCGAGGTTCCATCTGGCGATCGTCGGCGGCGGGCCCGAGCTCGAGCCGCTCCGCGCCCAGGCGCGCGCGCTCGGCCTCGCGGATCGCGTCCACTTCGAGGGGCGCGTGGAGGAGGAGCGGAAGTGGCAGATCCTCCACGCATCGGACGCGTACGTCTCGGCGACGCTCCACGAGGGCTTCGGCCTCGTCTACCTCGAGGGGATGGCGGCCGGACTCCCGGTCGTGACGCCCGACCACGGAGGTCAGGTCGACTTCCTCCGCGAGGGCGTGACGGGTTACATGGTGCCGGCCGGCGACACGGCCGCGCTCGCCGCGGCGATCGCGCGGCTCGCCGCGGATCCCGAGCTGGCGCGGCGGATGGGCGCGGAGAACCGGCGCCGGGCCCCGGAGCACCGGATCGAGCGGTGCGCGGAGGAGTACGAGGCGCTCTTCAGCCGGATTGTCGACGCGAAGCGCCGGTAGCGGCCTCGGACGTCAGGAGGCCCGGACGCGGGCGGGGGGCACGTCGGTTTCGGACTCCCGCCACGCCGGCCCGGTCGGGCGGAGCGCGTCCAAGTGCCGAAGGCTCGCGTCGAACATGAGGAGCGACCAGAGCACCGCGCTGTGCTCGCGCTGTCCCGACTGATGCTCCCGCACGAGCCGCGCGACGAACTCCGGCTCGAAGAACCCCCGCGCGGCAATTCCGGGACCGAGCAGCGACTCCTGGAGGCGCTGCTTCAGCGGACCCCGGAACCAGAGCCCGATCGGCACGCCGAACCCCATCTTCGGGCGGTAGAGGAGGTCGTGGGGAAGGTGCGGCTCGAGCGCCCGCTTGAGCAGGTACTTCCCCTCGCGGCCCCGCAGCTTGAGCCCCGGGGGCACCGTCGCGAGCCATTCCACGAGCGGGTGGTCGAGGAGCGGAACGCGCACCTCGAGCGAGTGGGCCATGCTCGCGCGGTCCACCTTCGTGAGGATGTCGCCCGGCAGGTACGTCTTGAGGTCGAGGTACTGGATCAGGGATAGGGGATCGTGGCGGGGGCCGTGCGCCGCGTGGCGGCGCATGACCTCGATCGCCCGGTATCCTCCGAGCGTCCGCTTGAGATCGTCGTGGAAGAGGCGTGCGCGCGTCCCCTCGCGCGCGAGCGAGACGGTGTGGTGGTACGCCTCCACCGAGTCGCGCGCGATCCCCTCGAGCGTCGCCTTCGCCCGGAGCCAGCGAGGCGCCCAGTCCGCCTTGGGATAGAGGCGCGCCGCGAGCCCGAAGAGCGGGCGGCGGACCGGGCCCGGCACGACCCCTCGCACGCGCTCCTCGACCATGTGCCAGCGGTAGCGGCGGTATCCAGCGACGTTCTCGTCGCCCCCGTCGCCCGAGAGCGCGACCGTGACCCGCTTCCGGGCGAGCCCGCAGAGGCGGTACGTCGGCATGGCGGAGCTGTCCGCGTACGGCTCGTCGTAGAAGGAGGCGAGCCGGTCGACGAGGTCGAAGAGATCGGGACTCACGCGCTCGGCCAGGTGATCGGTCCCGTAACGACGGGCCACCTCGCTCGCGTACTCCGACTCGTCGAAGCGCGGCTCGCCGAACGCGATGGTGCACGTGTGCACCGGCTCCGACTGGAGCGACGCCATCATCGCGACGACGCCGCTCGAATCGACGCCGCCGGAGAGGAACGCGCCGAGCGGCACTTCCGAGACGAGGCGCACCCGCACGCCGTCCCGCATGCGCTCGAGCAGCTCCGCGCCGCACCGATCCTCGGACGCGGCGGATGCCGCGCCACCCTCGGCGAACGTGACGTCCCAGTACGGCTCCGGGGCGGCGGTCCGGTCGCCCTTCCGGAACACGACCCGATGCGCGGGCGGGAGCTTCCGCACGCCCGTGAAGATCGTCCGCGGCTCGGGGA
>JBLMXB010000170.1:0-6082 GCA_050257555.1 Hyphomicrobiales bacterium | reverse complement strand
CCGCTCACGGTCCGATCCAGCCGCGATCCCCCCGTCCGCCGCCGTACATGGCTCGTCCCGTTTCGATCGTGGGCTCCATGCCTGCCCGCCGGCTGCAAATCGAGCGGTCCGGAAGTGGGCGATCGCGCGGGACGGGATCGAATCTCGCACGGGCCGCCCGTGCCGAATCACGCGGCGCTTCGACGATCCGGGATCCGGGCGGGCCCGGACGTGGTTCCACAGGCATCGCAGGATGTGCGTCGACCGTCGCGTCCGGCCCGGTCCGGCATCGCGGGCCCGCGCCGAAACACTGGCACAGGACGTGCTTCTTGACAGGCTTCGACGCCCGCGAGCAGTATCGGTGCTCGACCGGGCGGCATTGCATTCCACAACCCACCCAATCGGGACCCACACGTGCTGGCACGAAATCGAGCCTTCGTTCGATGCCTCCTGGCGGTGCTCGCGCTCGCCTTCGCGTGCGCCGCGCCGCCCGCCCCGGCCGTCACGCTGCCGTTGGGCGACTGCTCGTCCGAGGGAAGCCTCGGCCAGCGATCCGACATCGTCTTCTGCGAGCCGTTCGAGACGACCGACTGGTACACGCACGGGTTCACCGACACCGACGGACGGAACGCGGCGACGGCCTCGACCGTGAGTCGGACCCAGATCGTCAGCGTCGGCTGCGTGTCCGGGAATTGCCTCAAGGTGAACATGCTGAAGGGCGAGACGAACGGTCTCAGCGTGAAGTGGCATCCGGCTCTGGCGGGCCTCTACCCCGAACAGCTCTACCTCCGGTACTACATCAAGCTCGGCCCGAACTGGAGTCCGAACATGTGCGACGCCTCGGGCAACATCACCGGCGCCGGCGGCAAGTTCCCCGGCCTCTCCGACGAGCGCGTGAACGCGGACTCCTGCGGGCAGTGCGGCAACGGCGGCGATCCCGGCGACGGGATCAACTGCTGGTCGATGCGCGCCGTCTATCGGGGTTGCGACAGCGGCGACGGACAGGCGTGCGCGACCAAGCCCGGCGCGATCGCGCGGTTCGGCTCGTACCTCTACTTCTACGGCCAGGAAGGCTCCACCGGAAGCGCCGGGTACTGGGACGGGGACGACTGGGGACAGTCGACCGGGAACGGCGGCACGTGCGGCTCGACGCCGAACAACGTCTACTGCGGCAACGGCGACGGCGGCGTCTTCTACAACGACCAGTGGTACCTCGTCGAGATGTTCGTGAAGATGAACACGCCGGGGCTCGCCGACGGCATCATCCGCGGCTGGGTGGACGGCGTGCAGTACTACGAGAAGGACAACATGATCTTCCGCCTCCCCGGGAACGACAGCCTCCACGTGCGGACCGTGTGGCTGAACGTCTACAAGGGTGGCCTCGACGGGAACTGCAACGACTCGGCAATCTACCTCGACCAACTCGTCGTCGCCCAGGGGGCCGAGATCGGCGCCTGGATGCCGGGCGCCTCGAACGACACGACCCCGCCGGCCCCGCCCCGGAACGTGAGCGCGGAGACGCGGCCGTGAGGGGGGGCCGGTCCACGGCCCGCCGCCACGCCGGAGTCGGACTTCCGCTCGCCCTGGCGGCGGCGCTCCTGCTGACGCCTCGCCCGGCCGGAGCGCAGAGCTCGGTCTACCGGAACCTGCCGGACAACACCTGGACGTTGCTCGACCACGGCGGTCTCTCGGCTCCGAGCGGGATCCTCGCGTACTCCGGCATGGCGTACGACTCCGATCACGCGAAGCTCCTGGTCTTCGGCGGCGGACACTGCGACTACAACGGCAACGAGGTCTGGTCGTTCGACATTCCGAGCGCGACGTGGACCCGCCTCTACGCCCCCGATCCCGACCCCGCGACCCTCTGCCCGAGCGGGTACGACAACGTCAACTACCCCGGCGCCGTGTTCAACCCGCCCGGGGAGCCGATCGCCGACGCGCGACCGCTCACGCGACACACGTACGACACGGTGGAGTGGCTCGGGGCGAGCCACGAGTTGTTCGTGACGGGGAACTACACGTACGCGAGCAATACAGGAGTCGCGTGCTACAGCGGAGCCACACCCTGCTACTGCTGGAACTGCAACGATACCTGGACCTTCAATCCCACGTCGAACCGCTGGACGTACCGAAACGTCGCGCACGCCGCGCAGCCGGACGGGATCGCGGCGGCCGCGTACGACCCGACGAGCGGACTCATGTACGTGATGGATCGGTACGGCATCTGGACGTACGCCGTCGCGACCGACGCGTGGACCGAGCTCTCGCCGTCCGGCGCCACGCCGACCGCATCCATCGAGCTCGTGGCCGAGTACGACTCCGCCCGCCGCGTCATCTATCGTTTCGGCGGCGAATCGCCGACCTCCAACGAGCTCTGGCGCTACGACATCGGCGCGAACCGCTGGGACCTCCTCGCCCCCAGCGGCAGCGCCCCGCCGGCTCTCGGCGGGTGGGGTCTCGCGTACGACTCGGTCAACGACGTCCTCGTCGCCTTCCGAGGCGGCGCCGGCACCTGGATCTACAACCCGAAGACCAACGCCTGGTCCGCGGCCAATCCCAACACCGAACCGCCGGCACCGAACCGCGTCCACGGCGACATGAAGTACGATCCCGTGAACAACGTGGCGCTGCTCGTGACACCGGTCTCGGGCGGGGCGATCGAGACCTGGGCCTATCGGTACCATTCGGGGGCTCCCGCCCCGCCCGACACGATCCCCCCGAACCCTCCCGCCGGCGTGACGGGGCGGTAGGTCGGATCGTCGCGACCTCATGGAAATCTTCCTGGCTCAGGAAGGGCCGTTCCCCGAGCGCAGCGGCGGCGACGCGGGCTTCGCAGCGGCGCTGGATGCCCTCTGCCGGATCAAGTCCGCCCCGCGGCTCGACTGCATCGACGAGGGACCGGCCCGCGTCGGAACCCTGGATCGGGTGATCCCCACCAAGGAGAAGATCGCCCGTGATCCGGCGACCGGAACGTGGATGGTGGCCGCGGGCGCGTGGTTCCACCCCAACGTGCGGGCGGGTGACCGGGCCCAACAGCTCCTGCAGGCCTACCTCCGGGATCGGGCCCGGTTCTGGGACGAGATCGATGGGTATTTCGGATTCGCGATCTACGACGCTCAGGCGGGTCAGCTGGTCGTGGCCAGCGATATCATCGGCTGCTTTCACGTCTACTATCGATTCCTCGACGGGTTCACGTTCGTTTCCACGTCGTCTCTGGCGCTGGCCGCTCTGGGTGAGCGTCACTACGATCCCGTCTCCCAATTCGAATTCCTGACCAAGGGGACCATTTTCGAGGACCGGACCCACTTCACCGATGTCCGGAAGTGCCGGCCGGGGACCGTGCATTCGTTCCAAGGGGGGCGCGAGGTCGCGGCGCGGCGTTACTGGAGCGTCGCGGACCTTCCTCTCGGCTCGCTCCGGGCGGAGCCGGCGGTCGAACGGATCGCCTCCTCCATGATCGCGCTCGCGAGCCAAGTCCCCCAGGTGGCGCGGCGTCCGCTCGCCGACCTGACGGGGGGGAGCGACTCGCGGACCATCGTGGCGGCGCTCCTGGCGGCGAACGTCCCGGTGGCCACGACGGTCACGGGCGCAGACCACGATCCGGACGTTCGCGTATCGCTGCAGGTCGCGAAGGCGATGGGATTCGACCATCGGAAGATCGACCGTCCCCCGGATTGGCCCTCGGAGTTTCTCGGTTGGACGGCGCGCGCGCTCCCCCTCACCGAAGGGGAATACGATCTCTTCGAGTACGCCGGCATTCTGCACACGCATTGGACGGCGCTCGACAGCTTCGACATGACGCTGAACGGCTCGGGAGCGGGCGCGGTGAAGGGCGCGTGGTGGGAGATCGAATACCCCCGCGCCGGCGCGTCGCCGTATCTTCATGCGGACCGCCTCGCACGGGTTCGGTTCGCCAATCGGAATTTCGAGGCGGGGATCTTCCGCGAGGGATTCCCGTACGATCTCACCGCGCACTTCACGCGGCTCATCGAGGAAGCGAACCGAGGTCTCGAGGCGCAGCCGAACTCGGCGAAGATCGACAATACGTACCTCATGCTCCGGCTCCAACGATGGCAAGGCCGGATCTCGAGCAGCACGACGCAGCTCTGGCCCTGTCTCTCCCTCTTCTCGTGCAAGGAGCCGCTCGGAACGGCCCTCTGCGTCGTTCCGGAGGACCGGAGAGGCGGCCGGATGGCCGGGCGTCTCCTGCAGGCGATCCATCCCCGACTCGCCTCCTTTCGGCTGGCCGGCGGATACCCCGCCACCCCGCCTTCGGTGTTCGACGTGGGAATCCAGCTCGCGAAGGTGCGCGACCTGGGTCGGCGCGGGTTCCGGAAGGCCCTGCGGCTCGCGAAGCTCCGTCCCACCGTCGGGCGCAGTCCGGCGCTCATGCATCGCTGCCTCGTGGCGCTCTGGAACGACGAGGAGACGCGCTCCCTGCTCGCTCCGGACTCGATGGAGTTCCGGGATCTCTACCGACGCGAGGCTCTGTCGCAGTTCTTCTCGAGCTCGCGGAATCCGGAGTTCGGGCACTGGCGTCAGCTCGGCAGGATCTACACGATGGAACGGATGGCGGCGCTCCTGAATGGAATTCCGCCGCTCCGCAGACCGCTGGTGACCGGACCGGAACCCGGGAGGGCGTGACGATGGCCTCGCCGGTTCGTGTCCGAACCTCCTTCGCGATCGTGCTGGCCGTCCTGACCGCGACCGGATCGGTCGCGTCCCCCGCCCGGGCCCGTGTGCTCACGGCGGTTCCAGGCGCCTCGAGCGGCCAGCCCGGCTACTACCGCGATCTCGTGGATCAGCTCGTACCCGGGGACACCCTCTCCCTGCCCGCCGGGACGTACGGCGACCGCTTGAGCCTCTCGAGCGTCCAGGGCCAGCCCGGCGCCTGGATCACGGTCCTCGGACCCGCGAGCGGTCCTCCCGCCGTGATCACGACGTCGTCGCTCTGCTGCAATACCGTGCAGCTCGGCGACACCTGGTACGTCGCGATCGAGAACATCACCGTGGACAGCGCCGGGCTCGACGGCATCGACGGCATCAACGCGGGCGGGACCTACACGCACGACATCCTGATCGAGAACTGCACGCTGATCGGCCAGAACCACGACCAGTCGGTGGTCGGGATCTCGACGAAATCGCCGGCGTGGAACTGGACGATCCGCGGCAACACGATCCTCGGCGCCGGGACCGGGCTGTACCTCGGCAACTCCATCGGCAACTTCCCCTTCATCAACGGGCTGATCGAGGGGAACCTGGTGATGGACACGATCGGCTACAACATGGAGATCAAGTGGCAGCTCCCGTACGACTCGTTCTCGTGGGTCACGCAGCTGCCCCCCGAGCCGCACACGACGATCATCCGCGACAACGTCTGGATCAAGTCGAAGACCGGTTGGGATCCTGCGATCGTGGCCGGCGCGCGGCCGAACGTGCTCGTCGGGGGGTTCCCCGACTCCGGCGTCGGGAGCCGGGACCGCTACGACATCTACGGCAACTTCTTCTACAAGAACCCCGACGAGGCGCTCTTCCAGGCGTCCGGCAGGAGCTCGGTGCACGACAACGTGTTCGTCGGCGCCTCGAACGGGAACTACTCGCTCTACTTCGTCGACCACGACCTGAACCTCAAGATGGCGCACGTCTACAACAACACCGTCTACACGACGACCGGGCGCGGCATCGGCTTCGGCTCGACGGCCCGCCAGGAGGACGCGGTGGTCGGGAACCTGATCTTCGCCGACGACCGGCCTCTCTACGGCAGCATCACGAACCAGCGCGACAACGCGGTCGCTCCGAGCGCCGACGCGCCGCTGGACCTGGACCAGCCGTCCCTGACGCTCGGCCAGATGGACTTCTATCCGCTCGCCTCCTGCGCCGTCTGCAGCGGGAGCGCGCTCGACCTCTCCGCGTTCACGGGAGAGACGGCGTACGACCGGGACTTCAACGGCACGTCGAAGGGGGCGTTCGCCTTCCGTGGCGCGTACGCCGGCAGCGGGACGAATCCGGGCTGGCATCCCGACGCGACCAAGAAGCCGCTCGGCGCTTCGACCGGGACGGCGGACGCGACGGCGCCTGCCTCGGTGCGGGACCTGATCGGCCG
>JBLMXB010000169.1:0-3167 GCA_050257555.1 Hyphomicrobiales bacterium | reverse complement strand
CAGGCCGCGCCGAACAACTACTACGATCCGTTCAACCGCCTGAACGGGGCCTACTACGTCACGAACGGCGACTACCCGTTCTACCAGAACCGGAAGACGACCACCTACACGCTGAACGGCGACCTCTCCAAGAAGGTCGGCCAGCACAATTTCATGGTCGGCGGCGACTTCAACTACAACGATCTCCAGTACCTGCTCACGCAGTACCCGAACGTGCTCGACATCAACGGGAACTACGGCGCCACCCGCGACCAGTTCCGGAACTTCAATCCGGAGGGGTCGTTCTATGCCCAGGACCGCTGGACGTACGAGGGAATGGTGCTGAACGCCGGGATGCGCTACGACAACTTCTCGGTGGGGAACCAGGTCGACAAGAGCCTGGTGAGGAAGCCGGTGCAGACCCAGTGGAGCCCCCGGATCGGGATCGCGTATCCGATCTCGGACCGCGACGTGATGAGCTTCCACTACGGGCGGCTCTTCCAGGTCCCGGACCGGCTCTACATCTACCAGGGGCGGAACATCTCGGCGGAGGCCCGCGGAAACCCGAACCTCGAGCCCGAGACCACGATCGCCTACCAGCTCGGCGTGCAGCACCTCTTCAGCAAGGAGATCTACGGGCAGTTCGGCGTCTACTTCAAGGACATCTTCGGCCTCCTGACGACGGTCGACCAGCAGATCCCCGGCTACGCCATCACGGTCCCGACGTACGTGAACGGCGACTACGCGTCCTCGCGCGGGATCGAGATCACGCTGATCAAGCGGCACAGCCACGGCTTCTCGGGCGAGCTGAACTACACGTACGGGAACTCGACCGGAACGGCGTCCGACCCGAACCGCTCGCTCACGAGCACAGGCAACCTGCGCGACCAGTACAAGCCGACCTCGGAGCAGCCGCTCGACTGGGACCAGCGCCACAGCATCTCCGCCACGCTTAGGCTCGGGAACGAGAAGGACTGGGCCGCGAGCTTCGTCTACCAGTTCGGGACCGGCTTCCCGTACACGCCGGAGCTGCGCCAGCAGCGCACGCAGGATCCGTCTTCCGTCAATTCCAAGCGGCTTCCGTCCACGTCGACCTTGTCGGTGCAGGCGGAGCGCTTCTTCAAGGTCTGGGGGCAGAGCGTGACGTTCTACCTGCAGGGCTCGAACCTGCTCGACGCGAAGAACATCGCGGACCTGCAGCCGAGCCTCTGGCCCAACAACCAGGTGAACGCGACGTCCTATACGGTCTACTACACGGAGACGGGCCGCGCCGGCGGCGCCTTCCTGACGGCGGATCAGAACGGAGACGGCATCGAGGACTGGTATCCGGTCAACGATCCGCGCGTCTTCCAGCAGGGCCGCGTGGTCCGCGTCGGCCTGGGGGTCCAGTTCTGACATGAATGCGATGAACGAGAGCAACGGGATGGAGCGGGAGGCGCCGATCGCGGGGGTCCGGCGCACGCACCGCTCGTGGTGGCGTCGCGCCGCGGGCTTCCTGGGCGTGGCGGTCCTCTTCACCGGCACCGTGGCGTGGCACTCCCCGCCGGCGGGTGATTCGGACACCGGCGGACGCGGCACGCCGCACGCCCTGTTCCGTCTCGACGGCAAGTACGTCATGAACGTGGGGCGCGTCCAGCTCCAGATCACGAACATCGGCGAGACCGGCAACCAGAGCAATCCGTCGCGGACGACGGTGCCCTCGTGCGAGTGGCCTCCGGGCTCCGGCAACGACTACCTGTACGCGGCCGGGATCTGGGTCGGCGCCATCGACGCGAGCGGGATCCCGCACGTGACGACCGCGCTGTACGAGCGCGAGTTCTCGCCGGAGGTCGTCCCGACGAACCCGTGCGCCGCGCTCCCGCTCGACCAGATCGCCGACGTGCGCGAGGCGTACGAGGGGATTCCGGGCGGCAACCGGATCATCTCGTCGAGCGTGAACCCCGATGACGACGGCGACGGTCTCGTCGACGAGGACTTCCTGAACGGGGAGGACGACGACCAGGACGGGCGGTGCGACGAGGACTACGCGGCCATCGGGCAGCAGATGATGGCGTGCGAGTACTTCGACGACATCCCGAACATCCGCCAGACGCTTCCCGAGCACGTGCCGCTCGGCATCCGGGTCCGCCAGACCTCGTATGCCTGGGCCACGCCCGGCCAGAACGACTTCGTCGGGATGGACTACCAGATCACGAACCGGAGCGGACGGTCCCTCCGGAACGTGATGGTCGCGATCTTCGCGGACTGCGACATCGGCAACCGCGCGATCCCGGGCTACTTCCTCGACGACGAGGCGGGCCTGTTCGACTCCACCGTGACGTACATCGGCTCCACCGGGGAGCCGGTCACGCGCCGCATCCAGATGGGCTACATGTGGGACAACCCGGACAACCCGAACAACCCGCAGGAGAACAAGGGCGGCGACGCGCCCGGCTACATCGGGTGCGTCTTCCTGAACCACACGACCGACCCGTCGGGCGCGAACGCGCCGCGCCACGTCGGCATCACGTCGTTCAAGTTCTTCTCCGGCTCGGGCGCTCCGTTCGCCGCGGGCGGCGACCCCGAGAACGACGCGCAGCGGTATCAGCTGATGACCGATCCGCAGCTCAACCCCGACATCATCGGCCCGATCGTCTCGAGCCGTCCGCTCGACTACCGGTTCATCATGGCGACCGGCCCGTTCCGGACCCTGCTGCCGGAATCGACGCTGACGATCTCCGTCGGCTGGGTGCTCGGGCTCGGGCGGGGCGGCGGGGCGCAGGATCCGGGCGGAACGCTCGTGGCCAACGCGATCTCGGCGCAGCAGGTCTTCGACGGCCTCTACACCGACCTCGACGGCAAGCTGACCACCGGCACGTGCGGCAAGGAGACCTGCGTGAAGGCGCCGGCCGGGGTCCGGTTCACGTACACGATTCCGGAGTCGTCGGTCTGCCGCGTCCGCTTCTGGAGCCAGATTCCGGATCCGGACGCGACCGGCCATCCGGAGTACAAGGGCGTCATCCCGTGGGACCCCAACACGCCGTGCGCCAATCAGCAGGAAGGCAAGTTCGTCTGCCTCGACAGCGAGGACGGCTCGCTCACGCACTGCGCTTCCGCCGACACGCTGGCGATCCCGGTCGGCACCGACTGCGTCTACGTCGACGCCGACTGCGACGTGAACACGGGGCAGGGAGGCAAGGAATACCTGG
>JBLMXB010000168.1:0-27919 GCA_050257555.1 Hyphomicrobiales bacterium | reverse complement strand
CGTCGCGCCCCTCGCGTTCGCGTGCATCCTGCTCCTCGTCTGGATCCTGTTCCGCGAGCCCTCGTTCCTGGCGCCGGTGGCCCTGATGGCGCTCCTCTCGGTGGTCTGGACCATGGGCGCTTTGATCGGGACGGGGAACACGGTCCACATCATGAGCTCGATGATCCCGGTCTTCCTGATGCCGATCGCGATCCTCGACAGCATCCATATCCTGAGCGAGTTCGACGGGCGGCGGCGGGCGGGGGGCGACCGCCGCACGACGCTCCGGGAGGCGATGCGGCCGCTCTACCGCCCGATGGCGTTCACGTCGATCACGTCGGCCGTGGGCTTCGCGTCCCTGGGCCTCGCGTTCATCCCGCCGGTCCGGGTGTTCGGGCTCTTCGTCGGCGTGGGGATCGCGATCGCGTGGGTCCTGACGCACACGCTCCTGCCGGCGCTCTTCGCGGTGCTGCCGCTGCGCCCGCCGGCGCCCGCGCCCTCGCCGGCGCCGGGCGGCACCGCGCCCCGGGGCGCCACCGCCGCCGCGCTCCGCGCCATCGGGGCGTTCGCGTTCGGCCGGGCGCGGCTCGTCCTGATCGCGGTGGTCCTCCTCCTCGTGGCGGGCGCCGCGGGGATCGCGCGGCTCAGGAGCGACGACAACCCGGTCCGCTGGTTCCGTCCCGGGCATCCGGTGCGGGTGGCCGACGACGAGCTGAACGCGCGCTTCGGCGGCACGTACATGGCGAACGTGGTCGTGCGCGGCGACGCCGACCGCGCGATGCAGCGTCCCGACGTGATGAAGTGGATCGCGCGGCTCGAGGACCGCCTCGAGACCGACCCGGCCGTGGGCAAGGTCTCGTCGGTCGCCGACATCGTGCGGCGGATCAACCGCGTCGTCCACGACGGCGATCCGGCGTACGACCGCGTGCCGGACTCGGAGGCGGGGATCGGGCAGCTCCTCTTCATCTTCCAGGGCTCGGGGAACCCCGACGACCTCGACCACCTGGTCACGCCGGGAGGGCACCAGGCCAACCTCTGGGTACAGCTCAAGGACGGCGACAACGACGCGATGCAGCGGGTCGAGGCCCTCGCCGCGCGCTTCGAACGGGAGGATCCGCCGCCGCCCGGCATCACCGCGTCGTGGTCGGGCCTCAATCACATCAACGTGATCTGGCAGCACCTCATGGTGCGCGGGATGCTCCAGGCGATCCTCGGGAGCTTCGCCGTCGTCTTCGCGCTCATGGTGCTGGAGTTCCGCTCGTGGCGCCTCGGGCTCCTCGCCATGCTCCCGCTGACCGTCGCGATCTCCGTGGCCTACGGCGCGATCGGGCTCCTCGGCAAGGCCTACGACATGCCGATCGCCGTCTGCTCGTCCCTGTCGCTCGGGCTCGCCGTCGACTTCGCGATCCACTTCCTCGAGCGCTTCCGCGCGCGCTGGCGCGAGTCGGGCGATCTCGAGGACGCGAACCGCCACGTCTTCGGGGCGCCGGGGGTCGCGATCGCGCGGAACGCGATCGTGATCTCGCTCGGCTTCCTCCCGCTCGTCGTCTCGTCGCTCACGCCCTACATCACGGTCGGGCTCTTCTTCGCGACGCTCATGATCGCCGGAGCGCTCGCCACCCTGTTCGTCCTGCCGGCGATGCTGCGCGTCGCCGGGCCCGGAGCGCTCCGATGATCCGACACCGTGCCCCCTGCGGCGCCCGCTCGCGCCGCGCGCCGCTCTCCTTCGGCCTCGCGCTCGCCGCCGCGCTGGCGGCCGCCGCGTGCGGCGCCGCGCCGCGCGCCGCGACCGGCGCGCCCGCCGCCCCGTCCGACTCCCTCCCCGACGGACGCGCGGTCATGGAGCGCATGACGGACGCGATGTACTACCCCGGCCGGGACGTGGTCTCGGACGTCCGCATGGAGATCGTCGAGCGGAGCGGGCTCGTCCGGCTCCGCGTCATGACGATGATGCGGCTCAACCTCGAGAAGGGGGAGCAGCGGTACCTCGTCTACTTCCACGAGCCGGGCGACGTCCGCCGCATGACGTGCATGGTCTACAAGCACCCGGCGGGCCGGGACGACCGGTGGATGTTCGTGCCGGCCGTCGAGGAGATCCGCCGCGTCACCGCGCCGGAGCGCTCCAAGTTCCTCGGCTCCGACTTCGTCCGCGAGGACTACTCGGGGCGCGACGCGGCCGCCGATTCGCACCGCGTGGTGCGCGGCGAGGTGCGCGACGGCCGCTCGTGCTGGGTCGTCGAGAGCACGCCGATCGAGGAGGCCGAGTACACGCGCCTCGTCTCGTGGATCGACCGGAAGACGTGGCTGCCGATCCGCCAGGAGTACTACGACGCGCGGGGGCGGCTCATGCGGACGTTCACGGCCGATTCGATCGCGACGATCCTCGATCCGGAGGGGCATGGGCATCCGACCATCGTCGCGAAGACGATGGCGGGGCGCACGCCGCCCATCAAGACGCGGATGATCTACACGGACGTCCGGTACGACGTGGGGCTCAAGGAGAGCGACTTCTCCGACGACCATCTCCGGGTCTCGATGGACAGCTGGTACCGGCCGCCGCGACGGTAGACGAAAGGAGGAGGGCGGGCGGCTTGCCCTCCGCGACGGGCGGCGGTACACTCGCCGACCGGATCGTGTCTCCACGGTCCGAGCGACGGAATCGTTCTCCCGGAGAGCATGGATGGACGGCGAACCGACCCTGATGGGCAGTTCGGTGGGAAAGAAGGTGGTGATGGCCGTGACCGGCCTGATCCTCTTCGGGTTCGTCGTCGCGCACATGATCGGGAACCTCCAGGCCTACATGGGCCCGGAGGCGATGAACGCGTACGCGGTCTGGCTGCGCGAGCTCGCCCACGGCGCGGGCCTCTGGATCGCGCGGGCCGTGCTCCTCGTCTCGGTGATCCTCCACATCTGGTCGGCGACCGCGCTCACGCTCGAGAACTGGCGCGCGCGCCCGGTCGGCTACCGGATGATCCGCCACCAGCGCTCGACGTACGCGTCGCGCACGATGGTCTGGAGCGGCCCGATCCTCGCGCTCTTCGTCGTCTACCACATCCTCCATCTCACGACGGGCACGCTCCATCCCTCGTTCATCGAGGGAGACGTCTACCACAACTTCGTCGCGGGCTTCCGCGTCGTCCCGGTCTCGATCTTCTACATCGTGGCGATGCTGGCGCTCGGCTACCACCTCTACCACGGCGTCTGGAGCATGCTCCAGACGCTCGGGCTGGCGCACCCGCGGTACGACCGGCTCCGGACGGCGTTCGCGGGCGTCTTCACCGGCGTCGTCGTGGTGGGGAACATCTCCTTCCCGGTCGCCGTGCTCCTCGGCGTGATCCGGTAACGGGGCGACGCGCATGAACCTCGACTCCAAGATCCCAAGCGGGCCGATCGAGACGAAGTGGCAGCGGCACCGCTTCGACATGAAGCTCGTGAATCCCGCCAACAAGCGGAAGTACGACGTGATCGTCGTCGGGTCGGGGCTCGCGGGCGCGTCGGGCGCCGCCAGCATGGCGGAGCTCGGCTACAACGTGAAGTGCTTCTGCTACCAGGACTCGCCGCGCCGCGCGCACTCGATCGCGGCGCAGGGCGGGATCAACGCCGCGAAGAACTACCAGAACGACGGCGACAGCGTGTACCGCCTCTTCTACGACACCGTGAAGGGCGGCGACTTCCGCTCGCGCGAGGCGAACGTCTACCGCCTCGCCGAGATCAGCGTGGCCATCATCGACCAGTGCGTGGCGCAGGGCGTCCCCTTCGCGCGCGAGTACGGCGGGCTCCTCGCGAACCGCTCGTTCGGCGGCGCGCAGGTCTCGCGCACGTTCTACGCGCGCGGCCAGACCGGCCAGCAGCTCCTCCTCGGCGCGTACCAGGCGCTGGAGCGGCAGATCGGCCTCGGCAAGGTGACGATGTTCCCCCGCCATGAGATGCTCGAGCTGATCGTGATCGACGGACGGGCCCGGGGCATCGTGACCCGGGATCTCGTGAACGGCGCCGTCGAGTCGCACACGGCCGACGCCGTCTGTCTCGCGACCGGGGGCTACGGCAACGTCTTCTACCTCGCGACGTACGCGAAGGGGGCGAACGCGACCGCGATCTGGCGCGCGTACAAGAAGGGGGCCGGCTTCGCGAACCCCTGCTACACGCAGATCCATCCGACGTGCATCCCCGTGACGGGCGATCACCAGTCGAAGCTGACGCTGATGAGCGAGTCGCTCCGGAACGACGGACGGGTCTGGGTGCCGAAGCAGAAGGGCGACACGCGGCCGCCGAACCAGGTCCCCGAAGAGGAGCGCGACTACTATCTCGAGCGGAAGTATCCGTCGTTCGGGAACCTCGCGCCGCGCGACATCGCGTCGCGCGCCGCGAAGCAGGTCTGCGACGAGGGCCGCGGCGTGGGACCCGGCGGCCGCGGCGTCTACCTCGACTTCGCGGACGCGATCCGCCGGCTCGGCGAGGCGAGCGTCCGCGAGAAGTACGGCAACCTGTTCGAGATGTACGAGCGGATCACCGACGAGAACCCGTACCGGGTCCCGATGCGGATCTATCCCGCCTCGCACTACACGATGGGCGGGCTCTGGGTCGACTACAACCTCATGAGCACGATCCCCGGCCTCCACGTGATGGGCGAGGCGAACTTCTCCGACCACGGCGCGAACCGGCTCGGCGCGAGCGCGCTCATGCAGGGCCTGGCCGACGGCTACTTCGTGATCCCGTACACGATCGGGAACTATCTGGCGAGCCGGAAGCTCGAGAAGATCCCGCTCGACCACCCGGAGGTGAAGCGCGCCGAGGCCGCGGTCGCGTCCCGGACGAAGCATTTCCTCTCCATCCGGGGCCAGCGCACGGTCACGTCGTTCCACCGCGAGCTGGGGCACGTCATGTGGGAGTACTGCGGCATGGGGCGGAACCGGAAGGGGCTCGAGACGGCGCTCCAGAAGATCCCCGCGCTCCGCGAGGAGTTCTGGAAGAACGTGACGGTCCTGGGCGGCGACCTCGAGCTCAACCAGGCGCTCGAGCAGGCCGGCCGCGTGGCCGACTTCCTCGAGCTGGGCGAGCTGATGTGCCGCGACGCGCTGGAGCGCGAGGAATCGTGCGGCGGCCATTTCCGCGAGGAGTACCAGACGCCCGACGGCGAGGCGCTCCGGAACGACGAGGCGTTCTGCCACGCGGCCGTCTGGGAGTACCAGGGCGAGGGGAAGGCGCCGGCCCGCCACGTCGAGCCGCTCGAGTTCGAGCACGTCCACCTCGCGCAGCGGAGCTACAAATGAACCTGACCCTCCACGTCTGGCGGCAGAAGGACGCGAACACGCCCGGCCGGTTCGTCACGTACGCCGCGCGCGACATCAGCGCCGACATGTCGTTCCTCGAGATGCTCGACGTGGTGAACGAGGAGCTGACGCGGAAGGGCGAGGAGCCGATCGCGTTCGACCACGACTGCCGCGAGGGGATCTGCGGCATGTGCGGCCTCGTCATCAACGGACGGCCGCACGGACCGCGGGCCCGCACGACGGCCTGCCAGCTCCACATGCGCACGTTCCGGGACGGCGACACGATCACGATCGAGCCGTGGCGCGCCCGGTCGTTCCCCGTCGTGCGCGACCTCGTCGTGGACCGGAGCGCGTTCGACCGGATCATCGCGGCCGGCGGCTTCATCACGGCGCCGACCGGGAGCGCGCCCGACGCCAACGCGATCCCGGTGCCGAAGGAGAACGCCGACCTCGCGTTCGACGCCGCGACCTGCATCGGCTGCGGCGCGTGCGTGGCCGCCTGTCCGAACGCCTCGGCGATGCTCTTCACCGCGGCCAAGGTCTCACACCTGGCGCTCCTCCCGCAGGGCCAGGCGGAGCGGGCGCGCCGCGTCCGGGGGATGGTGGCGCGGATGGACGCCGAGGGCTTCGGCAACTGCTCGAACCATCGCGAATGCGAGGCGGCCTGCCCGAAGGGCATCTCGATCGACAACATCGCGCGCCTGAACCGCGACTACATCAAGGCCTCGCTCACGCACGGCCGTCGCGCCGAGACCGAGGGCGGCGACGGCTGACCGCGGGGCCCCTCGCGCGCACGAAATCCCCCGCCGACGCCCCGCACCGAGTCGCGCCCGCCCGCTTCCGCACGCGACGCTGGAATCTCGCGCTACGATATGGTATATTTTGTTCGCATATCATCGATTACGCGACTTTTGACGGGAAGGGGGGAGTCGCGATCGAACCCCGGGACGAAGCGCGCTCGGCCGAACCCACGCGGATCCTGCTCGGGACGCGTGCGGGCTCGACCGACGGCGACGCGAACCTCGAGCGGTTGATCACGCTCGTGTACGACGACCTCCGCTCGGTGGCGTCGCGCGCCATGCGCGACGAGCGAGCCGGGCACACCCTCACCCCCACGGCCCTCGTTCACGAGGTCTATCTCCGCCTCGTCGACGAGTCCCGGATCGACTGGACCGATCGCGCCCGCTTCTTCGCGATCGCCGCCCGCGCCATGCGCCAGATCCTCGTCGATCACGCGCGCGCCCGCGCCGCGGCCAAGCGCGGCGGCGGGCTCCTCCGCGTCACGATCTCCGGCAACGACATCGCGGGCGGCGACGGCGCCCTCGACGCGCTCGCGCTGAGCGACGCCTTCGAACGGCTCGGAGCGCGGGACGAGCGCGCCGCCTCGGTGGCCGAGATGCGGGTCTTCGGCGGTCTCACGCACGAAGAGATCGCCCACGCGCTCGGCGTCTCGCGCCGCACGGTGGACAGCGACTGGACGTTCGCGCGCCGCTGGCTCAGCCGCGCGCTCGCGGAATCGGGGTGATCGCGGAGCGGGAGCCTCCCGCCGCAACGGGACACGGTCCCGCCTCGGCGGGCGCCGCACGGGGGGTGCTTCACGCGGTCGCTCGGTAGTAGACTGAACGTCTGCCGTCCGCATCCCGAGACTTCAGGGACGGACCGCCGGGGCGCTCGGCCGCAGCGCTCGCGACGGCCTCCGACGTTCCGCCCCGCGCACGGGGGATCGACCATGCGCCCCATGACCGAACCGCGAAATCCATCCCTGCCCCTCCGCTTGGCGCCCCGTCCGATCCCCGTATCCGCCCGCCCCGGGCGACATCCCAAGGAGGACCCCATGCGACCGACATCCCGATCCAGCGCCCGCGTTTCCGGCCTCCTCTTCCTCTTGGCCCCGCTCCTCGTCCTCGCGAACCTCGCGCCGCCTCCGGCCCGGGCCCAGACGGCGTGTGATTACCCGCCCGTCGTCGACGTGAAGCACAACCCCGTCTCCGCCGCCGTCGGCGTGACCGTGCACGTCCTCGTGACCGCGCACGATCCGAACGGCGAGAGCATCGCGGCACTCACCGCCGATACCTCCGGGCTCCCCGCGGGGAACGACGCGACGTTCACGCCGGACGGCACGAACACCGGAGGTGAGCTGACGTGGACCCCCCAGCCGGGCCAGACCGGCGCCTTCACGGTGACGTTCACCGCATCGAACGCGCTCAGCGGCTCGGCCACCGCCACGATCGACGTGACCGACACCGGCGGGGCGCCGTTCGTCCAGGCGCCGAGCTTCGTGGACACGCGCTCGCTCGAGCCCACGACGTTCGACGTCTACGCGGGGGATCCCGACGGCGACGCCATCCTCTCGCTCGACACGAGCGGGCTCCCGAGCGGCGCGACCTTCACCAAGAACGCCTCGAACACGATGGGCACCTTCTCGTGGACGCCCGGGTTCGCGGACGACGGCAGCTACGCCGTGACCTTCATCGCTTCGAACGCCCTCGCGGACAGCGCCACGACGTTCGTCAACGTGCTCCAAGTCGACCGTCCCCCCCTCGTCACGGTCCCGGCTTCTGCGACGGGCACCGAAGGCTCGCTCCTCACGATCTGCGCGCTCGCGACCGACCCGGACGGCGACGCGATCGCGACGTTCACGGTCTCGCCGCTGCCGTCGGGCGCGAGCGTGACGGTCGATCCCGGGAACGAGGCGCTCACGTTCCAGTGGACCCCCGCCGCGGGACAGGCCGGGTCGTACGATCTCTTCTTCACCGCGTCGAACGCGCTGTCGGCGTCGGTCGACGTGGCGGTGACGATCCTGCCCGGCTCGGGCGATCGCCCGCCGGTCGTGACGGCGCCGGCCTCCGTCGCGGCCAGGACGGGAGACCCCGTGACGGTCGGCGTGACGGCGAGCGACCCGGACGGCGACACGATCCTGTCGCTCGACGCGGCCCCGCTTCCGCCGGGCGCCACGTTCTCGACGAACATGGCGAACACGGCCGGCACCTTCTTCTGGACCCCCGGCGCGGGCCAGCAGGGTTCGTATTCCGTGGTGTTCACCGCCGCGAACGCACTCTCTGCCTCGGCGACGACCGTGATCGACGTCACGGAGGGGTTCCAGGTGCTCCTCTTCACGACCGGCGGGAACAAGACGATCCGCCTCCGCTCGGGCCGGCCGCACTGGTGCGTGGACGTCGAGCCGGTCGGCGGGTCGTTCGACCTCACGAACATCGATCCGGCGTCGATCGTGCTCCAGTCGGCCGGAACCGGCTCGGTCTCGGAGATCGCAGCGACCGCGGGGAAGACGATGGTGATCGGAGACCAGAACCACGACGACATCCCCGACCTCGAGGTCTGCTTCGCGAAGGAGGACCTCCGCGCGCTCTTCGACGGCCTCTCGGGGAAGACGACCGTGACGGTGTCGCTGGAGGCCGATCTTCTCACGGGAGGGCGGATCCACGGAGACCTGTCGGTGGACGTCGCCGCTCAGGGCGGGGCGCTCGCGGCGAGCCTGTCGCCGAATCCGCCGTCCGGCATGGCGACGCTGTCGTTCGTGACGACGGATTCGGGCTGGGCCCGGGTGCGCCTCTACGACGTGCACGGCCGGCTCGTCCGCACCGTGCTCGACGAGCGGGGCGCCGCGGCGGGCCTCCATCGCGTCTCGCTCGACGGCCGTGGCGCGGACGGCGGACGCCTGCCGTCGGGCGTCTACTTCTTCCGGATCGACGCGGCGGAGGGGAGCGAGACCGGCCGGTTCGCGCTCGTCTACTAGGCCGGCGCGGCGGTCGACGTGCCGGCGGGCACGCTTGCGGTCGGCCCCGCCGGCGCCGGCTCCTCCACGGGGGCGAAGCGCCCCTGGAAGAAGCGGAGGTACGGCGGCTCGTAGACGAACCGGAGGCCGCGGATCGAGTCGCGGCGGCGATAGAGCCGGATGATGCCGTCGGCGACCATGCGCATGTGGTCGTTCGTGTAGACGCGCCGCGGGATCGTGAGCCGCACCAGCTCGAGCGAGGGGCGGAAGTTCTTGCCGGTCTTGGAATCGCGCCCCTTCGAGACGTTTCCGCGCTCCATGACGCGGACGCCGGTCTCGAGGTAGATCTCGGCGGCGAGACGCTGCGCCGGATACTCGTCCTGGTCGATGTGGGGCAGGAAGCGGCGCGCGTCGATGAAGATCGCGTGGCTCCCCGGCGGCATCACGATCGGGACGCCTCCCTCCGCGAGGAGGCGCGCGAGGAAGGCCGACTGCTCGACGCGCGTCCGGATGTAGCGGTCGTCGAGCATCTCCTCCGCGCCCCGCGCCATCGCGGCGAGGTCGGCCGCGGCGAGCCCGCCGTCGGTGACGCCGCCCTCGTACACGCGGAGGAGCGCCTCCGCCTTCCGCTTCCAGTCGGCGTTGTCCTTGAAGGCGAGCACGCCGCCGATGTTCACCAGGAAGTCCTTCTTCGCGGAGATCGTGCATCCGTCGCCGTACAGCATCATCTCGCGCATGATGTCCCGGATGTGGACGGCGTGGTACCGGGGATCGCGCTTCTGGATGAAGTACGCGTTCTCCACGGCCCTCGTCGCGTCGTACATGACCGGGATCCCGTTCGCGCTGCAGTAGGCGTAGACCTCCTTCATGTTGTCCATGCTGACCGGCTGCCCGCCCGCCATGTTCACGCAGTGCTCGAACGAGACGTACGCGATCTCCTCGGGCCCGTGGCGCTCGACGATCTCGCGGAGCTTCTTCATGTCCACGTTCCCCTTCCACGGGAACGAAGAGGCGGGGTCGTGCGCCTCGTCCACGATCACGTCGACGAAGACGCCGCCCGCCAGCTCCTGGTGCACCTTCGTCGTCGTGAAGTACATGTTCCCGGGCACGAGCTGCCCGGGCCGGATCAGGACCTGGCTCAGGATGTGCTCGGCCGCGCGCCCCTGGTGCGTCGGCAGGATGTGCTCGTACCCGTAGTTCCGCCGCATCGTCTCCACGAACGTCCGGTGCGCGTCGCTGGTCGCGGTCGTCGCGCGCGCCGCGTCGTACCAGGCCCACTGATCGGTGCTCATGGCCGACGTGCCGGAGTCGGTGAGGAAGTCGATCGTGACGTCGGCCGACCGGAGGAGGAACGTGTTGTACCCGGCCTCGCGGATCGCGCGACGCCGCTGATCGGGCCCGGTCTCGGGGATCCGCTCGATCGCGTGGATCACGAACGGGTAGCAGTCGAAGTCGTACGGCTTGAGGTCGGCGAAGACGGACCGGAACCGGAGCATGTCGTGCCAGTCGCCGCCCGCCTGGAGCTCGACCGGCGCGATCTTCTCCCGCTGGCGATAGAGGCTCGCGACCGCGTCGGCGACCTGACCGAGCTGCCAGGTCGTCATCGCGAGCCGCGGGATCTGGAGCGGGAGGTACTCGCCCCGTCCGACGCGCCCGCTCACGAGCGCGCGCACCCCGCACGACTGGTAGAGCGCGCACGCCAGCGCGTGCGCGGCGTGCTCGCGGACGTGCGGGGCGAACTTCTCGGCCTCCAGGTACGCGCCGTCGCATCCGCGCTCGAGCGGGACGCCCGCGGCGCGGAGCCGCTCCGTGAACTGCTCGGTGACGCGCATCACCCACTGGACCTCGGCCTCGTCGACCATCTCCTCGATGCCGCGGGCGAGCACCTCCATCGTCCGGCCGGACATGCCGCCGTACGTGTGGAGCCCCTCGTACACGACGACCTCGTTGATGAACCGCTCGTGGTCGGCCGGATTGTCGGTCGTGAGGATCCCGCCGGTCGGGCTCTTCGGGTCCTGGGCGCCGTCCATCTCGAAGACGTGGGCCGTCTTCACCATCTGCTTCACGATGTCGGCGATCGACCGGTCGGCCTGGCCGGCCTCGTGGCGCTGGATGTACCAGGCGTTCTCGATGATCCGCGAGCCGTCGAGGACGACGCGCACGCCGCGCTGGTCGGCGGCGGCGCGCACGGCCTGGAGGTTCGCCAGGCTCATCGGGTGCATCCCGTCCGCGAACGCCTGGAGGTCGACGATCGCCACGGAGTCCTCGAGGAGCGCGCGGCGGAGCATCGCCACGTCCACGTTCCCGGTGAAGAGGCGCTCGCGCACGTCCCGCACGTCGGCCACGGCGACGTGGCGCGGGCCCAGGATGTCGCTCCGCCCCTGCGCGTTGCTGGCGACCGTGGAGCCGGGCGGGATCAGGGTCGCCACCACCAGCTTCACGCATCCCAGCAGGTTGTGCGTCGGGCAGACGTACGTGTGGCCCAGCACGCGGTTGACCGCGCGCGCCAGGTTCTCGAAGTTCCGCGCCCCGGCGTACGCCTCGTCCCCGATCAGGGCGCCGGCCAGCTGCTCCTGGCTCATGGCGCTGGTCCCCGTCGAGACCATGTCGAAGTCGATCTGGGAGGGCGTGAGATTGAAGACGTTGAAGTGCGCGTCCGCCAGGTGGCGCTTCCGCTCCTCGAGGGTGGGGAAGGAGACCAGGCGGACGGTCTTGATCTTGTGGGGCTCGTGCGGCGGAACCGTGATGGGCATGGTCCTCCCTCGCTCGGGTTTCGGATCCAGACAAGCGTAGGCCATCGGCGCAGGCGCGAAACTGGTACCTAGGGAGCAGGGCCGGACGCGCTATGGTGGAGCGGACATGGAGCCGCAGGAACGCCTGATCAGCGAGCCGCTCGCGCCCGTCCCCGACGCCGAGCCGGCCGACCACCCCCACGCGATGGGGGAGCCGGTCCTCCCCTCCCGGTTCCGCTTCCGGGACGAGGAGGTTCGCGTCGCCGCGGTGCTCGAGGCGTGGAAGAGCTACTCCCCGCGCGCGGCGAACACGCGAGGGCGGTACGTGCGGCGCCACTGGTACCGGATCCGGACGGATGGCGGACGCGTGCTCACGATCTACTTCGTGCGGACGACCGCGACCGGCGCCCGGAAGGAGAAGGGGTGGTGGGTCTACAGCGAGCTAGCGGGTCCGTAGTCCACGTCGCCGTGCGACGACGAGCGCGAAGAGCCCCGCCGCGAAGAGCGCGAGCGCGAGCGGCTCCGCAATGCTCCCGGTCACGCGCGGACCTCCCGCCGTGGTCTCGTCCCGCGTCTTGACCCCTTGGCCGGGGGGCTCGACCTTCGGCCCACGTGGGCTCACGCTCACCGGCCTGCCTCCCGCCGATGTCTCGAGCGCCGCCATGTCCACCGAGTAGGGATCGGGTGCGGTCACGGCGGGGGGCGCCTCCCCCGTCCGGTCCAGCCCTCCGATCGAGAGCTGGTCGGAGAGGATCGATCGCGCCGTGGGATTCGAGTCCCCGCCGGGCGGGTCCGCCGCGGCGACCCGCGGCAGGAACACGATCAGCGTCAGGAGCAACAACCGGAACGCGCGGAGCATGGGTCCGCCTCCTTCCCTGGATCGAGAGAGCGCGTCCGGTTCACGCGCTCCGCGGAGTCAATCCGTTTTGACTCGCGTCACCTCGATTTGCTTACAGTTTCGGCCGTCTCGTTTCGCTCGAGCCCGGCATTCCGATCCGCCGGTCCGAGATTGAGCCCGGCAAGTCGCAACGAAGGAACGATTTGGCCGATCAGGCGGGCGCCGGTTTGTGGCGTGCTGCGTGGGGGAGAGCGACCCGGCGAGACCGGCCGGATCGGGATACAGCAGCCGCCGTGCCACCCGGCCCGGAGCGAAATCGATCCGGGCCGGATGCCGGGGAGGGTGGGTCAGTCGCCGTCGCGCTGGATCGTGACCGGACCGTTCACGGAGCGGACTCGGATGAGCGATCCGCCCGATCCGAGCGACGTGCGGACCGAATGGCGCAGACGGCCCTGCACCGTGACGGGGAAGGCGATGTCGAACGGTCCGTTCATCGTGCCGGCGTCGAGGTCGGCCGAGTAGCCGCGCGGGACCGCGATCGTCACCGGCCCGTTCGTGGTGTGGAGATCCACGCCGTCTCCCTGCCACCGCGTGCCCGTCAGCCGGAGCTCGATCGGCCCGTTCGTCGTGCCGCCGGTGATGCGTCCCCCGACGTCGCTCACGCTGATGGGGCCGTTGTCGCTCCGCACGTCCGTCCTTCCGCGCATGCCGACGACCGTGATCGGTCCGTTCGCGGTCTCGATCGCGAGGTCGAGACGGTTCGGCGCGAAGACGTGCACCGCGATCGCCCAGCGCCGGTCACCGCGCTGCTCCGGTCCTTCGACCCGGAGCCCGCGCTCGTCGGCGACGATCCGCACCTGGCGGAGCAGCGCGTTCGCCGCGTCCTGGTCCGCCCCCGCGGCCACGACCTTGGCGCAGACGAGGACGCCGCCCCGGTCCCACGCGGAGACCGAGATCGCCCCGTTCGCCGCGCCGTCGACCCGCCACGTGCCGCGCGGCGACGCCACGCGCGCTTCCGGCGTCGCCTCGGCCGTGACCCAGTCCCGGTGCCGCCCGGAGTGGTAGTCGAAGCCGAACGTCTTCGCGACGTCGATGTCGGCGCAGGAGTCGGACGCCCGTCCGGGCGCGGGAGCGAGGGCGAGCGCCACGAGGAGCAAGGCCGTGAGCGTCGTAGCAGCGGGCATGGCACGCATCGGAACCTCCGTCTCGGTGAGGGAACGCCCGATTAGAGGCGCGTACCCCGGGAAGCGTTGGAACGACCCCTGCGGGGCCTACGCGCCACGGCCCCGGCGGGTTTCGCGGGCCCGGCTGTGGCAAGATGGCGCCGTGAGCACGACGCCTCTCCTTCCGATCGTGGTCGTCGGCGCGGGCGCCGCGGGCGCGATGGCGGCGATCTTCGCCGCCGAGCGCGGAGCCCCCGTTCTCCTCCTCGAGCGGACGCGCGAAGGCGGCCGGAAGATCCTCATGAGCGGCGGCGGTCGCTGCAACGTCCTCCCCTCGGCGCTCGATCCGTCGCGGTTCGTCACGGCCTCCTCGCCGAACACGATGCGGAACCTGCTCCGTTCGTGGCCGCTCGGCGAGCAGCGCCGCTTCTTCGAGGAGACGCTCGGCATTCCGCTCGCGCTCGAGGAGGAGACGGGGAAGCTCTTCCCGGTTTCGAATCGCGCGCGCGACGTGCGGGACGGTCTCCTCGCCCTCGCGGCACGAAGCGGCGTCGAGGCGCGGTTCGGCGCGACCGTGGAGGAGATCGCGCGCGGATCGGACGGGACGTGGAGCGTGCGCGTCGCGGGAGACGCGGCGCCCCTTCGCGCCGGGCGCGTCGTCCTCGCGACCGGAGGGCTCTCGGTCCCGGCGACCGGGAGCGACGGGAAGGGGCTCGCGATCGCGCGTGGCCTCGGGCACGTCGTCCACGAGACGTATCCCGCGCTCACGCCGCTCCTCGCGAGGCCGCACCGGTACGCCGCGCTCGCCGGCGTCTCGCTCCCGGTCCGGATCGAGGCGCCGGGCGGATCCCGTCCGCTCGTCGCCGAGGGCGGCTTCCTCTTCACGCACAAGGGATACAGCGGCCCGTCGGTGCTCAACGTCTCCCACCGCTGCGTGCGCTCCCGCCTCGCCGGCGGCCCGCTCCAGGAGCTCTTCGTGCGCTGGACGCCGCTCGGCGCGCCGGCGTGGGAGGAGGCGTTCCGGCGCGGTGAGGGGACGGTCGGCGCCGCCGTCCGGCGGCGTCTCCCGGCGCGGCTCGCCGAGGCGCTCCTCGCCGACGCGGACGTGGCCGCCGCCACGCCGCTCGCGCAGCTCCGGCGCGAGGAGCGCCGGCGGGTGATCGAGGCGCTGACCCATCATCGGCTCCCGTGGGACGGGGACGAGGGCTACACGAAGGCGGAGGTGACCGGCGGCGGCGTGGCGCTCGACGAGATCGATCCGCGGACGCTCGAGAGCCGTCGCGCGCCCGGGCTCCACCTCTGCGGCGAGATGCTCGACGCCTTCGGGCCGATCGGCGGATACAACTTCGCGTGGGCGTGGGCGACCGGTCGCGCGGCGGGGCGCGGCGCGGCGTCCGGTGCCGCGTCCGCCGCGCCGTCGGAGTGATCGCGCCGCCCGGCGGAACCGGCGTCGCCCGGGCGGTGTAGCGAACGGGGGAGAACGGGGGCATGCGGACCGTGAAGAATGGGGGACCACCTTCCCAGCGACCATGGAGGGGAGTCCCAAGATGCCCCACGACGAACGCTTCGACGAGGCGCGGAATCCGCGCGGCCTCACCCGCGTCCTTCGTCCCGATCTGATCCTCTTCCCGACCCTCGTCGCGGCGGCCACGCTCCTGCTCCTGGCCGCGCTCCCGCCGCCGTCCGCTCACGCCGACGACGGCACGAACATGCGGGTCTACGGCAAGGCGGGGCAGCGGCCGCGCTACGAGATCGGCTTCGCGGCCTTGTCGCCCCACAGCTCGCGGAGACGCGCGTCGCGGCCGCATGCCTTCCGGTAGGCGTGGTAGTCGGCGGGGTTCTTCTTGTAGTAGTCCTGGTGGTATTCCTCGGCGGGGTAGAACGCCGTGAACGGGACGATCTGCGTCACGAACGGCTTCTTGCTCCGGATTTCGCGCTTCGCGTTCGCTTCGCTCTCGAGCGCGAGCCGCCTCTGCGTGGCGTCGTGCGTGAAGATCGCCGAGCGGTACTGGCTGCCCCGGTCGCAGAACTGGCCGTTCGCCGACGTCGGGTCGATACTGTGCCAGAAGACGTCGAGCAATTTCGCGTACGACGTCCGCGTGGGATCGAAGACGATCTGCACCGATTCGGCGTGACCCGTCGTGCCGCTCCCGACCTCTTCGTACGTCGGGTTCTTCACGTGCCCGCCCGCGTAGCCCGACGTCACGGACAGCACCCCCGGCTGTCCCTCGAACGCGGTCTCCATGCACCAGAAGCAACCGCCGGCGAACGTGGCGCGCTCCGTCGCATCGGACGCCGCGGTCGCCGCGCGCGCCTTGGGCAGGGCCGCTCCCGCGAGCAGCGCCGCCACGATCGCGAGCGAGCCGGCGATCCGCCATCCCGTTCGCATCGATCGACTCCTCTCGTCCAGGTGTCCGGCGGGTCGCTCCGGATCGTCCGGCGCCCGCATCGCCCGCATCGGGTGATACGCGGAACCGGCCCTTGCGTGACGGATCGAACGGGCGGCGCGCATGCCGGAACGGGAGCGGCCCGCGCCGGCGATCACGCCTCGCGGGTGAGGCGCCCCGCGATCAGGCAGCCGACCATCGCCTCCGCGAGCGTCCAGGGAAGCCCGATCTCGAGTCGCCATCCGGTGAGGATTCCGAACTCGTAGAGGACGATCGCGATCGGCACGTACGCGGCGAGCCAGAGGACGAGCCCCGCGCGGAGCGCCGTCTTCGGTTCCGCGCCGAAGCGGGGGAGGAACGCGGCGACGAGGAACGCCGCCAGGTAGCCGTACCCGATCCGGAGCGCGATGTTCTTCACGATCGTGAGTCCGTTCGGCGGCGCGGCCAGATGCTGCCGGTAGCGCTCCATGTACTCCGGTCCGTAGACGACGTGGCCGAGCAGGACGCCGCTCAGGGTGAACCAGATGCCCGCGACGAGCCCGGCCACGAGGAAGCTCCTTCGGTCGATCGCCATGGGCCGAGCGTAGCAGACCGCGCCTTGCCCCCGGCGGGGAATCGGCGTACACTGGTGCGTCCACCCCGACCCGAACGATTCTCGCGATCACGATGGGAGGAGCGTCTCGCCCCGAATGACACCGACGGGCCCACGCCAGCCGGTCTACCAGAACCTGCGCGCCGTCGGACGCTGGTTCGTCTACGCCTCGATCGTCGGCTGTGTCGCCGGCCTCGGGGCGATCGTCTTCAACCTCCTCTGCCAGGTCGGACTCCACTACTTCCTCGACGTTCTCGCCGGCTTCCGCCCGCCGCAGCCCGGCGGCGAAGGCGGCTTCCTCCAGGCGACCGATACGCCCTTCCGTCCCTGGATGCTCCTCCTGGTCCCCGCGCTCGGCGGCCTCCTGGCCGGGATCATCATCTACCGCTGGGCGCCCGAGGCGGAGGGGCACGGGACCGACGCCGCGATCGACGCGTTCCACCGCCATCACGGACTGATCCGCGCGCGCGTGCCGTTCATCAAGACGATCGCGTCGGCGCTCTCGATCGGGTCGGGCGGATCGGGCGGACGCGAGGGGCCGATCGCGCAGATCGGCGCCGGCTTCGGCTCGTTCCTCGCGCTTCGGCTGGGGCTCGCCGAGCGAGACCGCCGGATCCTCCTCGCGGCCGGCGTCGGCGCCGGCGTGGGGAGCATCTTCCGCGCGCCGCTCGCGGGCGCGCTCTTCGCGGCCGAGATTCTCTACTCCGATCCCGACTTCGAGCCGGACGTCATCATCCCCGCGGGGATCGCGACGATCGTCGCGTACTGCGTCTTCTCGTTCTACGCGGGCTTCGGGAGCCTCTTCCACACGCCGCTGGTCGACTTCCACTCGCCGCTCGAGCTGATCCCGTACTCGGTGCTCGCGCTCGTCGTCGCGCTCGGCGCGGGGCTCTTCGTCACGCTCTTCTACCGGACGCACGACGTCTTCTCGAAGCTCCCGATCCGGCGCGAGCTCCGTCCGATGATCGGCGGCTTCCTGGCAGGCGCGGTCGGCCTCGGGCTCCACGCGGCCCTGAAGGACAAGGCGGTGCTCGACGTGCTCGCGTTCGGCTACGGCTCGCTCCAGTCGGCGCTCGACGGGAAGCTCGCCATCCTCACGCTCGCCGCGCTCGCGATCGGCAAGATGCTGACGACGTCGCTCACGATCAGCTCGGGCGGCTCGGGCGGCGTGTTCGGTCCCTCGATGGTGATCGGGGGCGCGCTGGGCGGCGTGGTGGGGATGATCGCGCACGACCTGGCGCCGACCGTGGTCACGCACCCCGCCTCGTACGTCGTGGTCGGGATGGCGGGGTTCTTCGCGGCCGCGGCGAACACGCCGATCTCGACGCTCGTGATGGTTTCGGAGATGACGGGGAACTACCGGCTCCTCGTCCCCTCGCTCTGGGTCTGCACGTTCGCGTACATGATCGGCCGGCACTGGAAGCTCTACAAGAACCAGGTCCCGACCCGGTTCGATTCGCCGGCGCACCGCGGCGACTTCTACATCGACGTGCTCGAGAACCTGCGGGTCCGCGACGTGCTCGGGAGCCGGGTCCCGCGGACGATCCCGGAATCGGCCACGCTCGACCAGATCGTCGAGACGCTCACGAACTCCGCGCAGCAGCGGTTCCCGGTCGTGGACGGCGGGGGCCGCATCACGGGGATGATCTCGGTGACCGACGTGCAGCAGCTCCTGGACGAGCGGGAGGCGGGGCCGCTCCTCATCGCGCGCGACATCGCGGGCGCGCCCGAGGAGCCGCTCCGCCCCGACGACAACCTGAACACGGCGCTCGAGCGCTTCGTCGCGATGGACGTGGCCGAGCTTCCGGTCGCGGGCGCTCCGGACGATCCCGAGAAGGTGACCGGGATGCTGTCGCGGCGCGACCTGATCGCCGCGTACAACCAGCGGCGCCTCGAGCACGCGAGCGAGTCGCGCCGCGCGGCGGAGGGCGGCCCCGGCGTCTGACGCGCCGCCCGCTACTTCCGCGTGTAGATCAGCTCGTACTGCGTCGTCCAGGTCTTGCCGCCGTCGAGCGAGTTCTCGCCGAGCTGGCGGACGGAGTCGGCGCCCATCGGCGTGAGCGTCAGCCTCGCGGGGACCTGAGCCCCGTTCGGTCCCTGGCGGTACCCCTCGAGGCGCATCGCGCCGTCGTGGAACGTGCCCGAGAACTCGGCGACCTGTCCCTCCGAGCCCATCCACGTCTGCTGCCACTTCTTCGTCGTCGGGTTGTAGAGGTTCACGCTCATGCCCGACCCGCCTCGCGTGTCGGCCCAGTGCTCGAGGAGCATGCAGTCCTCGTCGGCCCGCGTGATGGAGTTGTGTCCGGCCACGACGCCGCCGACCGTCCGGCAGACCCAGTCTCCGAGCCAGAAGTCGAGCTGGCGTGCCTCGTCCCTGTACGCGCACGGCTTCCCGTTCCGGCGCATCCCCTCCTCGAGCGCCCGGAAGCGCGGGTCGTCGTGGAGCCGCTTCAGGTCGGGGTCGTCCCGGTACGCCTGCACCTGCGCGAAGCCGCCGTCGACGGCCTTCGTGAGCCACGAGAACGCGAGGTCGTCCCGCTTCTCGTGCGCGCAGGCCCCCGCCAGGTTGTACTGGACGATCGGGTTGTGCCCGATCGCCTCCGCCTTCCCGTACGCGTCGATCGCGGCCGCGTAGTCCCCCGACGACTGACGGGAGACGCCGAGCCGGAACCAGGCACGCCCGTCGTTCGCGTCGGCCTTCACGATCTTCCCGTACGCGTCGGCCGCCCCCTTCCAATCCTGGAGCCGGTAGAGCGAGTCGGCGGCCACGGTGAGCGCCGTCGTGTCGACGGCGCGCGCCGCCGGCGCGGCGAGGGCGAGCGACGCGACCACCAGGGCCATGGCGACGGAACGGATCGGACCTGCGTTCGCTGCGTGCGTCATGCGCGTTCCTTTCGAAGCCGGCGGGGACGGGGGGATCGAAGGCGCCTACGAGCCGCCGGGAGGGCCGAGCGCGTGGAGGCGCGCCTCGATCGCGCCCTGCCACGGCGTGCCCCGGTACCAGCGGAGCAGCATGCCCCAGACGTTCCGTTCGTGGTCCGTGTCCGGCTCGATGCCGCACGAGACCCGGTCTCCGGTGTTCGCGATCTCGGCGCGTCCCGCGACCTCGTCGAACCGCGAGACCGCGAAGTCGGCGTGGACCACGATCGTGCCGACGTACGTGAGCCCGCCGCGCGCCACGTGGAACGTGAGGTTCCGCGACGCGGCCGGGTCGAATTCGAACACCGCGCGGTCGCGGAAGAAGTCGATGCGCGAGTGGCTGTCGCGCTCGAGGAACTGCCGTCCCAGGACGAGCCGGCGGACCGTGTAGAACCCGGGCGCGAGGCCGGAGAAGACGAGCACGCCCCCGACGTTCCTCGGGGCGATGAGCGAGTCGGGCGCGCCCGCGGGGACGATCGCGCCGTCGTCCACGGGGGCGCGGCTCAGCTGCGTCTGGTAGAGGGTCGTCCCGGCGAGCTCGGGGGCGCTCTGCATCGCCGGATCGACCGCGGCGACGACGACCACGATGCCGCTCTCCTCGGGGGAGCCGGCAACGAGGCCGGGCGCGACGTGCGCGGCGCAGCCGGCGCCGCCGAGCGTCGCGGCGAGCAGCGCGACGAGCAGGGGACGCGCGGCGCGCGCGGTGGAGCGGGTCGTCGGCGCGTGCGGGCGGATACGGGACACGAAGGGTCTCCCGGGGACATTCCGGCGATCGCCCCAGTATAGCGCGTCGCGGCCGGTTCCGGGACTGGTCGCGCCGTCGCGGCGGGCGTACGCTCGGCGCATGGCCGATCCGATCAGCGTGAACCGCGCGCCGGTCCTCACCCTCTGGGCCGCGGTCGTCGCCGAGCGGCTCGGCTACGATCCGGACGAAGCGCTGACGCTCGGCCGCGCGCTGGCGGGCCTCAACGCGCAGTCGAAGGGGCGGGCGCTCGGGATCTTCGCGCCCGCGACCCGCGCCGGCACCGCGGCCCACCGGCGGCGCGCCCGCGAAGGCGCGAAGGAAACGATCGAGCTCCTCCACCGCGCCATCCCCGTCGTGAAGACCGACGCCGGATTCCGCGCCCTCTCGGACGGGCGCCCGATCGCCCCGGAGAGCGTCCGGCGCTACCTCGCGTCGAAGTTCGGCGACGACCTCGACGCCGTGCGCCGGGCGATGGAGACGCTGGCGCGCTCCCGGACGCCGAAGCGGATCGCCGAGGAGGCGTACGCGCTCTACGAGTCGTTCCGGCCGCGCATACCTCCCGGCACGAAGGGCTGGGGGAAGCCGGGCCTCCTCGACCTCGGCACGATTCGCGCGCTGGCGCGCGACGCCGGCTGATCGCGCGCGAGCGGCGTCCTCGCGCCGCCCGCCGGCCACGCGCCGCTCCCGCCCTCGCGCCGCTCCCGCCCTCGCGCCGTCGCGCGGCCCGGGGACGCGTGGTACGATGCGCGCCATGTCCCGCCCGCCCGACTCCTCCCGCTCCGACGCGCTTCCCTGGATCGTGATCCAGCACGTGGCGTGGGAGGGCCCGGGCACGATCGCGGAAGAGGCCGCGGCGCGCGGGCTGAGGCTCGAGGTCCGGCGCATGGACCGGGGCGAGGTGCTTCCCCCGGCCGACGCGATCGGCGGGCTCGTCGTGATGGGCGGGCCGATGGGCGTGCACGACGTCGCGACGTTTCCGCATCTCGAGGCGGAGCGCCGGCTCTTGCGCGACGCGGTCGGGCGCGGGCTCCCCGTCCTCGGCGTCTGCCTCGGCGCGCAGCTCCTCGCGCTCGCGCTCGGCGCGCGCGTCGAGAAGGGGCCGGAGGAGGAGGCGGGGATCGGCGACGTCACGCTGACCGACGCGGGTCGCGCCGACCCGGTGCTCGGCGGCGCCTGCGACCGCCTTCCCGTGATCCACTGGCACGGCGACACGTTCGAGCTGCCCGAAGGCGCGACGCTCCTCGCCCGGAGCGCCCGCTATCCGAATCAGGCGTTCCGCGTCGGCGCTTCCGTGTACGGACTCCAGTTCCACGTCGAGACGACCCGCGCGATGGCCGAGGCGTGGCGACCGCGGTTCCCCGACGGCGCCGCGCTCGACGAGCCGGGGCGCGCGCGCGTGGAGCGCGCCGGGCGGGCCATGCTCGGTAGATACTTCGACCGGGTGGGACAGAAGAAGGAGGTCGCGTGACGAACCGCACGAACGCCGCATCACGGCACCCGCACGCGGGCGCGGGCGCCGGGATCGCCGCCGCGCTGCTCGCGGCCCTCGTCTCCCTCGCCTCGCCCGGGGCGCTCGCGCCGGCCGCGCGCGCCGACGACGGCGCGCCGATCCTGATCGAGTGCGACCGGCTCTACGACGGCGTCGCGGCGCGCGCGACCGGACCGACGCGCGTCCTCGTCCGCGACGGGAAGATCGCGGCCGTCGGACCGTCCGTCGAGGCGCCCGACGGCGCCGAGAGGATCACGCTCCACGACATGACGCTCCTGCCCGGGCTGATCGACGCCCACACGCACCTCTCCTACCTCTGGAGCGACACGACCCGCGCGCCCGACTTCCTGAACGACTACCTCGGTTCGCCGATCGTCGTGGCGTTCGCGGCCGCGAAGAACGCCGAGCGGACGCTCCGCGCGGGGTTCACGACCGTCCGCGACTGCGGCTCCATGGACGGGATCGATCTCGCGCTCGCGCAGGCGATCGCGCGCGGCCTCGCCGACGGCCCGCGCGTCGTGACGTCGGGGCCGCTCTATCCGCCGAGCGGCGGCCGGCCCGACATCACGTGGCCGCCGAGCGGGACGGTGGCGACGGCGGAGGAGATCACGAAGAAGACGCGCGAGTACCTGGGGCAGGGGTGCGACTGGATCAAGATCTACGAGACCGGCGGCACGTACGACGACACGTCGGGCACGCCCTTCTTCACGTCCGACGAGGTGCGCGCGGCGGTGACCGCGGCCGCGGCGAGCGGCCACTGGGTCGCCGCGCACGTCATGGGCCTCGAAGGGACGAAGCGCGCGGTCGCCGCGGGCGTCCGCTCCATCGAGCACGGCTCGCGGCTCGACCGGGCGACGGCGCGCGAGATGGCGCGGAAGGGGATCTACCTCGACCCCACGCTCTATCACCTCCAGTGGTACGCGGACCACGGCGCGGCGCTCCGGTACGGGCCGGGGTACGCGGAGCGGCTGGCGGCGCTCCAGAAGGAGCAGTTCGCGTCGCTCGCGATCGCGCGCGAGGCGGGGGTCCGGATCGCGTCGGGATCGGACGCGGTCTACACGATGCACGGGGAGAACGGGCACGAGCTCGTCTGGCTCGTGAAGGCGGGGCTCACGCCGATCGAGGCGCTCCGCGCGGCGACGTCGACCGACGCGGCGCTCCTCGGGCTCGACAGCGAGATCGGGCGGATCGCGCCCGGCTACGACGCCGACCTGGTCGCCGTGGCCGGCGATCCGACGGTGTCGATCGACGCCGTGCTCCATCCCACGTTCGTGATGAAGGGGGGCCGGATCGTCGTCCGGCCGTAGCGGGGCGCGCGCGCCCGGCGCCCGTGCCCGCGGCATCGCGCCACCCGCGCGGAGCCGTCACTCGTCGAAGAGGACGGTGCTCTCCTCGTAGTAGCGGACGTGGTTCTGCTCGAGCCGCTCGCGCATCCACCGCCGCACCCACGCCTCCTTCTCCTCCCGCGAGCGCTCCCGGTCGGCCAGGAGGTCGAGCGGGAGGTTCACGCGGAGCGCGCGCCATGCGATCAGGTGACGCGTGATCCCGGCCGGGAGCATCGCTCCGGTCGCGGCCAGCTCCAGGATCTCGGCCGGGTCGTAGTGCGGGAAGACCGCGAGCGCGCCCGCGTCGGGAATGCGCTCGAGCGCCAGCTCGAGCGAGTCGGGGCCGACGCGGTAGACTTTCGCGACCGTCCGGTACGAGGCGACCGCCGCGTTCAGGACCACGTTCCGCGCCGCGAAGTCGCCGTCCGCCGAGAGGGCGATCGCCTCCGATCCGGGCGTGAGCGCGTACGCGAGGATCTCGCGGCGCGCGAGGAGCGCGCGGGCGTGGGCGACGTTCTCCGTGCGCCGCGAGAGGCCGGGCACCTGGTCGAGGAGCCGAAGGAGCGCCGTCCCGTCGATCCCGGTCAGCGCGTGGTTCCACGTGAGGAGCCGCACCGACGGCTCCTCGTACGGCACCACCTGGACCGCGAGGTGCGGAAGGCCCGCCGCCTCGGCGGCGGCGGTCCGGTTCGCTCCGTCCAGCACCACGTACCGCTCGTCGGCGGAGCCGGGGAGCGGCGTCACGATCGGGGGATTCCGGAGCATGCCCTGGCCCTGGATCGTGCGGGTCAGCGGCGCGGTCCGGTGCTCGTCGTGGTGCTCGTGCGGGACGAGCGAGCGGACGGGGACGATCCGGAGGTCGGGGAGCGCGAAGCTCCGAGTCGGCATGTCGGTCATGGCCGACCACTCTACCACGGGGCCGCTCCGGGCCGGGCCGGCCGCGGGGCAAAAAGAAGGGCCCGCGCCACCCCTCGCAACGCGGGCCTCGAACTGAGTTATGGGGCAGGGGTCTGAAGGTCCCGCTCGGTCGTGTCCGGGAAGTTCGCGAGCCTCGATGGTCCAGAACGTACCGCCGCGGGCCTACCGGTCATGCCAGAAAGGCATTGGCGGATCCAGACGCTGACGCTAGGTTCGGTCGCTTCTCGCCTCACGTGGGTCCCGTTCGTTGGCTCCTTCGTCGAATCCGAAGGTAGGCCACGTTCAGGGCCGTCCGCGAGCTTTCCTTCCGAGCCCACTGCCCGGGGCACTGCATTCGCAAGGGGCATGCCCGGGCCGCGGCGAGACACCGCTTGCGCGTACCCCCTGTGCCGGAGCAACTTAGAGGTGCAGCCCGGCGGTCTCGCCCGGCGGGGCTGAGCCTCCCGGCTGACAGGCTGACAGAATTCCTGGCCCGATCTGGCAGTCCCGATGGGAGATGCGATGGCGCAGCGCGCCGACACGGAGAACGAGGGGATCGCGAGAAGGCTCGAGGAGGTCGCGCGCATCCTCGAGGAGCAGGGGGCGAACCCGTTCCGGGTCCAGGCGTACCGGCGTGGCGCCGAGACCTTGCGGCGGCTCCGCCATCCCGCCTCGGAGATCCTCGAGCGGGAGGGACGCGACGGGCTCCGCCATCTCCCCGGGATCGGCGACAGCCTGAGCCGCGCGATCCAGGACGTCATCCTCCACGGGCGCCTCGCCATGCTCGAGCGGATTCGCGGCGAGAGCGATCCGGTGGAGCTGATCGCGACGGTGCCGGGGATCGGCCGCGTGACCGCCGAGCGTCTCCACCACGATCTCGGGATCGACACGCTGGAGGAGCTGGAGGCGGCGGCGCTCGACGGGCGGCTCCGGAACGTGGCCGGCTTCGGCGCCAAGCGGATCGCCGGCGTGGTGGACTCGCTCTCGGCGCGGCTCGCGCGGGTGCGTCACGCCGCGCCGCGCACGGAGCCGGAGCGCGGCGCCGAACCCCCCGACGCGGAGCCGTCCGTCGCCGAGCTGCTCGACGTCGATCGCGAGTACCGCACCGGAGCCGAGGCGGGCACCCTACGCCGGATCGCCCCGCGCCGCCTCAACCCCGAGGGAGAGGCGTGGCTCCCGATCCTCCACACCGAGCGGGGCGACCGCCACTACACGGCGCTCTTCTCGAACACCGCGCGCGCCCACCGGCTCGGGAAGACGCGCGACTGGGTCGTCCTCTTCTACGACGGCGAGGGACGGGGCGCGGAGCGGCAGTGCACCGTGATCACGAGCGAGTTCGGGCCGCTCCGCGGCCGGCGCATCGTGCGCGGACGCGAGGACGAGTGCCTCGCGCACTACGGGATCGCCCCCGGGGCCTAGAACCGCGACGCCGTGAGCGTCACGTCGGACGCGTGCCAGACCTTCCGGAACGCGGCCTCGGCCTTCGCCGCCGCCGCCGCGTCCTTCATCGCCTTCTCCGCCTGCGCGAGGCCGAAGAGCGACCAGCCGTTGTTCGGCGTGCGCCGGAGGTCCTCCCGGTAGACGTCGGCCGCCTCCTTCGCGCGCCCCGCCTGGAGGAGCACCGCGCCGAGCGCCTGGCGCGCCGTCGCGCACCAGGGCGGCGGCTCGTCGTAGAGGAGCGCGTCGTGCGTCGCCACCGCCTTCGTCAGGAGCGCGATCGCGTCGTCGGTCTTCCCGCTCCGGGCGGCGATCTCCCCCTGGAGCATCTGGCCCGCGTACTCCATCACCGGACGCGCCGCGTTGACCGCGAACATCGCGTCGCTCGGGAGCCCGGCGGCGATCGCGGTCACGCTGTCCTGCTCGGCCGAGGCGCCGTCGAACTTGCCGGTCGCCGCGAGCGCCATGCCGCGCGCGTAGTGCCAGAAGCCGGCCGCGATCCGCATCCCGTCGGGCGGGGCGGGCATCGCCAGGATCTCCTCCCATTTCCCGAAGCGGACGGGCGTGTAGTAGTCGACCGCGCGGAACGCTTCGAGCGGCGGCGCCTGGCGCACCATGTCCCACGGCACCGCGTCGTCGAGCTGGCGCGCCGCGTCCGCCGCGTCGGCCGCGCGCCCGACCTCGCAGAGCGCCGACCAGCGCATGTGGATGTTGTGGGGATGGTACATCATCGCGTACATCGTCTCCGGCTTCCACGCGTCGAGGTACTTGTGGTCCGCGGCGACCGCGCGCTCGTTCACGGCGATCGCGTCGTCGTATCGTCCCACCCGCAGGTAGATGTGCGACGGCATGTGGAGGAGGTGGCCCGCCTCCGGCGCCAGCTTCCGGAGCTCGTCCGCGTAGACTTCCGCGCGCTCCGGGTGCGGCGACGCCTCCACCGCATGGATGTAGAAGTGGATCGCGCCGATCGAGCGGGGCGAGCGCTCGAGGACGCCCTCCAGGATCGAGACGAACGCGTTCACGCCCGGCTTCGCCTTCCCGGCCGCATCGTAGAAGTCCCACGGGCGGAGCAGCATCAGCGACTCGGCGCAGAGGATCGCCGCGTCGTCGTCCTTCGGGTACTTCTTCATCAGGACGCGCATCGCCGCGGCGTACGCGCTGTCGCGCGCCGCCCGGTGCTCGCCCGCCGGCACCGCGTACCGGAGCGTCAGCGTGTAGATGTAGTCGCGGTCGGACGCGCTCGCGCCCTTCGCCGCCTGCGCCTTGGCCAGCGCGTCGAGGGCCTGCTTCTCCGCGTCCGCGCTCATCGGCACGTTGATGTTCGGGCCGAGCGCCATCGCGACGCCCCACCACGCCATCGCCATGTCGGGATCGAGCCGCGCCGCCTCCTTGAAGGAGCGGATCGCCTCGTCGTCGTTGAAGGCGTAGTAGAGGCCGAGCCCCTGGTCGAACATCGTCTGGGCCTCGGCCGACGTCGTCGCGACCGGGTGGTGGAACGAGGCGAAGTTCCGGAACATCGGGACCCCGGACGGCGCGGTGCCGGAGCCGCCGTGCTCGTGCTGGGCGCGCGCGCGGGGGGCGACGGCCACGAGGCCGAACGCCAACGCCGCGACGAGGATCGAGCGGTTCGGGAGTCTCATCGTAGGGGCCTCCTTGGATCGTGCGTGACGGGCCGGAATGGGACCGCGGTAGCCTACCAAGAACCGGTCCGAACCGGTATAGTCACCGCGCCTTGGACCCCTCTCGACCCACAAGGGAACGACCGTGTCGCTCGCGCGCAACCTGATCACGTGGCTGGCCGCGCGCCGGGCCATCACGCGCCCGCTCGGCGCGACCGGCATGCGGCTGGGGTTCGCGCGCCGCTTCATCGCCGGCGAGACGCTCGAGGACGCGCTCGGCGTCGCCGCCGAGCTGAACGCGCGCGGGCTCCTCGTCATCATGAACCGGCTCGGCGAGGACATCGCGGACACGAAGGACGCCGAGGACTCCTACCGCGCCTACACCGAGATCCTCCACCAGATCGCCGCGCGGAAGATCGACGGCGCGATCACGATCAAGCCGACGCAGCTCGCGCTGGAGCTGGACTTCGACACGTGCCAGGAGCTGACGCTCCACCTCGTCGAGGAAGCGGCCCGGCTCCGGAACTTCGTCGAGATCGACATGGAGCACTCGAGCGCCACCGAGGCGACCGTGCGGCTCTACGAACACGTGCGCGCGCGGCACGAGAACGTCGGCCTCGCGGTCCAGTCGTACCTCTTCCGGACCGAGTCGGACCTCGAGCGGCTCCGGAAGTGGAAGCCGAAGATCCGTCTCGTGAAAGGCGCGTACCTGGAGCCGCACGACATCGCGTTCGCCGAGAAGCGGGACGTGGATCGGAACTACTCGAAGCTGATGAGGATGCTCTTCGCGGGGG
>JBLMXB010000167.1:0-49735 GCA_050257555.1 Hyphomicrobiales bacterium | reverse complement strand
TGCGACCCCCTCCCTATGCTACCGATGTACACCTCGAACTCCATGCACGACTTGGGGTAACTTGCCGACTGTCTTCCATGGCCCCAAGGCATCACCTCGCCACACTGCTGCACGAATCGGGGACCGTCAGGCGTCAGAGGGACGCGGCACTCACTCAGGGGTGGGGATCGCACCAGGGGGAGAACGAATGGCCGACAGGACTCTGTATCGCTGCGCGATTCCGATCCTCATCGCCTTGCTCTCGTTCGGCGCGGGCGCGCGGAACGCGACCGCCGAGGACGCGGCGGCGTCGGACACGACCGCGGAGAAGGCGCCGGCGCAGACAGCCTCGGCGACCATGCCGCGCGAGATCGGCGTCTGCCTCGACTGCCACGATGAAAAGGAAGCGACGCTCGCGCCGACCGCCCACTCGCTCGTCGGAGAACCGAAGAGCGGGAAGGGGGCGGCCATCGCGTGCACCGATTGCCACATCGGGGACAAGCGCCACTGGGAGGACGATCCCGACGACTTCCCGATGAAGAGCCCCGCCAAGCTGAGCGCGCGCGAAGAGGCGGCGGTCTGCTCGAAGTGCCACAAGACGTCCCACCAGCAGAACATGGCCGAGCGGAACGTCCACATGACGAACGACGTCAACTGCAGCTCGTGTCACAGCGTGCACGGCTCGAAGGCGGCGGTCCTCCTCAAGGCGCCGGAGGCGCAGCTCTGCGTCACGTGCCATCGGAACGTGGAGACCGACTTCGCCAAGCCGTACCGGCACCCGGTGAAGGAAGGGATCGTCAAGTGCAGCGACTGCCACATGAAGCTGGATCTGACGCGCCGCGACCTCTCGTTCAACGGCGAGAACGTGTGCGTGAAGTGTCACAACGAGATGCAGGGCCCCTTCCCGTTCGAGCACCAGGCCACGCTCGACTTCTCGACCGACGAGGGCGGGTGCGTCACCTGCCACGCGCCGCACGGCAGCGCGCTGCCGCGCATGCTGAAGCAGCCCTATCAGGCGCCGAGCTTTCAGCTCTGCACTCAGTGCCACGCGGTGCCGCCGAAGCACAACCTCAACATCAATCACGGGACGGCATGGGCGGGGAAGGCGTGCAGCGACTGTCATACCGACATTCACGGTTCCTACAGCAACCGGTTCCTGTTGAGTGAGTCGCTCGAGAGCGAAGGCTGTCTCACTCCCAGCTGCCACCTCCGATAGGACGGTGCAAGAATGAGAACGAAACCGATTGGAATCGCGGTGGCGGCCCTGATCGCCATGCTCGGTGCGTCCTCTCCGCGCGCGGCCACGGTCGACGGCACCGTCAAGGTCGGAGGCGTCGTCCTGGACGAGACGGGGGACCGTTCCGCGGTCCAGGAGACGTACGACATCTACGACGGCTTCGCGGTGTCGCAGGTCCTCCTGAACGGCCGCCTCGACCGGGGGCATTCGTTCCAGCTGGACGTCCGCGACGCGAACCTCGACTCCCGCCAGGGCTCGTTCCTCTACCGGATTCCGCGCACCCTCAAGGTCACGGCGAGCTACGACCAGCACCGGCAGGTCTTCGACCCGGCCCGCGCCGTCACGTCGGAACGGAAGAACTGGAAGGTCGGCGCCGACTACATGGCGGGCCGGTGGTTCGGCGTCACGGGCTCGTTCGGGTACATCACGCGCGACGGCGACCGGCTGCCGTTCCCGACGGGCGGGAACGTCCTCGGGACGCCGACGCAGAGCGTGCTCGGCACGCAGTACGACAACGCGCTCAAGATCGGGGAGTTCTCGATCCACGGGCAGAAGGACCGGCGCGGCGGTGCGGTCTCGTACCGGATCTCGGACTACAGCGACGATCTGAATGGCGACGCCGACCGAAAGGGCCAGGTCGTCTCGGCCCGTCTCTACGCGCCCAGCCCGCTGTACGACAAGTGGACGCACATGCTCCGCGGCTCGTACGGCGTGCGGAAGCTCTCGACCGGCGGCCTCGAGTACAAGATGTCGAACTTCCAGTACACGGGGGTCGTCGAGCCGGTGCGCACGTGGCAGGTGCGCTACCGCTTCGAGGCCAACCGGGTCGACGATCAGTCGACCAAGCTGAAGACGGACCGGTTCCAGAACGACCTCGACGTCACGTACTTCTATCCCAAGGGCCAGCTCATGGCGGGATACGGGTACGAGACCAACGACGACGACCAGACGCTGACGTACTACAACAGCTGGCGCGCCGCCGCCACGTTCCGCCAGGGACGCTGGATCACGGCGAAGGTGAACTACGCGGGCCGGATCAAGAACGACCAGGAGGACCTGACGCTCCTCAAGGACGTGGAGGCGTGGCGGGTCCGGGGGAATCTGCAGATCGCGCCGGTCAAGTCGGTCACGTTCGGCGGCGAGTACGCGAACCGCCAGCGTCAGCTCCCCGACCTCGACGTCTCCATCGACGGGAACGTCATCAGCGGCTTCGGCAGCTACTCGCTGGAGCGCTGGGGCTCGGTCACCGGGAATTACAGCTTCTCCGACGACGAGTACGACGACCGGGTCGGCCGGTTCCGCACGAAGAGCCACATCGCCACCGGGCGCGCGGAGTTCACGCGCGTGAAGAACCTGCGGCTCGCCGGCGGCGTCACGTACATGGACATCAAGCGCGACCTGAACATCGAGAAGTCGTCCGTGTTCGCCGAGGGCGCGTACCAGGTCTTCAAGGACTACGCGGTGGAGGTCCAGTACAACGTCTACAACTACGACGACTACATCCTGCTCGACCGGTACTACACGGCGAACGTCGTGCGATTCAACCTCGTGTACAACCTGAAGTTGCGATGAGAAGCAGGAGAAGCAAGAAGGGAAGTCAACCGGATCACTCTGGGGAGGGAACGGCGATGGTGAGGATCAAACTGGTCATCGCGCTTGCGATCCTGGCGGCGGCGGCGCTCACGCTGTCGGCATGCGATCGTAAGATCACGCGCGTCGAATCGGCATCGCAGCCGTTGACGTGCGCGCAATGCCACAATCAGAGCAACCTGATCACAGGGAAGGAGACGGAGTGGGCCGAGTCGGTCCACGGGACGGGAACGGCCTATCTCCGCGGAACGAGCGCCGACTGCGCTGGATGTCACTCCGGTAACGGGTTCGCACTGCGGATCGCGGAAGGGCTGAATCCGGACCAGGTGACCGAAGGCGACCCGGATCCCACGCGCCAGGACTGCCGTGCGTGCCACATGATCCACAGCACCTACACGATGCAGGACTTCGCGCTCCGGACGGACACGCCGGTGCAGCTCTACGCGGTATCCGGCTCCTCGTTCAACGGTGGCGAGGGGAACCTGTGCGTCAACTGCCATCAGCCGCGGCGCGACGCTCCGGTGGCGGTCAACGGGACGATCACCGGGATCTCGTCGCATTGGGGACCGCACCACGGGCCGCAGAGCGCCATGCTCCTCGGCGTCGCGGGCGCGGGGGTCACGGGACCGGTGAGCGGCCACTACGGGGCCGTGACGAACACGTGCGTCCAGTGCCACATGGGCTCGGGCCTCGATCACCACTTCGAGCCGTCGGTCACGACGTGCCAGAAGTGCCACCCGGGCGCCACGAACTTCGACATCGACGGCGTGCAGACCGAGATCGCCGCCCTCTCCGACTCCTTGGGAGCGGAGCTGCTGCAAGCGGGGCTGATCAACGAGAACTCGCCCGATGGCCATCCGGTCGTGACGTCGGCTCCCGAGCTCCCGGCCAAGGCGCTCTGGAACTGGCTCTACGTCGCCCATGAGGACAAGAGCATGGGCGTCCACAACTACGACTACGCGAAGGCGCTGCTCCAGAAGGGCTTGGCGGATATGCAGGCGTACAACAACCTTCCGTAACGAGTCGATCCGGTTGACTTGAATCGCGCCCGGGCGGTCTACCCGCCGTCCGGGCGCATTCGTTTGCGCCGCTGACACGGGACCCGCCGGGCGCGCCACGTGCCGGTCGCGGCAGGTGTCATGACACCGGCGGCGGCGGCGGGGCGCGCTGCCCGCGGCCGCCACGCTCGCCGCGACGGCGGCCGCCGTGTCCGATCCGTCACGCCCCTCCCGATTATCCGCTCCGCGCGCCGATGCTCCGCGCGCCGGCTTCCCCTCGCGCGCCGCCGGGGGCGGCCCCTTCTCCCCGCGCCTCCCCGGGCATGGAAAATGCGACCGTGTTACCTCACCGCAGATCTCCCATCCGATGGGCCCCACCGGTACAGCCGAAGGAGCACCCATGAGCGCCCCGCGCACGCGGCAGGACCCACCCCTGGAGGCGCCGGCCCGCGCCACCCCGCCGACCGCCCTTCTCGAAGCTCCGAGGCCCGAGCCCGCCGACCGCCTGCGCGAGGCCGAGCTCGCCCAGGTCATCGAATCCGTCGCGTCGAGGCTCTTGGGCTTCGCCCTGGCGCGGGAGGGCGAGGAGTCCGAAGACCAGATCGAATGATCGGGAGGATCACCATGAGCGAAACCCAGAGTATCGATGCCGTCATCGAGCAGGTGGAGCGGCTCTATCAGTCCGTCACCGGCCAGGAAGCGCCCACGCTGGAAGACAAGCCCTACGCGACCATTCCGCCCGAGAAGGTGCCCGAAGAGCACGTGCAGGAGCAGGTCGATCGCCTGATCGAGACGCTCACGCAGTTCTCCGCGAAGCCGATGGAGGCGGAGTGGAAGCCTCAGATCGCGTTGTGGGAGGGACGCACGGAGGTTCGAGTTCTCGTCGACTTGCCGGGCGTGAAGCGTGACCAGGTGAACGTGACCGTGAGCCGCGGCATGCTCGAGATTTCCGGGAGCCGTCTCCTTCAGCCCGTCGAGGACGGGGACAGCCCGAAACTCCGGTACGCGGAGCATCCGTACGGCAAGTTCCGCCGGGTGATGCCGCTGCCCCATGGGGCGCAGGTCGAGCAGTTGAAGGCCGAGATGAACCATGGGGTGCTGGAGCTTCGAATTCCGAAGGAAGCCGAGATCGTGGAGGTCAAGACCGTCGCGGTCGGTTGATCGGAGAGCGTCATGGCCCGGAACTCGAAGCAGAAGGCGCGGCCCGTGGGGGCCGGCGCCGCAACCCGGCAGGATCGCCGGGTCCTCAAGAAGAACGAGGAGGAATCCATGGAAGCGAAGGTCGATGTTCGGAAACTCCAGATCCTCAACGATCGCATCAACCAGACGATCGACGCCCTGAGCCAGGTCCGCCTCTCGGTGCATGGCCTCGGGCATACGGGGGTGCCCACGCCGATGATGAATCCGTTCGGCACCATCCCGACCCTCGGATATCCGTCGGTCCCGACGTACCCGATTCCGCCGCTCGGCATGATCCCTCCGATCTCGCCGTTCACCGGCCCGCTCGGGCTCTCCCACACGCCGGTGTCGCCGTTCGTGAATCCGTTCATCAACTTCCCCACGCCGTACACGACCCCGGTCGTGAACCCGATGATCCCCCCGATCCCGACGACGGGCCTCACCCCCAACTGGGTGCCCACGCCGTGGACGGGCTTCGGCGGCGGCCTGCTTCACTCGGCGTATGATCCGCTCGAGCTGAAGCTGCTCGAGGCGAGGGCGCTGGATCCGCTCCGGATCCGTGAGACCTTCCCCTTCGTGACGTACTAGGGGAGACCCGCGCGATCGGTGCCACGATCGCCGGGAGCGAAGACCCTCGAACACGCGGGGGCGTGCCTTCGGGCGCGCCCCCGTCGCCTTGCGATGGTTCCGGGGTGGGGGCTACAGGAGCACGTCGTCCCCGAAGACCAGCCGGACGGCGTCGTTCAGGTCGGAGGCGTATCGCACGATCTCCGCCTGGATGCCGGGGGGCACGAGTCCGCTCCCTTCGAGGAGCGGGCGGTTGCCGGTGGGGACGACGATCATCGCGAGATTCCGGTAGTACGCGGCGTTCACCTTCTGATCGATGTCGCCGACGGTGCGCACGGTGAGCACGTCGTGCGCGTCGGTCACGAGGAGTCCGGTGAGCGCGACGTCCTGCCGGATCGGCTTCTGGAGGAACTGCGAGAGGAACGCCATCGCCGTCGGGAGCCCGGCGGAGGTGCCGCCGGAGGGCTCGTCCTCCTTCGTCACCTTGTACCCGTAATTGAAGTCCATGATGCCGTGCGTCAGGTGCGGGTACCTCGCCTGGGCGTACTCGCGGACCGCGACGAACGTGTTCCGGACGCAATCCCTCATCTCGGGCGTCAGGTTGCCGAGGATGTCGTCGCGCCGGAGGGCCCCGCCCTGGCCGGACGCCGGCTCCCGGATCGCCCAGATCTCGTGGATCAGGCCGTGGACCGTGCCCGCGAAGCGATAGGTCGCGGCCGACTGCACGCGCCCGATCGCCTCGGCCCGCTCGCGCGCCGTCCGTTCGAGCGCGTCCGCGCGCTCCGCGAACTGGCGCTCCTGGTCGAGTCCGCGCCCCATGATCCGGAAGAGCACCGAGAGCTGCCTCCAGAGCCGGTGATCCATCGGCTCGTCGTGCACCGCCCGCTCGAGCGCCTGGAGCGACGCGGCGAGCACGGCCGGCTCCCGGAACGCGTCCGCGATCTCCTCGGAGGCCTCGGCGCCGTGCCGCTCGAGCAGCCACGCGATGACGTCGAGATCCCACGGATCGGCCCGAAGCACGCGAAGGTAGCGTTCCGCCGCCTCCGCGGGGCGGGCTTCGCCGTCGCCCAGCGCGTCGAGGTTCGCCAGGTACTTGAGGTCCAGCGTCTCGGGCGCGACCGAGAAGCCCCGCCGCGCCTCGGTGATGTCGCCTCGGATCGCGTGGGCGAGCGCGATCTCGCGCCGGGCGGCGTCCGGAGGCGTCACCCGGTCGGGGACCCCGATCTCGCGCAGCCGCTCGATCGGGATGTAGTGCCGCGAGCCGACGGCGAGCAGGTCGTCGAACCCGACGCGGTGCATCGCGCGGCGGTACGCGGCGAGCTGCCGGCGCTCGTATTCCGCGGCCTTGTCCGGCTCGCCCAGGCGATGGTGCAGCACGGCGAGCCGCCCCAAGGCGGTGGCGCCGTCCGGCCCGTCGAGCAGGTAGCGGCAGATGTTGACCGCGGCGCCGAGGCTCGACCGGGTTCCGAGCCGCTCGTACACCGGCACCAGCGCCATCAGCCGGTCGAGGTCGGTCTCGTAGCCCCGCTCGAGACCCAGCCGCTCGAGGATCTCGCAGGCCTGCGGGAGCTGGCCGGTCAGCTCGTGGATCCACGCCTCGGCCAGCACGGCGAGCTTGTAGACCTCGGGGTCGCGCTCCTTGTACCGCGCGGCGACCCGCCGGCAGATCGCCCCGGCTTCCGTCGGCCGCCGGCTCACGAACTGCCGGAACGCCTCTTCCAGCTCGAGGTACGCGGTCGGCTTCTTGACCAGTTGGAACCGGCCCATCGCGAGGAACTCTCCCGCGCCGTGCACCGGGTCCTGCGCCATGTGGAGCATCGACTCGAGGTGCATCCGCGCCTGCTCGCCGCCGCCCGTCTTCTGGGATTGGAGCTGCGCCGAGCAGGCGACCGCGAGCGAGAGCTGGCCGCGCATGTGCTTGATCTTGGTGAAGAGGCTGAGCGCCTCGATCAGCTCGGGGGTCTCCTCGAGGATCGCCGCGACCTCGAGCTCGGCTCGCTGGAGGTCCCGCAGCTCGACCAGGACCGCGGCGTAGCGGAGGCGATCCTGCTGCTGGAAGGTCGCGAGTTCCATGGGGGCATTCTACTCCCATCCGGGGGGCGCAACCCCCCCGAAGCGACGCGCGCACCGGGCGTCACTCGGAGAGCGGGCGGGGAACGGGTCCCGCGCCGGCGACTTTCGTACCACGGCGGCCGTGCCGCCGAGGCGGTAGCCTGGAAGTGGCGCGGGGATTCCCGAATCCCCCTCGCGGAGCGTAGCATGACCACCACCCTCTCGATCTCCGATCGCGTGCGGGCGATCGGCGCCGAGCTCGACCTCGCCCTCGGAAATCGGGAGCGGGTGGCGGAGGACTGCGCCCTGCTCCGAGAGCAGATCGGGGCGCTTCCGGGGCTCGACGAGGCCGAGCCCCTCCTTCGCTCGCTGGGCCGCCACCTCTCCCGGCGATCCGACTCCGTGATCGAACCGGTCGCGACCCTCCTCCTCGAGACGGCCGACCGGGCCGAGGATCCCTGGCCCTTACTCGCCGGTCTCTTCGCGGCCCGCGGAGAGGCGCACGTGCTCGCCGCACTGGACGTCGCGGCGCGGCGCTGCGAGTCGGGGGTGGCCGTAGCCGACTCCGCCATCGCCCAATGGGCGGCACTCGCGGAACCCGAGGGGAGCCCGTATCGCACCGAGCGGGCGCTCCGCCTGATCGGCCGCATCCTGCGTTCGGCGACTCGGGAGCCGCCCGACCCGGTTCTGGCGCTCTATCTCGGGACGGGCCCCTGGTGTCGGCGCCGTCTGGCGGCGCGCATCCTGGACCAGGACGGCGACGTCGCGGTGGCGGACGTGGCACGGGCCCTCCTCGGAGCCGACGCGCACGCGTTCCTCGATCGGTATCTCCGCTACACACGGGCGACCCATCTCGACCTGCTCGCGCTCCTCGCCGGCGCGCCCGGGGCGTCGCCGCCGTCCCTCGAGTCGCTGCGCCGGGCCGAATCCATCTGCGGGGAGCCGATCCTCCGGGACGTGATCGCCGCGCTTGGATGGGGGAACGTGAACCTGGGAATCGAGGTGAAGCCGATGGTCGGGGTGCGCGTCGGCGGGGCGCCGCCGCTCTGGGTCGATTCCGCGGTCGCTCCGCTGCTCGAGAGGGAGGAGGGCGCCCGCCGCGCGGGCGAGCACCTGCTCGTCGTCGCCCACGGCGGGGACGCGGTCGACCCGGACGCGCCGGACGAGGCTGCGGGGGAGGGCGCGCGGGACCGCAACGGCGCCGACGCACGCGCCGGCCCCGATGCCGCGGATCCGGTGTCTCGGTTCCGCGCGTACAACCTGACGCACGCGGAGGCGCTGAACGATCTGCTCGATCTCGCGCCGCTCACGAGGGAACGCGTGGCGCGGATCCTCGAGCGCATGGATCGACTCGTGGGCGACTTCACGGCCTTGTTCTCGACGTCCACCCGGGAGTGCGAGAGCGTCGCGGGCGTCTACCGCGACCTTCGCGGGCGGATCGTGTCGCTGCTCGGCTCCGAGGGCGCCCGTCCGCAGCTCTCCCCCGACCTGACGCGGCTGGTGCAGATGTTCGAGGATCCGGCCTCTCCGGGAGACATCCGCACGCTGCACGGCCTCAAGCGCTATCTCCATCAACGGGGGCTCGCGCTCGGATTCGGACTGGTCGAGGGGGGGCGCGCGACGAATCGACGCGTGGGGCTCGCGCTGGTCACGCGGGGCCGCGTGGCGCGCGTGCTGCGGAGGATCCGCTACGCGGACTTCGAGGGAGAAGAGCGCCGGGATTCCGGTCGCGGCGACGTCCCCGACACCTCCCCCGGGGTTCCCTACCCGGTCGCCGCGCTCGCGGACGCATGGGTCGGCCATCTCCTCTACGGCGTGGAGGCGTTTCCGGACGTTCGCGTCTTCTGCTACGGCAACGAGGTGCACTATTTCGCTTCGTTCGGAAGCCACCCGGTCTTCCTCCGAGTCGATTTCGCGCCGCCGCTCCAAGGCGGCATGGTCGACCTCGAGTACTACGGAGTGAGCAAGAACGTGCTCGCGGACCACCCGAATCTGAATCTCGACGCGCTGCAGGTATTCCTGCGTCGGCTCGACTTCGACGTCGAGGTGCGGGTCACGCGCGTCCACGCCCGTTACGACAAGGAACGGACGCTCGATCTGGAGGTGCTCTGCGAGAAGGCCGAGGCGCTTCTCCGCCTCCTGCCGTATCTCATGGACCTGGACTGGGTGATCGGCGATCTCCGCCTGAGCGAGGAGAGCCGCCTTCGGGTGACGGAGGCGTGGGCCGAACGGTTCGCGCGGTGGGGGATCGTGCCGACGGCGGAGGTCCTCACGCGTGATCGGCGCGGCATTCGAATCCCCGCGCCGGCCGGCCCCGCTCCGGAGGCCGAGGCGACGTGGTCCGGTCAGGGGGAGTACCGGGATCCGCTGAGCACCCCGCTGCCGGCCGGGCTCGCGGCCGGTCTCGTCGCGGCGCTCTCGGGTCTCGGCCTCGATCCACCGACGGTCCCCGAGTACGGCATGGAAGCGGCGGGGCAGCTCTGGCTCGAGCAACAGGTGCTTCGTCCGATCCGCGACGCCGTCGCGCGCGGTCAGATCGCCCCGAGCCCGCGCGGATACACGCGTCGCTCCGCGGACTGCTACGGCGACGAGCACGAGGCGGAGGTGTTCGCGGATCTGCTCGATGCGGGCGGCGAACGACTCGCGGCGGCCGCGTCCATGGCGAGGGTGGTCGCTCCACTCGAACGAACGCTCCACTTCCGGACGACGGGAAGCGTGAGTGGGTACGAAGTGCAGCGATCGCCGGTCGCGCTGCGCGGCGGGCGGATCGGACTCTACGTCCTGCGTGATCCGGCCGGCACGGTGCGCCTCGCGATGTTCGCACCCGGTGCCGCGCTCTGCCGCCGACGCGCCGGTCCGGACGCACCCTGGGAGCGGAACGGGAGCGTGGATGTCGCGGCGCTCGTGGCCCTGCTCCGGCGGAATCGCTATCTCCTGCCCGGAGGAGTCTCCCCGGCGGGCTCGGGGCTTCGCGATGCGGCCGAGCTCGTGGCGGTTCTCGAGCGGAGCGGTCCGGTGGTCGCGATGGCACCCGTCCGGGGCGAACAGGTCGTGGAAGGGCTGCGCGTCTCGCCCGGAACGGCCGCGGGCATCGCCGTGTTCGGGGCGGCCGACCCGGCCTCCGTGCGGCACGACGGGGCGGTCATCGTGGCGCCCGCCCTCCGCCCCGAGGACTCGCCGCAGCTACTCCACGCCGTAGGCGTCGTGACCACGGGCGGGAGCACGCTGAGCCATGCGGCGCTCATCGCGACCCAGTTCCGAAAGCCGGCCCTGGTCGTCCCCGGCCGGTGGGACGAGCCCCCGGGAGGGCCTCGCCGCCTGATCGTCCGGGTAGGCGCGTACACGGAGGAGATCCGCCGGCACGGACCGTGGCGCGTCACCGTGCGCCGGGACGTTCGCGACCGGGAGCACCCGCTCTGCGAAGGGGACGTGCTGGTGGTCGACGCGGACGCCGGCGTCCTGCGCATCCTCGGCCAGGACCAGGAGACGCGGGCCCTGTTCGACCGGGTTCGCCTCGCCGAGGAATCGGCCCGGCGTCTCGAGGCGGCGCACGACGAAGCGGACCGCCTCGAGGCACGGGGATGGCGCCTCCGAGCGGATCACCAGATGCAGCGCCTCCTGGCGCGGCTGACGGTGCCTGCATTGGCCCGTCTCGCCGTCGAGCAGATCCTGCTCGGTGAAGCGTACCGCGGGAGCGACGGCCGGGATCGGGCGACCCTCCTCCGCGTCGTGCTCTCGAACGAGCGGGTCGCCGGCGCCGCTCGCGAGTCGCTGTCCCACGCGGCCGAGGGCCTCTCCCGGAAGCATCGGATCGCGGCCGAGCGCGCCGGGAGCAGGATGTCCCGCGCGCGCTCCCTGGACGAGGTGCTGTCCCTGCGATTCGAGGCGCGCCGCCTCGGCTCGGCGCTCGACGATCTACGGTCCGCGCTTCGGGCATGCGGGCGCGGGGCGACCGAACCCCGCGACGTAGAATCGTCCGACGAAGCCGCGTCGGCGGCTCGCACGCGGCTCCACGAAATGCGCATCGAGACCGCGCGCGCGGCGCGCGATCTGGCCGGGACACCCGACGGAGACGGCGACGGCGGGGCGCGCGCACGGACCCTGAGCCGTCTACGGTACGTGGTACGCCGTCTCGAGCGTCTCGACGACGCGCTCGGCACCCGTCCTGCCGAGCGGGACGCGGTGCGACATCTGCGCGAACGGGTCGAGGCCCGGGACGACGCGACACGGATCCGGCTCGCCGATCGGAGGGTCATCGCCCACGACGAGGCCGGCGCCGCGTGCGCCGCGCTCATCGGATGGAAGGCCGCGAACCTCGCGGAAGTCGACCGACTCCTCGATCGACCGAGGGTGCCGCCGTGGTTCGCGGTCACCCACCGCGCGTTCGTGGAAGCCCTGGAAGCTCAGGTCGATCCGGCCGTCGTGGCATCGGCGGCGGCGGGCCCGCCGTGGGACGATGTGCCTTCGGCGATGAGCCTCCGCGATGCGATCGAGAGGGTGCTGGCGTCGCCGGGCCGGACGGAGGCGTGGAAGTCGGCTCGGATCCGGCTCCTCTGGGACCACGCGCCGCTCTCCGGCGCGCTCCGGGAGGCCGTGGTCGGGTCGTACCGGCGACTGGAGGCCCGCTACGTGGCGGTCCGCTCCTCGGCGTGGGAGGAGGATACCGAGGCGACCGCGCGCGCGGGCGAGTTCGATACCTTCCTCTTCGTCACGGGCGAGGAGGGCGTCGTCGCGTGTCTAAGGCGCGCGTGGAGCGGTCTCTGGACCGAGCGGGCCATCCAGAACCGCGCGCGCTTCGGGCTCGGAGCGGCCGCGGTCGGAGGCGGAGTCATCGTGCAGCGTGTCGTCGACGCGCGTGCCTCCGGCGTGCTCCAGACCGTGAACCTCGCGGACGGGGCGCTCGACGAGCTCGTCGTCAACGCCGGCCTCGGCCTGGGGGAAGGGGTGGTCTCCGGCACGGTCGCCGCGGATCGGATCATCGTGGAGAAGGACCGGCCCGGCCCCGAGGAGGCGGTCCGATTCCGCTACGTCACGGCCGACAAGCGCGAGCGGATCGTCTTCGACCGCGTCGCGGGCCACGGCACGACCCGGGTGGCCTGCCTCCACCACCAGCGGCTGCGCCCGGTGCTGGAGTACACGGAGCTCCACGACCTCGTCACCACGAGCCTCCGCTTGGAGGAGGCGTTCGGTCATCCGCTCGACATCGAATTCGCGATCGAAGGGCAGACGCTCTGGATCCTCCAGGCGCGCCCGGTCGCCGCCCTTCGCGGGCAGGAGGAGGTGGGACCTTGATCCGACGTGAAGATGCCCTCGAGTACCACGCGGCCGACCGGCCCGGGAAGATCGAGCTTCGCCCGACCACGCCGTGCCTGACCCCGCGTGAGATGCGCCTCGCGTACCTGCCCGGAGCCTCGTTCCCCGCGGCGGAGATCGCGCGCGATCCCGAGCTCGCGTTCCGCTACACGGCGCGCGGCAACCTCGTGGCCGTCGTGACGAACGGAACGGCCGTGCCCGGCCTCGGGGGAATCGGCCCCGTGGCGGCGAAACCGATGCAGGAAGGCGTCGCGGTCCTCATGAAGCGCCTCGCCGACATCGACGTCTACGATCTCGAGATCGACGCGGCCGATCCCGAGCGGTTCGTCGAGACCGTGGCCCGGCTGGAGCCGAGCTTCGGAGGGATCAACATCAAGGACGTTCGCGCGCCCGACGGGCTGTGGATCTACGATCGGCTGAGCGAGACGCTCGAGATCCCGGTCTTTCACGAGAACCTGTACAGCAGCGCCGTCGTGGCCGCGGCGGCGCTCACCAACGCGCTCGACCTGGTCGAGAAGGGTGCGGGCGACGTGCGGGTCGTCCTCTGCGGCGCCGGCACCCTGGGGATCGGGTGCGCGAGGCTCCTCCTCGCCATGGGCATCGCGCCCCAGAACCTGCTCGTCTACGACGCCGGAGGGCTCCTCCACCCCGACCGCGACGATCTCAACGACTTCCAGCGCGCGTTCGCGCGGAATCTCCCGGAGCGCGACGTCGCCGCGGGCGTCCGCGGCGCCGACGTCTTCCTCGGCGCCTCGGCGGGCGGGGTCCTGACGCCGGAGATGGTGCGCTCCATGGCGCGGAGCCCGATCGTGCTCGCGCTGGCGTTTCCGGACCCGGAGATCTCGTACGAGGAGGCCAAGGGAAGCCGGCGAGACGCGATCGTCGCGACCGCGTTCGATCAGTTCCCGAACGCCGTGCTCGATTCGCTCAGCTTCCCCTACGTCTTCCGCGGCGCGCTCGACGTCCATGCCACCCGCATCACCCAGGGAATGCTCCTCGCGGCGGCGAAGGCGCTCGCCGATCTGGCGCGGGAGGACGTGGTCGAAGAGGTGGAGCGCGCCTACGGGAACGAGCGGTTCCACTTCGGTCCGGAGTATCTGCTCCCCAAGCCGATCGATCCGCGGATTCTGGTGCGCGAGTCGGCGGCCGTGGCGGCGCAGGCCGCGGCCGACGGCGTCGCGCGCCAGCCGGTCGAGGCCGAGGCGTACGAGGAGCGTCTGGCGGTCCGGATCGGGACCGGGCGGGAGACGCTTCGCGGCCTCATCCTTCGCGCCCGCCAGCGACCGCTTCGCGTCGTCTTCTCGGAGGGAGCGAGCGCGACGGTCCTCCGCGCGTGCGGCATCCTCCTCGACGAAGGGATCGCGAGTCCGATCGTCCTCGGAAACGAAGCGGAGGTCCGTCGAACGGCCGAAGCGCTCCGCCTCGACCTGAGCGGCGTGCACGTGACCGATCCCGCGCTGAGCCCGCGTCTCGACGCGTATGCGGAAGCGTATTTCCGCATGCGCGGCCGGCGCGGCGTCATCCGGGACCGCGCGCGCGAGCGCCTCCGCCAGCGGGACTACTTCGCGGCCCTCATGGTCCACGCCGGGGACGCCGATGTCATGATCGGCGGCTTCTCGACGCACTACGCCGATTCGCTGCGCCTCGTCCTGGACGTCGTCGGTCCCGCCGAGGGGATCCACCGAATCGCGAGCGCCACCATGGTGCTCCTGCCCCACGACGTGATCTTCCTCGCCGACTGCGCCGTGAACATCGATCCGGGCGCCGAGGACCTGGCCGAGATCGCGCTCCTGACCGCGCGCACCGCCCGGTCGCTCGGCGTCGAGCCACGGGTCGCGATGCTCTCCTTCTCGAACTTCGGGAGCGTGGAGCATCCGGTCGCGCGCCGGGTGCGGCGCGCCACGGAGATCGCCAAGGAGCGGGCGCCCGAGCTGACGCTCGACGGAGAGATGCAGCTCGCCACGGCGCTGGACCGGTCGCTGCGGCGCGAGTACTTCCCGTTCTCGTCGCTCGACCAGGACGCGAACGTGCTGGTCTTTCCGGACCTCCATTCCGGCAACCTGGCCTTGCAGCTCCTGCATCGGCTGGGCAAGGTCGTGTCCGTCGGGCCGATCCTGACGGGGACGAGGCTCCCCGTGCACCTGCTCCAGTACGGGGCGAGCGTGGAGGACGTCGTCCACCTCGCGACCCTGGGCGTCGTGGAGGCGGCCCAGCGGAGCGAGGGGTAGGCGGCGACCCCCGGCAACTCCCCTGGTCACCGGCGGGCCCCGTCGTCGTACTATCTTCCGACCCGCCACACTCTACTCGGAGGCGACATGTTCGACGCTCGCGCAACGCGGATTCCGGCCCCGGCTCTCTTCGCCCTGCTCCTCGCGGGCCTCGTCGCGTGCGCCGGCTGCGCCGGGGGAGGGCCCCGCCCGGAGACGATCTACCAGGCGTCGCCCGACGCCGCGGGCGTGCAGCGCGTCCGGGTGAACCTCCATTCCTTCTACTTCGAGCCGAGCCGGATCGTCGTCCACGCGGCGCATCCCGTGGAGCTGACGCTGCACGACAGCTCCCTCTTCGTGCCCCACAACTTCACGATCGCCGACTCGAGCCTTTCGATCAGCAAGGGCGTCGGGCCGAAGCGGACCCACGTCGTGCGCTTCACGCCGGAGCAGACGGGCGAGTTCGAGTTCTTCTGCCACGTGGACCATCACGCCAAGAAGGGGATGCGGGGCACGCTCGTGGTGGTCCCGTGACCCATCCGCGGATCCGTTCGGTCGCGACGGCGGTGCCTCCACACGTCGTGGACCAGGAGGCCGCGCGCTCTCTCCTGGCCGAGCTGTTCGCTCCCGCCGGCGTGGGCGTGGGGGCCGGGCGGCCGTCCGGGGCGGGCGCGCTCGCGGGAGCCGCGATCCCCGCCGTGGCCGGGCCGCTCGCGCGCGACGGGGAGGAGGCGGACTGGGATCGGCTCCTCACCGTCTTCGACAACGCAGGGATCGAGACGCGCCGCGTCTGCATGCCGCTCGCGTGGTACGCCGAGGAGCACACGTTCGGGGAGCGGAACGACCTGTACCTCGAGCACGGGCTCGACCTCTCGGCCGCCGCGATCGTCGCCGCGCTCGACCGGGCCGCGATCGCGCCCGAGGACGTGGACCACGTGGTCTTCGTCTCCTCGACCGGCGTCTCGACGCCGAGCCTCGACGCCTCGCTCGCGAACCGGCTCGGCTTCCGGCGCGACGTCCGCCGCACGCCGATCTGGGGGCTCGGATGCGCGGGCGGCGCCGCGGGCCTCGCGCGAGCGCGCGAGTTCGCGCTCGCCGCGCCCGGCTCCCGCGTCCTGGTCGTGGCGCTCGAGCTCTGCAGCCTGGCGTTCCAGCGGCGCGAGCGGTCGAAGCGGAACCTCGTCGCGGCATCGATCTTCGCCGACGGCGCCGCGGCGGCGATCGTCTCCACGTCCGGGGCCGACGGGCACGCGGGGCGGAACGGATCGGGCGCGGCCGCGCGCCTCGTCGTCGAGGGGAGCGGGAGCACGCTCTGGCCGAACACCCTGGACGTGATGGGGTGGGAGGTGGACGGAGACGGGCTCCACGTCGTCTTCTCCCGCGACATCCCGACGATCGTCCGGCGCTGGGCGCGAGAGAGCGTCGAGCGGTTCCTCGCGTCGCGCGGGCTGACGCTCGCGCAGGTGGACCACGTCGTTTCGCATCCCGGGGGGATGAAGGTCCTTCGGGCGTACCAGGAGGCGCTCTCCGTTCCCGAGCACGCGTTCCGCCACGCGCGCGACGTCCTGCGGGAGCGGGGCAACATGTCCTCGCCGACCTGTCTCTTCGTTCTGGAGCGGTTCCTCGAGTCGGGCACGATCGCGCCCGGCGAGACCGCCCTCCTCACCGCGCTGGGCCCCGGCTTCTCCGCGGAGTACGTGCTCCTCCGGAGCGTGGAGGGGTAGCTCCCGTGCCGCACGTGCCGGCCGGCGTCCCCGTGGCTCCCCTCGCCGCGGCGATCGCGGTCCTCGCGGCGTCCCGGGCTCGGGAGGTCATCCTGTCGCGGCGCAACGAGGCGGCCATGCGCCGCCGCGGCGGCGTGGAGGTCGCCGGGAGCCGGCTCACGCTCTTCGCCGCGCTCCACGCCCTCCTCCCGCTCGCGCTCGTGGCCGAGGTGATCGGGGCGGGCGCCCGGCCGGGCGGGCTCTGGCCACTCTGGCTCGCGCTCTGGATCGTCGCGGAATGGCTCCGGTTCGCGTCGATGCGGGCCCTCGGCGACCGCTGGAGCGCCCGGATCATGGTCGTGCCCGGCGAGCCGCTCGTCCGCCGCGGCGTCTACCGGTGTCTGGCGCACCCGAGCTATCTCGCCGTGACGCTGGAGGTTCTCGCGCTCCCGCTCCTCTTCGGAGCGTGGAGGACGGCGCTCGTCGCCGGCCTCGCGAACGCCCTCCTGGTCCTCGACCGGATCCGCCGCGAGGGGCGCGCGCTCTCGGGGATCTCCGGTCCCGGGTATCCTTCCGTCCCACTTCCCGGCCCCCGGGCCCCCCGCTAGGTTCGAAGCACCCCTCGCAGGATCACCGGAAGCACCTGCCCCCCGAACGGCTCCCTCTGGAGGCGCGCTCGACGCCATGGCGCCCAACGAATCCCTCGGCTGGATCTGGATCGTGGCCGGCGTCCTCTCGGGGCTGGGGCTCGGGCTGGGCTTCCAGCGGGACGACTTCCTCGGGGGCTACGGATCGCACCGTCGGCGTCTCCTCCGCCTCGGGCACATCTCCTTCCTCGGGCTCGGATTCCTCAACCTCTTCTTCGCGCTGAGCGCCGCTCGCATGCGGCTACCACCGGCGGGTCTCGCGACCGCGTCGTGGGCGATCGTGGCGGGAGCGGTGACGATGCCGCTCTGTTGCGGGCTCATGGCGTGGCGCCGCGGGTTCCATCTCCTCTTCGGGGTGCCGGTCGTGAGCGTGCTCGTGGGCACGGCGCTCGCCGCATGGGGGCTCGTACGGCCATGAAGATCGGAATGATCGCTCTGAGCGGGATTCGCGCGGTGAATCCCGAATTGATGAACGCCGGCCTCACCCTGCCGGGATTCGTGGAGCGGCGGAAGATCGTCGCGTCCCTCCCGAGTCTCGGGCTCCTCACGCTCGCGGCGCTGACGCCGCCCGACCTCGAGGTCGAGTACCGGGAGATCGACGATCTCCGGACCACGCCGGCGCCGCTCCCCGGCTACGACCTGGTCGCGATCTCCTCGTACACCGCGCAGATGGGGGACGCGTACCGCGTCGCCGACGCGTACGTGGCCCGGGGCATCCCCGTCGTGATGGGCGGACTCCACGTGACCGTGCTTCCGGAGGAGGCGAAGGCCCACGGCGCCATTCCCGTGATCGGCGAGGGCGAGCCGCTCTGGCCGCGCGTCGTCGCCGACTTCCGGAAAGGACGGCTCCGGCCGGAGTATCGGACCGAGCCCGGCGAGCCCGAATTCGACCTCGCCGACGCGCCGATGCCGCGCTACGAGCTGCTCGATCCCGAGCGCTACAACCGCCTCACGGTCCAGACGTCGCGCGGCTGCCCGCACCGCTGCTCCTTCTGCGCCTCCTCGATCCTCCTCACGCCGCATTACAAGACGAAGCCGGTGCCCCGGGTCGTCGCGGAGATCCGGCGGATCAAGGAGATCTGGGAGCATCCGTTCCTCGAGCTTGCCGACGACAACTCGTTCGTCGGCCGGGCGCACTCGAAGGCGCTCCTCCGGGCGCTCCGCGAGGAGGACGTCCACTGGTTCGCCGAGACCGACATCTCGATCGCCGAGGACGAGGCGCTCCTCGACCTCCTGGCCGGGAGCGGATGCCGGCAGCTCCTGATCGGCTTCGAGAGCCCGGTGCCGGCCGCGCTGGCCGGCGTCGAGCTGCGCCACGACTGGAAGCATCGCAAGTTCTTCGAGTACGAGGCGGCGGTCCGTCGGATCCAGTCACGGGGCGTCACGGTGAACGGATGCTTCGTGCTCGGGCTCGACGGTCAGGACGAGTCGGTCTTCGACGCCGTCGTCGACTTCGTCGAGCGCACCGGCCTCTACGAGGTGCAGATCACGGTGCTCACGGCGTTCCCGGGCACGCCGCTGTACGAGCGGCTGCGGCGCGAGGGCCGGCTCCTCGAGCCGCGCGCCTGGGAGCGGTGCACGCTCTTCGACGTGAACTTCGTGCCGTCCGGGATGTCGCCCGAGCGGCTCGAGCGCGGCATGCTCGAGCTCTCGCAGCGGCTCTACAGCCAGGAAGCCGTGGATCGAAGGCGCGATCGGTTCGTCCGCTCGCTCCGCGGCGGAGCTTCCTCCGCCGCGGCCTGAAGGGAGGGAATCCGATGCTTCCGCGATGGGTCCGTCCGTTCCTCACCGTCTGCGCGGTCTACGACCTCGCGCTGGGCGCGATCTTCCTGGTCGCGTATCGCGCGGTGCTCCCGCGGTTCGGCGTGACGCTCCCCGAGCATCCCGCCTATCTCCAGTTCGGCGCCGCGTACGTCTTCTCGATGGGCGTGGGGCTCTGGCTCGCCGCCCGGGCCCCGGAGCGGAATCGCGATCTCCTGGTCGTGAGCCTCCTCGCGAAGATCGCGTACGTCGCGATCGTCTTCGGCTACCGGATCGCCGGCTCGATGCCCGGGCTCTGGGTGCCGTTCGCGTGGTGCGACACCGCCATGGCCGTCGGGATCGTCGCGACCCTCACGGCGATCCCGAGGCCACGGCCCGCCGTTACTTGAGCACCGTCACGCGCTGGACCGAGCGCGCTCCGTCGGATTCCACGCTCACGAAGTAGACGCCGGACGCGACGCGTCCCTTCGCGCGGCTCGTCCCGTCCCACGTGACCGTGTGCGTTCCGGCGGCGAACACGCCGTCCCGGAGCGTCCGCACGAGCCGCCCCGCGAGATCGTAGATCGCGACGCGGGCCCTGGCCGTCCGGCTCATCGTGAACACGATGTCGGCGCTCGGGTTCATCGGGTTCGGCTGGACGCGGAGCGAGAAGCGCCCCTGGCCCGGTCCCTTCCCCTCGCCCGCGACGTGCTTGCCGCCGATCGCCGCGGTCGAGAACTTCGACCCGTCCGTCAGCTCGCCGGCGATGACCGCGTCGGCGAGGCTCGTCGGAAGCGGCGCGTCCCCGAAGAGCCCGAGGAGATCGCTCATCGAGAAGCAGGCCATGATGTGGGACGCCGGGCACCCGAGCGTGTCGGTGGCCGCCACCTGGGTCGCGGCCGCGTCGTCACCCTGGTCGCACGTCTCGCAGTCCGATCCATCCCCCTCGCAGTCGGTAGCGAGGTGCGTCGGGCGGACGGTCGTGATCGAACCGTCCCCGTACGAGAGCGTGATGCTCGAGAGCGACACGTCGCGGAGGTCGAACGCGCTGTCGACCGGGACGACCTTGAAGCAGAGGAACTTCATGTGCGGATTGAAGTGCTCGATCAGCGTCGCGGCCGCCGCGAGCGTCGGCGGCGCCGTGACCGTGATCTGGAACGACACGGACGTCGTGTCGCCTCCGGAGGCGGCCATCACCGAGGCGTCGTACGTCCCGGCGGTCGCGTCGCCCGGCTCGATCGTGATCGTCGTCTCGACGACCCCGGTCGTGTCGCTCGACGTCGGCGCGTCGAGCGTCGCGAAGGAGGGGAGCGACGCCCAGACCTGGATCGGCTCCTTGTCCGGATCGGTCACGCCGACGGGGACGTGCAGCGTGTCCCCTTCGGCCAGCGACACGTCGGCGATCGGAGCGATCGAGACCGGCCCCAGGCTGGTGTGGGTCACGGAGAAGTGCGTCGTGGCCGAATCCGTCAGGGCGTTCGAGGCCGCGAAGACGACGTCGTACTCGCCCGCCTGACCCGCTGCCGGGGTCCAGGCGAACGTCCCGGTCGTGAATTCGGTGTTCGTCGTGAACGACGCGCCGCCGGGCGTTCCGGTGGCCGTGAGCGACGTGATCGGGTCGCCGTCCGGGTCGCTCGCGTGGACGTCGAACGCGATCGGATTCCCCTCGGATTCGACGACCAGGGCGGGCGCCGCCACGCGGGGCGGCTCGTCCGACCCGGCGGCCGCCACGGTGATCTGGAAGTCTTCCGTGACGGATTGGTCGCCCGCCGTCGCCGTCACGCTGGCGGCGTGGGTCCCCTCGTCGGCGTCGAGCGGCACGAGGGTCAGGGAGGTGACGACGCTGCCCGTCCCGCTCGTCGGATCCTGGAGCGAGGCGAAAGACGGCAGCGACGCCGTGAGCGTGATCGACTCGCCGCTCGGGCTCACGGCGACGACGTTCACGTCGAGCGTGTCGCCCGCGTTCACGGTCACGTCCGAGATCGGAGCGAGCACGGGTTGGGCGTGGGCGATGGAGAGCGGGACGAACAGGAGCGCGCTGAGCGCGAGGAACCGAACCGCCGATTTCATGTGGGCCTCCTGAAGGCGCAGGTGTCGGTCTGGGTGCGTATCCCGACGCGCGGGGCGAATTCCCGTGGGAACGGATGGGCCTTCGAGGGATCGGCGCAGGCTGGGAGGAATGCGGCCGCGCCGACCGGTCACCGGTCCGACCGCGCGTCAACCGCGAGTCTACGTCCGCGCGTGGCGCCGCGGCACAACGAACGCACATCGCGTTGCGATGCAATGCGTTGCGACTCCGGGAGATTCGCCTTCGGCGTGCCGCCCGACCGTCGGCCGCGGAGCCCCGGCGGCGGGCGCGTCGCCGGCCATCCTTCCGAAGTCCCATTGATGGGCGAGCGGGTCCGGACGGACCCTCGAGTCCCCAGCGAGCGTCCGGCCCTCGCGACGGCCGGCGCCGCGAGATCCCTCACGCGAAGGACACGACCATGGAACCGTTCCAGATCCACGTCTACGTTTGCGACCAGAAGAAGCCGGAGGGGATGCCGTCCTGCACGGCCAACGGCTCGCTCCGTGTGATCGACGCCCTCCGACGGGAGGTCGCGAAGCAGGGCCTCGCCGCCACCGTGCAGGTGACGACGTGCGGCTCGCTCGGCCTCTGCGACCGGGGGCCCAATCTGGTGGTCTACCCGGAGGGCACGTGGTACTCCGGCGTCCGCCCCGAGGACGTGCCCGAGATCGTGCGCGAGCACTTCCAGGAGCATCGCCCCGTGGAGCGGCTCCGGACCGGGAACGAATCGGCGGTGCGCGCCGTGATCGACGAGAACGGCCGGAAGCGGATGCAGGGGCTCGAGGCTCGGGAGAAGGCGGGCGTGCTCCCCGACGACCTCCAGCAGACGCTCTACGCGTTCCGCGAGAGCCGGGCGCTCCTGACCGCGATCGAGCTCGACGTCTTCACGGCGGTGGGCGCGGGCGCCGACGCGGCCGCGGTGGCGCACGCCATCGGAGCCGAGCCGCGCGCGACGGAACGGCTCCTGAACGCGCTGGTCGCGATGGATCTCCTGGTGAAACGGGACGGGCGATTCGCCAACGGCCCCGTGGCCGCGCGCTTCCTCTCCGCCGGCGCGCCCGACGATTCGCGCGCCGCGCTCCGTCACGTCGTGAACCTCTGGCCTCGATGGACGTCGTTGACGGAGTGCGTCCGCCAGGGAACGCCGGTGACGCACACCGACATGAAGGATCGCGACGACGACTGGATCGAGCCGTTCATCGCCGCCATGCACAAGACCGCGACGTTCCGCGCGCCGATGGTCGTGCGCGCGCTCGATCTCGCGGGCGTGAAGCGGGCGCTCGACGTCGGCGGCGGGTCGGGCGCGTACGCGATGGCGTTCGCGCGGGCCGTACCGGGGCTCCACGCCGACGTGCTCGACCTGCCTCGCGTCGTCCCGCTGACGCGCCGGTACGTCGAGGCCGCGGGGTTGGCGGAGCGGGTCACGGCGCGCGAGGGGGACATCCGCGACGAACGGTACGGCTCGGGCTACGACCTCGTCTTCTTCTCCGCGGTCTGCCACATGCTGAGCCCCGACGAGAACCGCGCCATGCTGCGGAAGGCGCGGGCGGCGCTCGCGCCGGGCGGCCGCGTGGCCATCCACGATTTCGTCCTGAACGAGGACGGCACGGCGCCGAGATCGGGGGCGCTCTTCGCGCTCAACATGCTGGTCGGCACGTCGGGAGGGAGCTCGTACCGCGGGGAGGAGTACGCCGCGTGGCTCGGCGAGACGGGCTTCGGGGAAGCGAAGCGCCTGGCTCTTCCGGGCCCGACGTCGCTCGTCGTCGCGCGAATCGCGTGACGCCCGCGCCGGCGGTCGGGCCGGCGACGGTACCAACCGATGCGTCGCGAGCTTTCGCTTGAAGGCGACGTGATCGCGGTGCAGACTCGGTGGATCATGGGGGGTCATTGGGGCCCTTCCGCGCTCCCAGCGCACGGTAGGGCGGGACACACCTGTCATCGGAGGTCAGCATGACCAGGTTCGTCGCGCTCGTTGCCGTCTTTCTCGCCAGCATCGCCGCCGCTCCGCCCGCCTATCACGTGGTCGTCGTGTCGAACGGCGGCACGATCTCCGGGCAGATCACGTACGCGGGCACGCCGCCGGCGCGCAAGGAGATCAATCCCACCGTCGACGCCGCGATCTGCGGCAAGCACGGCCCGATCGCGTCGGATGACCTCGTGGTCTCCGCCCGCGGCGGCATCCAGTACGCCGTGGTCCGCCTGACGAACATCACCGAGGGGCGGGCGGCGACGGATCTTCCCGTCGTCTCGCTCGTCCAGCAGGGCTGCATGTTCGAGCCGCACGTGATCGCCGTCTCCGCCGGCTTCCCGGTGTACGAGCGGAACCTCGACGGCGTCCTCCACAACGTGCACACGCATTCCGCGCGCAATCGCCCCGTGAACTTCGCGCACATTCCTTCGGTCCCGCAGATGCTGCTGGCCAAGTTCAGCGCTCCCGAATCGATCCGGGTCACCTGCGACGTCCACAACTGGATGAGCGCCTGGATCTGGGTGGTGTCGAATCCCTACATCGCGATCACCGGTCCCGACGGGGGCTACTCCATCGCCGGCATCCCCCCGGGCCACTACAAGGTCGAGATCTGGCACGACACGCTCGGCAGCGTCACGCGCGAGGTGACCGTCGAGGCCGGCAAGACGACCCGCCTCGATCAGACGTACCCCCTGCCGCACCGAGGCGCGTCCACCAAGAAGTAGCACGTCGTGCCGTCGCGGTCCGCGGATCCATTCCACCACGTGCACGGGAGGGGATTGCTCCATGAAGCGAGATCACGCCGTATCCCGGAACGGCGCCACGATCGGCCGGGGAAGACGTCGCATTCCAATCGTCGCGCTCGCGTTGTGTGCCGTGTTTCTCTCGAGCGGCCTCGGGGTGCCCGACGCCGGGGCCATCCCGGCGTTCGCGAGGAAGTACGGGCTCGCGTGCACCGGGTGCCACGAAGCCTGGCCGACGCTGAACGATTTCGGCCGGGCCTTCCGGGATCGGGGATACCAGATGGGGCTGGGCGAGGACGCGCCCACGAAGGTCGCGCCCGCCTACTGGCCCATCTCGATCCGGATCACGCCGCACTACGAATACGATTCGGCGAACCATCAGACGACCGACCAGGGCGTGAAGACGCTCGGGTCGGGAGGCTTCTCCGAAGTGGGGCTGGATCTCCTGAGCGCCGGCACGCTGGCGCGAAACGTCTCCTTCCTCGTGGTCCCGACCGGATTCACGACGTCGGAAGGGGTGACGCTCGAAGCGGCCTGGATCCGGTTCGAGAATCTCCACAATTCCGGCTGGCTGAACTTCAAGCTCGGGAAGCACGAGCTGGATCTCCCGCGGTCGGAGCACCGCTCGTGGAGCCTCACCGACACGGGGTACCTGATCTACGGCTACCACCCGCCGGGCTCGATCTCGGAGTACGACCTCGCCGAGAACGAGCGCGGGATCGAGTACACGGGGCACGATCGCGGGAGCTTCAATCGCGTCGCCCTGTCGATCTTCAACGTCCAGAATTCTCCCGGCTCGCGGAACGCGTTCGACACGCCCGGGATCTACGCGCATGCCTCCCACAAGTGGCTCTGGGAGGGTCGGGTGGTCTCGTCCGCCCGCCTCGGTTTCTTCGGCACGTACTCGACGTGGCCCACGACGTCGCTCACGAGCGGCGGCGAGCCGATCGATGGGGCGGGCGGCGACCTGAAGCGGGCCACGAAGGTCGGCGTGGAGGGCCACGTCTGGATGGGACCGGAAGCGACGCCGCTGCACGCGACGATCGTCGCCGCGCGCGGGGAGGACAGCCCCGGACTGATCCCCGGAGCGGTGCGCGACGCGACCTTCTCGGGCGGGTTCCTGGAGCTGGGCTACACGCCGACGCTCTGGCTGACCGCGTTCGGCCGATACGATCTCATCCGGAACCAGACGCAGGGCATTCCGGGGAATCCGAAGTCGCTGAACGACGAGGACGCGGTGACGCTCGGGGTCCGGCGGACGATCCACTTCAGCTCGCGGGCCGAGTTCGCGGTCCACGCGGAGTACTCCGACGAGCGGATCCGGGGAGGCGCCGACGACGGCTCGGACCTGCGCCTCCGGACCGCGTTCGCCGGTTTCGACTTCGGCTACTGACCCCTCACCCGGAGCCATGACGATGAAAGCGATCTGGTTTTTGATCTTGGCGGTCTTCGGATGGACGTGCGGGGTGGCCCGAGCCGACGAAGTGCCCGGAAGCGCCGCGCGCGGGAAGGTGCTGTACGAACGCTACTGCAACAGCTGCCATGGACCCCGCGGCGACGGACGTGGCGAATCGGCGGAGTGGCTCGCCGTGAAGCCGCGGGACTTCCGGCAGGGCGTCTTCAAGTGGCGCTCGACGCCGTCCGGTTCCCTGCCGCTCGTCTCGGACATCGACAAGACGATCCGCGACGGCGTGTACGGAACGTCGATGCCGCCCTGGTACGAGATCGGGCACAAGGCGCGGCTCGACGTGATCGCGTACCTCCAGACGTTCTCGGCGCGCTGGAAGACGGAGCAGCCGGACTCCGCGATCGTGATCCCGCCCGAGACGCCGTTCACGGAGGCGTCCGTCGAGCGGGGCAAGGCGGTCTTCCAGGAGAACGAGTGCGCGAAGTGTCACGGGGACGAGGGGCACGGCGACGGCCCGGCCTCGATGACGCTCCGGGACGACTGGGGCAACCCGATCGTTCCGTACGATCTGACGAAGGGACACCTGAAGGGCGGGAGCACGCCCCGCGACATCTACCGGGTCTTCATGACCGGGCTGAGCGGGACGCCGATGCCCGACTACTCGAGGGCCACCGATCCCGCCCAGGCGTGGGATCTGGTGCACTACATCGAGTCGATCAGCGGGACGGAACCGACGCTCGCGAAGAAGTAGGGCCGGCGGAGCGGGGATGGGCTCGAGCTACGGCTCGAGCCCGATCTTCGCGAGGAGCGCGGGCCAGCGCGGGTCGCCGTGCAGCGAACGGAACGTCGGCTCGCACTTGACCTGCGGCACGCCGGCATCGCGCTCGGCGAGCGCCCGCTCGAGCCAGGCGAAGGCGGCGTCGGATTCGCCTCGCGCCGCGTGGATCGCCGCGATCTGGAACGGGGCGTCCACGGCGTGCCCCTCTTCGAGCCGGCGCAAGGCCTCGTCGGACTGCGCGCGCCGTCCACCGGCGTGGTGTGCGAGGGCGAGGCAGGTGAAGCGTGCCCACTCCGCCGGCTCGGCGTTTCCCGCTGCGACCGCCTCGGCATCGCGTCCCATGGCGGCGAGCACGAGGGCGAGCCCGGAGTAGCTCGCGATTCGGTTCGGCGACAGCTCGAGCGACTTTCGGAACGCCCGCTCCGCGTCCTCGAGCCGGTCCATGGAGCGATAGAGGAGCCCCAGCGAGCTGTACGCGCCGGAATTCAGAGGGTCCTGCTCGATCGAGCGGAGGAAGAGGCGCTCCGACTGCTCGTAGTGGCACAGCTGATGGTCGAGCGTCGCTGCGGACCGAAGCGCCTCCGCGCTCCCCGGCGCGAGCTCGAGGGCGCGCCGCATCGATGCCTCGGCGCCGGCCCAGTCCCACTCGTGCAGCCGCTGCACGATCGCGAGCCGCACGTATCCGGAGGCGAGATCCGGCTCGAGTTGGATCGCGCGCTCCGCGGCCTCGCGGGCCTTCGCGTACCCCTCGAATACCGGCTCCCATCCATAGCCCCCGGCGTTCGAGTGGGCCCTCGACAGATCCGCCCACGCCGCCGCATGCGACGGGTCGAGCGCGAGAGCCTGCTCCAGGTACTGGATCCCGCGCTCCGTGTCCGGGCCCGTCAGCCGGTCGACGAAGTACTTGCCCTGGAGGTAGAGCCGGTGCGCCTCGGGGTTCTGCCCGTGCCCCTTCGCGACCTGTGCCACCTCCACCTCGGCGCGCCCGCTCGCGTCCGAGCCCGGCGCCTCGCCGAGGAGCGTGGTCCGCAGCTCCTTCACCACCGACTGCGCGATGTCGTCCTGCACGGCGAAGATGTCGTCGAGCGACCGGTCGTACGTCTCGGACCAGAGCTGCACCCGGTCGGCCGCCTGGATCAGCTGCACGGAGATCCGGACCCGGTTCCCCGACTTCCGGACGCTCCCGTCGAGGAGCGCCGCCACGTTCAGCTTCTCGCCGATCACAGCCAGGTCCTCGTTCTTTCCCTTGAACTGGAACGACGAGGCGCGCGCCGCCACGCGAAGTCCCCGGATCTTCGTGAGCACGTTGAGCAACTCGTCGGCCAGCCCGTCCGAGAAATACTCGTCCTCCTCCTGGCTGCTCCGGTTCACGAACGGCAGGACGGCGATCGAGGGAACGGCGTCCGTCGGCCCCAAGCCCGACGGCGTGCGCGATGCGGCGGAGCCGGGAGTCGGCGTGCGTGGCGTGGGTGATACCGGAGTGGGCGTCGGAGTCGCGGGCCTCCAGGCGGGCGGCGTCGCCGGACCTCCCGGCGTGGGCATCACGGCCGGGCGCGCCGGCGTCGGCGGCGTGGCGCCGATCGCGCCCGCGCCGCTCTCGATCTCCCGCTTCACGTAGCGAAGCTCGTTGTAGACGTCGCGCGCGGTCTGGAAGCGATCCTTGGGGTTCTTCTCCAGGCAGCGCGCCACGATTCGATTCAGATCGCGCGGCAGGTCTGCGCGCAGGCTCACGACCGGCGCCGGCGCGTCGCGGAGGATCGAGGAGCTGACGTCGGCCGGTGTCGCACCGGTGAACGGGCGTCGGCCGGTCGCCAGCTCGTAGACGATGATCCCGAACGCGAAGAGGTCGGCGCGCGCGTCGACCGCCTCGCCGCGGACCTGCTCGGGCGCCATGTACGGCACCGTCCCCAGCACCTGTCCCGCGCCCGAGATCGGCGCCTCCGCCGTCGCGCCGAGCGCTACCGTCGCGCCCGCGGCCGCTTTCTCGCCCGGCTCGGCGACCTTCGCGAGGCCGAAGTCGAGCACCTTCACCCACCCGTCGTGCGTCACCATCACGTTGCCCGGCTTGAGATCGCGATGCACGACGCCGCGCTCGTGCGCGGCGATCAGGGCGTTGGCGAGGGGGATCGCGAGGTCGAGCACGCGCGCGACCGGGAGGCCGCCCGGCGCGACCAGGCGATCGAGGCTCTGCCCGTCGACCAGCTCCATGGTGAGGAACCGGACGCCCCCCTCGTCCTCGACGGAGAAGAGCGTCACGATGTTCGGGTGGCTCAAGCCCGCGACGGTCCGCGCCTCGCGCTCGAACCGGGCGAGCCGGTCCGGGGAGGCGGTGACCGCCTCGGGGAGCACCTTGACCGCCACCTCGCGGCCGAGACGCGTGTCGCGCGCGCGATAGACCTCGCCCATGCCGCCGGCTCCGAGCGAGCCGGTGATCTGGTACGTGCCGAGACGGGTTCCGGGGGAGAGCGTCATGGGCCGTCTAGTGTAGGCGGCCCCGGAGCGCCTGTCATCAGATGGGTGCCGCGGGTCTCCGTCGGCGAAGTTCGGCGCATCCGGAACCGGGTCTTCGGTGTACGAATCAAAAGATGGGGTGCATGGTCAGGCGACGCTCCCCGGCCGCATCCGGACGGCGGCCGACAGGCATAGAACCCGAATCAGGGAGGACCCCGAGATGCCCAAGGTGAATCCGATTCCACCCGGCCACACGACCGTGACGGCCACGATCACCGTGAAGGACGCGAGGAAGGCGATCGCGTTCTACGAGAAGGCGCTCGGCGCGACCGAGCGCGGCCGCTTCGAAGGGCCGGACGGCAAGATCATGCACGCCGAGATCCAGATCGGGACCTCGCCCGTCATGATGAACGACGAGGTGATGGGCTCCCGCTCCCCGCAGACGATCGGCGGCTCACCGGTCTCCTTCTACCTCTACGTCGAGGACGCGGAGGCCGCGCACAAGAAGGCGCTCGCCGCCGGCGGAAAGGAGATCATGGCGGTCACCGAGATGTTCTGGGGCGACCGGATGGGCCAGTTCGAGGACCCGTTCGGCTACCGCTGGACGCTCGCGACCCGTATCAAGGAGATGACGCCCGAACAGACGAAGAAGGCGGGCGAGGAGTTCTTCAAGAAGCAGATGGCGGGCGCGAAGTAGCGGCGCCTCCTTCCGCGGGACACGAGTCGGCCCCGGCCGGTCCTCCGACCGCCGGGGCCGTTCGCGTTCCGGCGCGGATCCCGGGCTCAGCCGGCGTGGCTCACCTCGCGGTGGAGACAGACGTCCGCTTCGAACGGGCTCGCGAGCCTCACGAACGTCCGGTACGACGCGCGGACGACCTCGTGGTGGTTCCCCGCCTGGAAGCAGATGTCGTGCTCGGCGAGGCACGGATCGACGTACATCGGCATCCCGTAGAGGTGGCCGATCGGCGGCATCGCGCCCAGCTCGCAATCGGGGAAGAGACGGCGAAGCTCCTCCTCGTTCGCGAGCGCGAGCCCCCTCCTGCCCGTGATGGTCGCCAGCTCGTCGAGATCGACGTGCTCGTGCGCGGGGACGACCGCCATGAGGTAGGACCCTCCGGCGTCGCGAAGGACGATGACCTTCGCCAGATTGCGGCCCGAGATGCGGCTCGTGTGCGCCACCTCCTGGGCCGTGAAGACTTCTCGATGCGGGAGGATCTCGACCGCCCCCCCGCGCTGTCGGATCAACTCCGAGAGCCGTTGATTGATCGCCATGGCGGACCTCCGTTCTCCGGACGGCGCCGGCGGGGAGGAGGCCTCGACGGGACGTTCCCGGAACCCCCTAGCCGTGGGCGCGGCTAGCCGTTCCGGTGGCGTTGCATAGTCCGGGCCGAGGGCGCACCGGGTCCGGCAGACCGGGTTGCCGTCTGCGCCGCAAGCGTTTGCGCCGTACGCCGGGGAGGCGGGCCCGCGGGCAACGAGGCGCGCTCCTGTCAACCTGGCAGGCGCGGGAGCGGCGTATGCGGCGGCCGACGGGACCGGGCGGGGGTCCGGCCGCCCTGGCGCGCAACTGCTCGTCTTCTGGGAGACCTGGTGCCCCTACTCGCAGCAGACCGTGCCCAAGCTCGAGCAGGTGCAGGTCCGGAATCCGTTCCTCAAGGTGGAGGCGCTCACGACCGTGAGCCCGCCTTCCACCGACCATCGCGTGCGAGAGTTCATCGCCCAGAAGGGGCTCACGTTCTCCGTGGCCAAGACGAGCACGGTCCCGTGGAACTACTTCTCGGTGCCCGGCACGCCGTGGATCGTGCTCACGGTGGACGGGCACGAGGTCCGGGAGAACGCCATGCAGACACCCGACGTGCTCCTCGAGCGCCTCGTCGAAGGGCTCTCCCGGGATCCGGGCCGCCGGACGTCCTGAGGCACGCGGCCGAACGAACGGCCCCGGCGCGTCCTGGCGCCGGGGCCGTCGTTCGATTCGACGTGAAGGGCGGCTCCTAGAAGCTCGAGCCGAGCCGGAGCGAGAAGCCGTTCGAGCGATAGTCTCCGCGCTGGCCGCGGTCGTACCGGACGCTCGCCTTCCACCCTCCCGTCGTGTAGTACGTCAACCCCGCTCCGAGAAGCGCGCCGTCGCGCTTCACGTCCTGACCGGCGAGCGTGAACGTCATCGAGGGATCGCCCTCGAACGACGCCACGATCGCACGATCGTCGAGACCATAGTCGTGGCTCCACCCGAGGAGCAGCTCGGGCAGGAACGCCGATCGGTCGCCGACGAACCGCGTGCTGAGCCGGACCCCGAGGTCCGACCCGAGCCAGTCGGTCGACCGCGGCTCCACGATCAGGTTCGCGCTCCCGGCGCCGGTCTCCGTGAATCCCTTCTCGCTCAGGTGCAGGTACCGGGCCGTGGCGAAGGGCTCGAGAGCCCAGCGTCCCGCGTCGAACCGGCGTCCGGCCGTGAGGAGCCCGGAGAACGAGTGTCCGTCGTGATCGCTGACGGCCACGCGCTCCAGCGCGTTCACGCGCACGTCGCGCCGGTTCTCGAAGGAGTTGTTCGCGTACGTCGCGATGCCCTGCACGAACGCCCGCCCCCAGAGGCGGCCGGCGTAGGCCGAAGCGAGGATGCTCTTCGTCGTGCCGCTGGCCATGTCGTTGTCGCGGTCGACGTCCGCGTGCATCGTGCCGATCGAGGCGCCGAGGAGCGCCGTCTCGGACGCGCGCTCGTAGCCGCCGAGCCCGCCGGTGATCGTGTAGTTGTGCGCGAGGTATCCGCTTCCCGCGTCCTGATCGGCGCCCTGCCGCGTGCCGCTCACCCACCAGCCGTTCCCCTGGCCGAACGACATCGACGACGGGGACTCCGACTCGATCCAGGCGCTCGACCGCGCGGTGTTCATCCGCTCGGCCAGCGCGTCCTCGTGCAGCCTCACGCTCTGGAGCTCGCCACGGGTCAGGTTGTCGTACGTGTCGGGGCTCAGACTGGCGAAGGCCTGCGCCACCTGGTCCGCGCTCGCGATCTGGAACATGCCGATCAGGTGGGCCATGTCGCCGGACGCCGTCGGCAGACAGGAGTCGAGGTAGCCGCCCACCGCGTGCTCGACCGGGTTGCCGGCGCACGAGCAGAAGCTCGCCACGTCCACCTTCACCCGAAGCGTCGAGCCGACGTTCGTCACGTCGAACGTGAGGAAGGCGCTCTCGGGGAGATCGATCTCGCTGAACGTTCCGGTGACGTCCCCGTCCACGGCCTGGACCACGTCGTACGTCGTTCCGTCTTGGTACGCCTCGTGATCGGCCACCACCTTGAGCGTCCCGTCGAGCGTGACCGAGCCGCCCGTCACGATGAGCTGGTCCATGCTGCTGCCGCAGACGGTCAGCTCGAACGTGCCGGCGTCGGTCTGGACGAAGTCGCAGCCGAGCGTCGTCGTGCCCACCGCTCCGGCGCCCCCGGGCGAGAACGTGCCGCTGTTGATCAGCGTGCCGTCCGGGCCGAGGTCGAGCGTCGCGCCGGCGTTGATCACGCCGCCTTCGTGGTTCGTGACCTGGTTCGTGCCGCCGCCGAGATCGATCGTCCCCGTGATGATCCCGAAGTTGTCGATCGTCTCGTCGCCGCCCGTTCCGCGGACGGCCATGCCGTCGACCCCGCCCAGGGACGTGACCGTCCCGTGGTTCGTCAGCGTGTTCTCCTTCCCGTCGAGGAAGAGGACCCCGGCGCTCTCGCCCGAGCCTCCCTGGACGGTGCCGCTCTCCACGGCGACCGTGATGTCGCCGTTTCCGGCCTGGCCGATGCTCTGGACGAAGATGCCGTTCGCGTCCGCTCCGGACGCGAGGACGTCGCCGTCCACCGTCACGTCGACCGTGCCGCCTTGGCCCTTGCCGCCCGCGCTCTGGGCGAAGATCCCGTGGGCGCCGTCCCCGGCCGTCTGGATGGAGCCGGACTGCGTCACGGTCACCGCGCCGCCGGAACCGCCGCCGCCCACGCTCCCCGCGAAGGAGAGGAGGATGGCGCTGTCCCAGTTGCCGGCGCCGCCGCCGAGCCCGCCGCCGCCGCCCACGCTCTGGGCGAAGATCCCGATCGAGCCCGAGCCCTGCGTCACGATGTCGCCCGCGTTCTCGACGACGACGGTCCCGCCGTTTCCGCCGTTCGTGCCGTCGCCTCCGATCGCGGGTCCGATGCCGACGTCGAGGTCGCCGAGCCCGCGCGTCACGTCCCCGCCCACGCCGCCGCCGCCTCCCACGCTCTGCGCGAGGATCCCGTACGAGCCGTCGCCCGTCGTGAGGATCGTGCCGCTGTTCCCGATACGGACCGCGCCGCCGTCACCCGCCGCGCCGCCCTTGCCGCCGAGCGAGAAGACGCTCACCAGTCCGGCGTTCGCTTCGCCGCCCTGGCCGCCGCCGCCACCCACGCTCTGCGCGAAGATCCCGTGCGACGTGAGGCCGTGCGTCGCGATGTCGCCGCCGTTCGTGACGGTGACCGCGCCGCCGTTCCCGGCCGCGCCGCCCGCGCCGCCGATCGTGATGCCGAGTCCGGAGAAGCCGAGCACCGAAGACGCGTCCCCGAGCGGGGAATCGACGTCCACGATCTCGCTGCCGCCGCCGCCGCCCACGCTCTGCGCGAAGATGCCATGCGACAGATCGCCGTCCGTTTGGATATTCCCGGCGTTGTCCACGCGCACGGAGTCGCCGCTGCCCGCGGCGCCGCCGCTCCCGCCGATCGTGACGTTGAGGCTCAGATCGAGCGACTCCGACTTCTCGCCGGAGCCGAGGCTCGGCAGCGAGACGTCGACGTTGGTTCCGCCGCCGCCGCCCCCGCCTCCGACGCTCTGGGCCACGATGCCGTTCGAGAGGGTGCCGGTCGTCCGGATGTCGCCGGAGTTCACGACGGCGACCTTGCCGCCGTTCCCGGCCGCGCCGCCCTTGCCGCCGATGCCGATCGAGAGATCGAGCGTCATCGAGTCGGCACCCGCCGCGACCGCGCCGGGCGATTCCGCCGCCACGTGCGCGCCGCGCGCGTCGCCCGAAAGGCTCGGGGTCGAGCCGCCGCCGAGCTTCGGCAGCGTGATGCTCATGTTGTTCCCGCCATCGCCGCCGCCGCCGCCCACGCTCTGGGCGAAGATGCCGTGCGACTCCGCGCCCGACGTGGCGATGCTCCCGGCGTTCTCGACCCGGACGCCGGCGCCGTGTCCGCCGAGGCCGCCCGAGCCGCCGATCGAGAGCGAGAGCGAGTTCTTCTGCGAGAGGCCGCCGATCGTGTACGTGGCGCCGCCGCTCCCGCCGCCGCCGCCCACGCTCTGCGCGAGCACGCCATAGGAGTGGAAGCCGTCCGTCGCCATGGCTCCCGCGTTCGCGACGAGGACGCTGCCGCCCGCGCCGCCCTTGCCGCCCGATCCGCCGAGGCCGAACGAGAATCCGTTCTCGACCGACCCGGAGACGTGCGAGCTGAATCCGCCCGCGCCGCCGCCGCCGCCCACGCTCTGCGCGAAGATCGCGTGCGCCTCGTCGCCGTGCGTGCCGATGCTGCCGCCGTTGAGCACGGTCACGACGCCGCCCGCGCCGCCGTCGCCGCCCTTGCCGCCGAACGACGCCGAGATCGAGAGCTTGCCGCTCGCGCTCCCCGCGAACGTGTTGCCCCCGCTCCCGCCGCCTCCGCCCACGCTCTGCGCCAGGATCCCATACGAGCTGAACCCCGACGTCTCGAGCCGGCCGGCGTTCGCGACGCGGACCGAGTCGGCGTTGCCGCCCTTTCCGCCGGAGCCGCCGATCGCGAGCGACGCGCTCGGACCGGTGGAGGCCGAGAGGGCGAGCGCGAAGCCTCCGCTCCCGCCGCCGCCGCCGATGCTCTCGGCGAGGATGCCGTGCGCGTCGTCGCCGTGCGTCGTGACGTCGAGCGCGCTCGAGACGTCGACCACGCCGCCCTTGCCGCCGTCGCCGCCCTTGCCGCCGACCGCGACGCTCGCGGAGAACTTGTCGCCGACCGCGACGCTGAACGCGAATCCGCCGTTGCCGCCGCCGCCGCCGATGCTCTGGGCGTGGATTCCGTGCGACCGGTCGCCGTCGGTCTCGATCGCGCCGTCGGAACCGGTCACGACCACGCGACTCCCGTCGCCGCCGGGACCCGCCGCGCCGCCGACCGCGACGCTCACGTAGGCTCCGACGCTTCCGCTCCCGCCCCCGTTCCCGCCTCCGCCGCCGATGCTCTGCGCGAGGATGCCCGCGGCGTCGGCGCCCGACGTGTGGATCGAGCCGTCGTGCGACACGGTGACGCTGTCGCCGTCACCGCCCGCGGCGCCGGAGCCTCCGAACGAGAAGAGCCCGCCGGAGCCGCCGCCGTTCCCGCCGCCGCCCCCGACGCTCTGCGCGAGGATCGCGTTCGCGAAGTCGCCCTCGGTCGCGATGGTCCCGCTGTTCCGAACCAGGACGTCTCCGCCGTTCCCGGTGGCGCTGCCGCCGCCGCCGATCGAGACGAGGCCGCCGCTGCCGCCGCCGTTCCCGCCGCCGCCGCCGATGCTCTGGGCGAAGATGGCGTTGGCGAACGAGCCGTGCGTCGTGAGGACGCCGGCGTTGTCGATCGTGACGTCGCCGCCGTTCCCGCCCGCGCTGCCGCTGCCTCCGAGCGAGACCAGGCCGCCCGAGCCGGCGCCGCTGCCGCCGCCCCCGCCGACGCTCTGCACGAAGAGCGCGTTCGCGTCGTCGCCGGACGTGGTCACGGTCCCGGTGTTCGCGATCGAACCTTCGCCGCCGTTCCCGCCGGTCGCGCCGATTCCGCCGAACGAGACCAGGCCGCCGCTCGCGCCGCCGCCCGCGCCGAATCCGCCGATGCTCTGGACGAAGAGGCCGTTCGAGCCGGCGCCCGTGGTGGTGACCGCGCCGGCGTTGTCGATCGTCACGTCGCCGCCGGCTCCGCTCGGGCTCGCGCCTCCGCCGCCTCCGACGAGGCCGCCCCCGACGCCGCCGTTCCCGCCGACGCCGCCCAGGCTCCGGCCGACGATGCCGTGCGACTCCTCGCCCTCGGTCGAGATCGCGCCGTCGTTCACGATGGACACCACGCCGCCTCGGCCGCCGCCGCCGCCGTTCCCGCCGACGGCCACGGTCGCGCCGGCGTCGCCGCCGTTGCCGCCGTTCCCGCCGCGGCTCTCGGCGACGATTCCATGCGAGCCGTCGCCCTCGGTCGCGATCGCGCCGTGGTTCGCCACGGTGACGTCGCCGCCCTTGCCGCCCGCGCCGCCGTCGCCGCCCTCGGCGTACGCGATCGCGCCGGCGTGGCCGCCGCGTCCGCCGTTTCCGCCCTGGCTCACCGCGAAGATGCCGTGCGATCCGTCACCGCTCGTCGTGATCGGGCCGTTCGCGACGATCGTGAGGGCGCCGCCGGCGCCGCCCGCGGCGCCGTTCCCACCGTAGGAGACGGGGTAGAACGGATTGAATCCGCCGTAGTCGTTGCTGCCGTTCCCGCCGTTCCCTCCTTGCGTCGATCCGTAGATGCCGTGCGCTCCGTCACCCTGCGTCACGATGGCGTGGCCGCCGCCGACGAAGTGGATCTCGAGCACGGGACCGGCCTGGCCACCGCCGCCCGTCACCGTCGCCTCGATGCCGCGGACGCCCGCGGCGGGCGTGACGTCGGTCGTGAGGTCCCGAACCCAGAGGTGGAGCGAGGTCGTCGCGGCGATCTTGATGCCCGCCGACTGGTCGCCGTCGCAGATCGTGGTGTCGCTCGACGTCACGCACGACGCCACCGCACGGAAGAACCCGTCGCCCTCGTTCCGATAGATCCGCGAAGTGAATCCCTCGCCATCCGTGCCGAGGAGCAGGAAGTCCTGGTCGCCGTCGCCGTCGAAATCGCGCCACGCCACCGAGCAGGTGCGCGCTCCGGCAAGGCCGGCCGCCGCGAGATCGCCGTGGATCGAACCGGCGAGCACGCCCGCGGTCGATTCCGGCGCGGGCGTCGAGAGCGGCTCGCCGCGGAGCGGGCTCACGACGGAGAACACGGCGACGAGGGCGGCCGCAAGGGTCGCTGCCAACCGTCTGGACATGGTTTCCCCCTATCCAAGATGAGTCGGCAGGCCGTGCGGTGCGGCCCGCGTGGGTACGGTCGATGGGCCGGACGCGGTGTGATACGGGTGACGAAAGGGGTGTCGTCGAAAGGCACGGAGCCGCGTGAGGAGCGGAGTCCGCGGACCGCGGCCTCCCACACGGGCCACGGCGCGAAAACCGCTCGGGTCATTGGGGCGCATTGCCCGTGCCAAATCGCCGCGTCTCGGGGGTGGGCGGGCACAACCCGTTGACAGGACGCAATCCACCGGCACCCACGCCCGGCCCGCTCCTCGGCGGCGTCGAGCGCCGCACTGACAACATGGCGCGTTCGGGCACGGCGATCCCTGCCAGGCCGTCAGGCCGCCTGCCCGCGAAGGCGGGCCCGGCGCTCATCTCCCGATGGGGAGATTCGCAAGTTCGCCCGAATCCCGCCCCGCCGTGCCGCATCCAAGGCTCAGATTCGGTAACCGGTGGAAGTCCAGTTCGAACGAATGCTGCCGCCTGTGTCGACCGGGCGGCCTTTTTGTTGGCTGTCGCGCACCGTCGGTCCGAGAGCCGGTCATCCGATGACCGGAACGCAGCCGTCGCGTGGCACGGCAATCCGCGAGACCTCCGGGTCTCGAGAGACAAGGAGTTCAAGACGTTGGAAACGACTCGTGGCACCGTGAAGTGGTTCAACGAGGCGAAGGGCTTCGGCTTCATCGCGCAGGAGGGTGGCGACGACGTGTTCGTCCACTACTCGGCGATCGAAGGCGACGGCTTCAAGAGCCTCGGGGACGGTGATCGCGTGGAATTCGTCGTGACGCGCGGCCCGAAGGGGCTGTCCGCCGCGAACGTCCGCAAGATCTGACTTCCCGCAGGACGAACGGAGCGGGGCTCGCGGGCCCGCGACCCCGCTCCACGCCAGAGGCCCCGGCGGCGCACGCTGCCGGGGCCTCGTTCGTTTCAGGCGCCCCGGCGCGCTCCCGGCGCCCCCGGCGCTCTCCGCGGAGCCATGTGGTACCCTGTGACGATCCCTCCGGGGACGACCACCATGATCGGAACGACCCTATCCCACTATCGAATCCTGGAGCCGCTCGGCGCCGGCGGCATGGGCGAGGTCTATCGCGCGCGGGATCTCCACCTCGAACGGGACGTCGCCGTGAAGGTGATCACCCGCGGCGCGCACGTCGACCCGAACGCCCGCGAGCGGTTCCGCCGCGAGGCGCTCGTGCTGTCGCGGCTCTCCCACCCCAGCGTCGCCACGGTCTTCGACTTCGACACGCAGGGGGACGTGGACTTCCTGGTTCTGGAGTTCGTGCCCGGAGGCTCCCTCGACACGCGGATTCGAGCGGGGCGTCTCGAGATCGACGAGATGATCACGGTGGGCGCGCAGGTCGGAGACGCGCTGGAGGAGGCGCACGGCCGCGGGATTCTGCACCGCGATCTGAAGCCGGGCAACGTGGTCCTCACCGCGTCCGGCACGCCGAAGGTCCTCGACTTCGGGTTGGCCGCACTCGTTCAGGGGGTCCAGACGGTCACCGAGCTGACCCAGCCCGGCGCCGTATTCGGCTCGCTCCCGTACATGGCTCCCGAGCAGCTCCGCGGTGAGCCGTGCGATGCGCGCACCGACGTCTACGCGCTCGGCGCCCTGCTCTATGAGATGGCGTCGGGTCGCCGCCCGTTCGAGAAGGACCGTCCGGAAGCCCTTATGTTCGAGATCCTGCACGGCGCCTGCCGGCCCCTGCGCTCGCTCCGTTCCGACACGCCGCTCGAGCTCGATCGTCTCGTCGAGTCCTGCCTGGCCAAGGACCCGGCGATGCGGCCGGCTTCGGCGGGCGCCGTGAGCACCGCGCTCCGCCGGATCGCGGAGCAACGGAGGAGCGGCGCCGTCGAAACGGGCCGCGACGTGATCCGCTCGATCGCGGTGCTTCCGTTCGACAACGTCTCGCGGGACCCGGCCCAGGAGTACTTCGCCGACGGCATGACCGACGCGCTGATCTCCGACCTCGCGGGCGTGAAGGCGCTCCGCGTGATCTCCCGCACGTCGGCCATGAAGTACAAGGGGGTCCAGAAGGCGCTTCCCGAGATCGCGCACGAGCTGAACGTGAACGCCATCCTCGAAGGATCGGCGCTCCTCGTGGGGAAACGGGTGCGCGTGACGGTGCGTCTCGTCTCGGCGCGATCCGACGAAACGATCTGGAGCGATCGGTACGACGGCGATCTCGAAGACGTGCTCGATCTCCAGAGCCGCGTCGCGGAGACGGTGGCCAAGGAGATCGAGGTCCACCTGACGCCCCTCGAGGCGACGAACCTTGCGCGGCGGCAGACGGTGAACGCCGAGGCGCACGTGCAGTACCTGAAGGGGCGCCATGAAGCGGCGGCGACGTCGCCGCAGGCGATCGAGGTGAGCCTTCGGCACTATCGTCGGGCCCTCGAGCTCGACCCGAATTACGCCCCCGCGTGGGCGGGGATCGCGATGTGCCATCTCGTCCGGGCCGGTCGAGGCATGGCGCCGCCCGCCGAGGCCCTGCGCGAAGCGCGCGAGGCGGCCGAGCGCGCGCTGGCGCTCGACGGCTCGCTGGCGGAGGCCCACGCGGCTCTGGGGGCCGTGGCGGGCGACACGATGGACCTGGCGGGCGCCATCCGGCACCTGAAGCGGGCGATCGAGCTGAATCCCAGTCTCACCAGCCCCCACACGGGTCTCGGGAGCATCTACTTCAGCATCGAACGTCATCGGGAGGCGCAGGAGGAGATGCTGAACGCCCTCGCCCTCGACCCGCTCTCGATGATCATCCATACGTGCGTCGGCGACGCGTACTACTACGCGCGCGAGTACGAGCGCTCCCTCGTCTACTACCGCAAGGCGGTCGAGCTCGACCCGCGATTCGACGGGGCGCACACCGACATGGCCCGATCGCTCGAGGCCGTCGGCGCCTACGACGAGGCGTTTCGCCAGTACGAGGAGGGGCGGCGGGTGAGCGGCGGGGTGGCGGGTCCCTCCTTCGGACTCGCCCACCTGGCGATCAGCCGCGGGGACGAGGCCGAGGGGCGTCGGATGCTGCGCGAGCTGACGGACGCGCGGGAGCGCCGGGTGGTCTCGGCGTGGGGCATCGCGACGCTCCATGCGCGACTCGGCGAAGTGGACGAGGCGTTCCGCTGGCTCGACACCGCGGTCGAGGAGAAGGCGACCGGATTGGTATTCCTTCGCGTCCACCCACGGGTCGACAACCTCAGATCGGACCCGCGATTCGCCGCCCTCGTCCACCGCGTCGGCCTCGACGCCGTCTGACGGAAGGGCCCACCGCGCAGAATCGAACACCGCCCTCCCGCGGTGTACCCCCGCGCACACCTTGCAGATTGCAAGTGCATGCCGTGCAATCGGTTATCCTCGGGCATACCTCCTGCTAATTCCACCTCCGGTTGTCTGCGCGCCCGTCGGGGGGCGCCGGCGCGACTTCCGCCTCATACAACGTGAACGACATCCTGGAGGTGCGGGCCCATGTCGCTGCCTCGCCTGCTTCGACGCACGAGTCTCGCAGTCCTTCTCCTCGCGTTCGGGTCCGTTGGGCCCGCGCTCGCCGCCGATCCCCAGGTCGCCGCCAACGCACTGGCCATGGGCCTCTCCCACATGACCCGCGAGACGCCGCTCCGGATCCAGAACGGGGACGGCACGACGAGCGTCCGGCTCGACCTTGGGGGGACCGACGTCGAGCTGGTGCTCCACCCGTTCTCGATGCGCCAGACCGGCTGCGACGTCGTGGAAGAAGGACCGGGCCGCGTCCAGACCAAGGCGTCGCTGCCGCCGAGCCTCACGTACCAGGGGACCGTCCGGGGCGGGGCGACCGGCGTGGCCGCCGTCTCCATCGACGGAAACGACATCCAGGCGCGGATCCTCCTCGATGACGGCAGCGACTGGTACGTCCAGCCGGTGCCGGGCGGCGCGGCCGGCGAGCACGCCGTCTACCGGTCCACCGACGTGACGGAGGTGCCGGGTGCCTGCGCGGTGGACCAGGCGGCGGAGCGCCTCGGTCAGGTCCGGATGGCGCCGCAGACGCAATCGAGCGGCTGCGTCGAGGCCGAGATCGCGATCGAGGGGGACTACGCGTACTACCAGTGGTGCGGCGGCTCGACGAACGCCACGGTCGCCGACATCGACGCCATCATGAACGCGGTCACGCTCATCTACGCGCGCGACGCGAAGATCAGCTACAAGATCACGAAGTACCTGATCCAGACCGCCGACACCGGCAAGTACCCCTCGACCGATCCCAACACGAAGCTCGCGCAGTTCCAGAGCTGGTGGAACGCGAACGAGGGCTCCGTGACGCGCGACACGGCCCACCTCATGACCGGCGCCGACATGAACGGCCTGATCGGGATCTCGATGGTGGCGGTGATCTGCCAGCCCCAGTACGCGTACGGGATCTCGCACTCGCCGGGCGCGATCTGGGCGAACCGGGTCGGGCTCACCGCGCACGAGCTGGGCCACAACTGGGCCGCCACGCACTGCGACGGGCAGCCCGACTGCTGGATCATGTGCTCGCACGTGAACGGCTGCGCCGCCGACCCGACGCGCTTCAGCCCCATCTCGATCGCGGAGATCGAGACGTACCGGAACCTGAGCGGATCCTGCCTCGCGCAGGGAAGCGGCACGTCGACCCCGCTCCCGCCGACCGCGCGTGACGACGCGACCGTGACCACGCCGGGGACGGCGGTGACCGTCAACGTCCTGGCCAACGACTTCGACGCGAACTGCCAGACGATCTCGCTCGCGGGCGTCTCGTCGCCCACGCCGAACGGAGGGACCGCACGTACCTCGGGCGACGCGGTCGTCTACACGCCCGCGCCGGGCTTCGTCGGCGACGACACGTTCCCGTACACCGTCCAGGACGCCGGCGGCTCGCAGAGCACGGCGAACGTCACGGTCCACGTCCAGGACTACCTCCCGTCGGTTCCGGTCTCGGGCGCGGTCGCGGGGATCCAGGTCCGCTACTACTACTGCCCGATCCTCGACGGGAACCTGGGCTCCATGCCGAGCCTCTCCAATCCGTACAAGATGGAGACCGTGCCGACCCTCTCCTTCCCCACGACCGACGGGGAAGTGGCGGAGAGCGGGTTGACGGACAAGGTCGCGGCGCGGTGCACCGGGATCATCACGATTCCGCAGAGCGCGACGTACACGTTCTACCTCACGTGCGACGACGGCGGGATCCTGACGATCGACGGCTCCGTCGTCGTGAACAACGACGGCATCCACACGATGCAGGAGCGCTCGGGGAGCGTCTCGCTCTCGGCCGGGACGCACAGCGTCCAGGTGGACTACTACGACGCGACGGGGCCCGCCGGGCTCAAACTCGAGATCCAGGGCGGATCGCTGTCCCGGATGGAGGTCCCCGCGTCGATGTGGACGTCCCCCGGCGTCCGGATCGCGTACTACCAGCTCGACTCGTCGCTCGTGCCCCCGCTCCCCGCCCTCGTTCCCGAGAAGACGCAGCTCATCTCCACGATCAACTACCCCTTCTCCTGGGGCACGTTCGCGGGGAGCGGGCGCTCGCAGAACATGGGCGCCGAGTACGAGGGTTACCTCACGGTTCCCAGCGACAACGTCTACTTCTTCGAGCTGATGTCGGAGGACGGATCGAAGCTCTGGATCGACGGCCAGCTCGTCGTGAACGACGACGGCGCGCACAATCGCGTGGCGCTCACCGGGGGCGTCCCGCTCCGGGCCGGCGCGCACGCGTTCCGCCTCGACTACTTCCTGCGCGAGGGGGGGTGCGCGCTCACGCTCTCCGTGTCGAGCAGCAGCGTGTCGAAGCAGATCGTGCCGGCGTCATGGCTGAGCCACCTCAACACCGTCCACGTCCCGACCGACTACGCGACGATCGGCGCGGCGATCGCGGCGGCGTCCTCCAATTCCATGGTCTGGGTGGCGCCCGGCACGTACACAGGCTCGGGGAACAAGAACCTCGACCTGGGCGGGAAGAACCTGACGCTCCACGGGGGCGGGGGCGCCGATCTCACCGTGATCGACTGCCAGAATTCCGGGCGCGCCTTCGCCTTCGTGAACCACAGCCAGCCGAACGCGGTCATCGAGGGGTTCACGATCTCCGGCGCCAACACGTCCACCGCCGGCGCCGCGATGTCGTTCTCGAACAGCACGCTCCTCGTGCGGGATTGCACGATCAAGGGGAACATGACGCCGGCCTCGGGCGGCGCCCTCTCCATCACCGGGAACTCGAGCCCCACGTTCGACGACTGCGTGATCGTGGGGAACCACGCCGGCGGCGACGGCGGCGCGATCGAGGCGAACGGGTCGGTCCATCCGTCGTTCGTCGGCTGCACGATCAGCGGGAACGACGCGGGTGGGGCCGGCGGCGGCGCCCACGCGGTGAACGGCGCGACGGTTTCGTTCGTGCGGAGCATCCTCTGGGGGAACGCCGCGGTCGGGAGCGGGTCCGAAGGCTGGACCGGCGACGCGACCGGGACGATCGAGTTCGCCTGCGCCGACGTCCGGAGCTACGGCGTCGGGGGATCGGGCATCGAGACGTACGACGCGAACACGATCATCGCCGATCCGGAGTTCTGCGTTCCCGCGCCGCCCACGCTGTCGCCGACCACCGGCGGCGGGTACCGGGTGGCGAGCGCGTCGCCCGTCTTCAACTCGACCGGCTCCTGCGGCGGGCCGATCGGCGCGCGCGGCGTGGGATGCGGCACGGCGACGACCGCCGTCGAGCCCGTCCCGGTCGTCTCGCGGACGCAGCTCGAGCAGAACGTGCCGAATCCGTTCAACCCCGAGACCCGGATCGGCTTCGCGCTCGCGCAGGGCGGGCGGACCACCCTCCGCATCTACAGCGTCGGCGGGCGTCTGGTCGCCACGATCCTGGATCGCGACCTTCCGGCCGGCCGCCACGAAGTCACGTGGCGCGGCACCGACGACGCGAACCGCGCCGTGGCCACGGGGGTCTACTTCTATCAGGTCCGGAGCGGCGGGGAAGTGCTCACGCGGAGCATGGTGCTCCTGAAGTAAGCGCGCTCCACTCCCCCTCCGGGCGTAGGTCCTTGCGCCCGCGCGTATTCACCGAGGGCTGGACAGCCGCCCCGTCCCGCCGTAGGCTTGCCGTACGGGTCTAGTGTCGCGGTCGGGGAGCGGGGGGCCCCCGGTTGCGAACGCGTCACCCGAGTCGTGCTCACCCATTCTCCCCGCCTGGGCCCGTCGATTCCTCCCCCCGATCTCTCACGCAGCGAACTGGGGAGGCACTATGTCTCGAGCACCTGAAGCGTCTCACGCCAATCAGATCCTCGTCACCATCGCCGTCCAGGACAACAAGCTCTGCGTCTATCCCCGCCGTGAAGACGACGCCGTCATCTACTGCAACAGTGAGAAGCCGGGAGAGCCGCCGGATTCTCCGGAGAAGCCGCAACAGATCTGCTGGGTCGTCAAGGACTTGGAGGAGATGCCCACGACTCGGAGGGTTCTGATCAAGGCGAATGAGAAGAATGGCACCCGTGTGTTCAAGGAATCCGAGTGGGAGATCAACGGGACCACGGGCCCGTACGCCGTCTCCGGGCCTGTCGTTGCTCATCCGGTCAAGGGGTCCTACACCCCGTGGAAGTACGACATCGAGCTACTCGATACGATCAATGGTACAGAGACGCGGCTCGACTACATCGATCCCACGGTCGTGATCAAGACCGATCCGTAGGCCGAGAGCGCATCACGCCGAACCGAGTATCCGGGCGCGGGAGCTGGATCCGAATCATCCGGCTCCCGCGTTCCGTCTCGTCAGCGCCACGAAGGCGGGCAGGCGGCGCAGCGGCCGGAACTCGTCCTCGTCCGCGATCAACCGTGGCGAGTAGCCAGCCGCGATCGCGTTCCGCAGCGCGTCGATCGAGTCGTCCCAGCGTCCGCAGAGCACGTAGATCTTCGCGAGCGAGTGCGCCGTCTCGGCGTCGGTCACGGACAGGGCCGGGAGCAGCTTCGCGATCCCGCCCAGCGCCTCGTCGTGATCGCCCGCCTTGGCCAGGTAGAGGGCGCGCTGGAGGCGGAGCGCCCGTCCCTCGGGATCCTGCCTCATCTGCTCGTCCACGAGGCGGAGCGCCGTCCGGTACTGCGTCACGGCGTCGCGCTCCCGACCCTGGCGCCGATAGAGATCACCGAGGTTCTCCCACCAGATCTGGTTGTGCGGCTCGACCTGGACGGCCAGGAGGTAGTACTCCTCGGCCTTGGCCAGGCGCCCCGTGTAGAAGTAGGCCGTGCCTATGTTCGAGGCCAGCGTTCCATCGGTGACCGGCACCGGCAGCCGCTCGTAGACGCGGATCGCCTCGACGTAGTGGCCTTCGAGGATCTCCAGGGCGGCGAGGTTCTCGTATCCCCGATTGAGATCGGGCGCGAGCGCGATCACTTGGCGGAACGCGGCGCGCGCCTCCGTGTAGTCACCCTTCCGGATCAGGACGCCGCCGAGATTGTTCCACGTCCGCCAATAGCCCGGGCGCAGGCTCACCGCCTTGCGATAGCTCTCCTCCGCGCGGTCGAGGAAGCCCCCCTCCTCGTACGTCCTCGCCAACTGGAGAAATCCCTCGTCCCAGTGCGGATTCAGCCGGACGACCTCGCCCAGCTCGGCGATCGATTCGGGGATGCGGCTCGTGCCCCGGTAGATCTGGGCGCGGGCGACGTGCGCCTCCAGGAGGCTCGGCTCGAGGCGAAGCGCCGAGTCCGCCGCCACCTCCGCCCGACGAAGCGTCTCGGGTTCCCGGTCCCGGTTGTAGATCTTCCAGAGCGCGCGGCTTCGCCCCGCGTAGGCGAGGGCGAACTTGGGGTCGAGGGCGATCGCCCGGTCGTAGCTCGCCAGGGCCAGGTCACCCCCCCGCGGGTTGTCGGCGTCTTCCAGGTACTGCCCGGCCTTCAGGTACTCGTCGTAGGCCAGGCCCGACCGCGTCCGGTCCAGCGACAGTTGATGCCCCTTCGTGGCGCGGGCGGAGAGCACGAGCGTCACCTGATCCACGATCGCCCCTTCGAGGTCGGCGAGGTCCTCCCGCGGCCGCTCGAACTTCCCGGACCAGACCGCGAAGCCGGTCCGCCCGTCGACGAGCTGCACGTCGATCCGGATCGCCGACTCCTGCGCCTGGACGGTCCCCTCGAGCACCGACGCGACGCCCAGTTCCCGGGCGATCACGGCCGAGCTCTTGTGCGAAGACGCATAGCTCCACGCGATCGACTGGCTCACGACGTTCAGATCGGTCCCCTGGGCGAGATCCCCGAGGATGCCCGCGGCCATCCCCATCCCGATGTACCCGATGCGCGGGTCGCCGGAGGCGTTGACGAAGGGAAGGACCACGATGCCCCGCGACGCGTAGCGGGACGGCCCGTCGATCGGCCACCGGACGATCGCGACGGCGATCGCCGCCGCCGCCAGGAGGCCCGCGGTGCTCCAGAGGATCCACTTGCGGCGCGACGGAATGTGGGCGCGTCGCGTCCGGGCCGGCACCGATCCGTGCGCGAGATGGCGCAGGTCGGTCAGGACTTCGTGCGCCGATTGGTAGCGATCCGACGCGTCCTTGGCGAGGAGCTTCTCCACGACCCGCTCGAGCTCGTCGGGGACGTCACGCGCGTATCGAGCGAGGGGATCGGGCTCGTCGTTCGCGAGCGACTGGAGCAGCTCGATGTGGGTCGTCCCGCGGAACGGGAACTGCCCGGTGACCATCTGGTAGAGGAGCACGCCGAAGGAGAAGAGATCCGTGCGCGCGTCGACCGGCTTCCCGAGCGCCTGCTCCGGGGAGAGGTACGGCAGCGTGCCCATGATCTTTCCGTGCGACGAGGCGATCGAAGACGTCGTTTCGGTATCGGACGGCGCCGTCGAATCGCGGAGTCGGGCGAGCCCGAAGTCGAGGATCTTGGCCCGTCCATCGTTCGTCACCAGGACGTTCCGAGCCGTGAGGTCGCGATGGACGACGCCGCCCAAGTGCGCCGCCTCGAGTCCGGACGCGATCTGGATCGCGAGGTCCAGGATCTCGGACAGCCTGAGTCTCCGGCCGCGGACATAGGTCGCGAGGTCTTCGCCGGGGACGTATTCGAGCGCCAGGTAGAGCGTCGATCGCGGCGGGCCCCCGACGGGCGCATCGGCCTGGACCAGGGACGCGGGGTCGAGGTCCGCCTCGCCGATCTCGAAGCAGGTGGCGATGTTCGGGTGGCTCAGGGAGGCCTCGGCGCGGGCCTCGCGCTGCAGGCGGACCCGAAACTCCCTGCTCGATGCGGCGGCGTCGGAGAGGACCTTGAGGGCAACGACGCGGTCCAGGCGGGTGTCGCGCGCCTTGAAAACGACGCCGAATCCCCCCTGGCCGATGCGATCGAGGATCTCGTAATTGCCGAGGCGTCCGATGGGCATTCGAACCCTCTCGATGAGGTTCGACGGATCGGTGCGGTCGGCGGGGTGGCGCAGCGTCGAACGTCCCCCACGTCGCCCGCTCGCGGCACAGTCGGCTCCCGCTAGAGCATAGGCTTCCAGGTCATGCGGAGCAACGAATTGCGTGGTGCCGGGGGGCGTAGGGTCACGCGCCGATCTGCTTGAGCATCGCCTCGTTGGTGGGGAACATCTCGAGCGCCTTCTGGAGATCGAGGATGGCCTGTTTGGGCGGGAGCTCGAGGGCGCGGCGGCGGAGGCGGTTGATCGCCTCGATCTCGGACTTCTCGAACAGGAGCTCGTCGCGCCGCGTTCCCGTCTTCGCGATGTTGATCGCGGGGAAGACGCGCTGGTCGGCGAGCGCGCGATCGAGCACGATCTCGCTGTTCCCCGTCCCCTTGAACTCCTCGAAGATCAGGTCGTCCATCCGGGAGCCGGTCTCGATCAGCGCGGTCGCGAGGATCGTGATCGAGCCTCCGTCCTCCACGTTCCGCGCCATGCCGAAGAATTTGCGCGGAATTTCGAGCGCGCGCGAGTCGAGCCCGCCGCTCATCGTGCGCCCCGAGTCCGAGCCGTAGGAGTTGAACGCGCGCCCCATGCGCGTGAGGCTGTCCACCAGCACGACGACGTCGCGGCCGCACTCGAGCTCGCAGCGGACGAGCGCCATGCAGAGGTTCGCGAGCCGGACGTGGTCGGCGAGAGACTGGTCGCTGCTCGACGCGAGGACCAGCGCCTCGACCTGTCGGCGGAAGTGGGTCACCTCCTCGGGGCGCTCGTCGATCAGGAGGACGACCACGCGGGTCTCGGGCGCGTCCGCGTGGATCGCGTTCGCGAAGTCCTCGAGGAGCTGCGTCTTCCCGGCCTTCGGCGGCGAGACGATCAGCCCCCGCGTGCCGCGGCCGATCGGCGCGAAGAGGTCGATGATCCGCATCGACGCGTTGCCGCCGGCGCCCAGACGGAAGCGGTGGTCGGGATTCGTGGCGGTCAGCTTCGCGAACGGCATCCGGCCGCGCCACGCCTCGGGGGCGAGCCCGCAGATCGACTCGATGCGGTCGAGCTGCGGTCCGCGCCGGCCGGGTTGCGCCGTGCCCGCGATCGTGGCGCCGCTCGCGAGCTGCGCGCGCGCGATCAGCGCCGGCGGGACGAACGGGTCGTTCCGCTCGGGCGCGAACGAACGCGCCGGATCGCGCAGGTACCCGCCGCCGCGGTCGAGGATTTCGAGGACTCCGGAGACTGTCGTGGGCACCCTTCGCGCCTTCGAGATGGTGGGGATGGGATTCCGTACGTGCGGGCTCGAACGCATCTTAGCCCGCACCCCGGTGTCCCGCAAGGCGGAAGCACCCCGCGGGCGGGGGGCGCCGCGCGACGGGCTACCATGGTCGTATCCCGCGGTCGCGCGCGCGTCTGCTAGCGTCCCGGGCACGAGGGCGGCGTCACCGTCTTTGCGGCCGGAGGGCGCCCCACCGATTGCGCTTTCCGAGGCACCGGAGGTCGCATGAACGACCCCGCGATCCCCCCGAAGCTCCTGAACGAATCCGAGCGGCCCTCCCGCCCGCACTTCGTGGTCCTCGGCATGGCCTGGGCCGGCTGGCTCTTCGACTTCTACGACCTGATGCTCTTCTCGTTCCTGCTCGTCCCGATCCGGAAGAGCCTCGGGCTGAGCGACGTCTCCCTCTCCCTCCTCCTCGGCGCGTCGCTCGGCGCGACGGCGGTGGGCGGCATCCTGTTCGGATACCTGGCCGACCGGGTCGGGCGGAAGCGCGTGCTCACCTGGACGATCCTCGTCTATTCGGTCGGCACGTTCCTCTGCGGCATGGCGGGCGGATTCGTCTCGCTCCTCGCGTTCCGCGTGGTGACGGGCCTCGGCGTCGGCGGCGAGTGGGCCACCGGGCAGACCCTGGTCGGCGAGACGTTCCCGGCGAAGCTCCGGGCGCGCTACGCCGCGGTGATGCAGACGGGCGCGCCGCTCGGGATCGCGGTCGCGGCGCTCGTGGGCGGCTTCGCCGCGCCGGCCTTCACGCACGCGCTCGGCCCGGAGTGGGGCTGGCGTGCCTGCTTCTTCGTCTCGGTGCTCCCCGCGCTCCTGGTCGTCGTGATCCGGCGGCACATGCCCGAGTCGGACGTCTGGCTCGCGCGGCGGCGGATGCGCCTCCCGAAGGAGCGGGGGCAGTTCGCGGAGATCCTGTCGTCGCCGGCGTTGCGCCGGCTCTTCCTCCTCGGGCTCGTGCTCGCGATCACCGACATGTCGGCCTACTGGTTCACGTACGCGTGGCTCCCGAAGTACCTGTACGACCAGCTCGGGTTCTCCATGGCGAAATCGGGTGTCTGGATGCTGGTGACGCAGGCGGGCGGCCTGCTCGGCTATCTCACGTTCGGACTCGTGGCCGACGCGCGCGGTCGCCGCGTCGCGTACTCGATCTACTCGGTCGTCTGGGCGGCGGGGCTCCTCGCCGTCACGTGGTTCTGGGGAGCGATCGCGGCGTGGCCCTGGCTCACGCTCTGCTTCATGTTCCTGGTCGGACTCGGCACCGGGAACTTCTCGGGCTACGGTCCGATCTTCACGGAGCTCTTCCCGACGACCGTGCGAAACACCGCCATGGGGACGGCGTTCAACCTCGCCCGCGGGATCCAGTTCTTCACGCCGCTCGCGATCACGTTCGTCGCGGCGCGCCACGGGCTGGCGGGCGGCATCTCGCTGGCCGCCGTCTTCGCCG
>JBLMXB010000166.1:0-21215 GCA_050257555.1 Hyphomicrobiales bacterium | reverse complement strand
GCGAGGAGCACCGCGCTCAGGGAGAGCGCGCCGAGCACCATCGCGAGCACCTGCGCGAGCCTGAGGCGCGAGCCGACCAAGACCTGGATCACGAAGAAGCCGGGGAAGCAGATCACGAGCGATCCGAGGAAGAGGAACGGCAGCTTGATGGCCGCGGAGATCGCCTGCATCGGGCCGGCGTACGCGCCGGCGGCGGCCCCGTAGAGCGCGGTGAGACCGATCAGGGTCCAGAGCGCATGGAGCATCTTGCCGCGGAGGTCGACGCCTTCGACGATCTCGGAGAAGAACCGGTCGCGGTCGCTCAGGATCTGCGACACGAAGGAGCCGTAACCGGGATGGGAGGGAGCATGCACGGCGGACGCCGCTGGGGCTTCGTTCATGACGACGGCCCTCCTTTCGCGAGGATCGTCTGCCCAGAGACACGGCGTGTCAATGTTTATTACTGTTTATTGCTATTTGCTGCTGGCCTTCGATGTCCCCCGGGCATCGGCGACCGCCCGGGCCCGCTCCCACAACCGCGGGCGACGGAGACTCGCGGCCAGCGCCTCGAACGCGCGCTTCGGCCCGCGGTACTCCAGCGCGTCCACCTTCACGCTCCGCGGCCGGTCCGTCCGGAGTGTCGCGAGCTTCCGGAAGAGGAGCGCCTCGTCCCAGCGCTCCCGGAGCACGCCCGCGAGTTTCTCCGCGCCGCGGACCTCGATCTTCCACTCCGCACCCGACTTCGGGATCGCTTCGAGGCGACGGTACTTCGCGAGCACCGTCGCCGTCGTCTTGGCTCCCCAGCCGGGCAGCCCCGGATACCCGTCCGACGCGTCGCCGACCAGCGCGAGGTAGTCGGCGATCGAGGACGGCGGGACGCCGAACTTCGCGACCACGCCTTTCTCGTTCGTGATCGCGTCCTTGCGGCGGTCGAGCTGCACGACCCGGTTCCCGCGCACGCACTGCGCGAGATCCTTGTCGGGAGAGCAGATCAGAACCTGCGTCACGCGGTCATCGGAAGCCGCCGCGGCCGCGGCGGCCGCGAGCGCGTCGTCCGCCTCGACCTCCACCATCGGCCAGACCGTGACGCCGAGCGCGTCGAGCGCTTCCTCGAGCGGTTCGAACTGCGCGCGGAGCGGCGGCTCGATCCCCTCGCCGGTCTTGTAGCCGGCGTAGAGGTCGTTCCGGAACGACTCGACGACGTGGTCGGTCGCGACGCCGACGTGCGTCGCGCCACCTTCCAGCATGACGAGCAGCGACTGCACGACGCCGAGCACCGCGCCGCGCTCGCGGCCCGACTCGTCCTCGTGCGGCGGCACCGCGAAGTAGTGGCGGAAGAGCTCGTACGTGCCGTCGACCAGGTGGACCCGGAACGTCGACGTCTCCCGCGTCGAGCGCGGTCCCCGCGATGCCCCCGCCACGCCGCCCGCCCTCACCCCAGCGCCTTCGCGAGCGCGAACGCGGCGGCGGCCGCCAGCCCGCCGACGAGTACCGTCTGGAGCGCGCTCCGGAGCGGCGGCGCGCCCGTGAACCGTCCCTTCACCCAGCCGAACACGAGAAGCGCCGCGAGCGTGACGCCGACCGAGGCGGGGAGCGCGGCGCCGGCCGTGCGCGCGAAGAAGTAGGGCGCGAGCGGCACGAGGCCGCCGGCGACGTACGCGACGGCGATGGTCAGCGCGCTCCGCACGGCGCGGCGCGGGTCGGGCGCCTCGAGCCCCAGCTCGTAGCGCATCATGAAGTCGATCCACGCGGGCTTGTTCTCGCGGAACGCGCGGAGCACCGGGGCGATCTCGGGGTCGGCGAGGCCGTAGCCGCGGAAGATCGCGGCGACCTCCTCCTCCTCGGCCTCGGGGATCTCCTCGACCTCCCGGCCCTCGCGCTCCCGCTCGCTCTGATAGTGCTCGGCGTCGCTTCGCGCCGCGAGATAGCCGCCGAGTCCCATCGCGATCGAGCCGGCCGCGATCTCGGCCATGCCCGCCGTGACGACGATCGCGGTCGCGGAGACGGCGCCGGTCAACCCGGCGGCCAGCGCGAACGGGACCGTGAGCCCATCGGACATCCCGATGACGACGTCGCGGACCGATTCGCTCGCGGTGAAGTGGCGTTCGACGTGGCGCGTCTGGGGCATGCGCGCTCGATCAGTCTCCGGATTCCGCTCCGCCCGGGATCCAGCGCAGCCCGAACGTCAGCTCGATGTCCGGCACGAAGTCGTACCCGACCTTCGACTGCGCCGCCTTGCCCGCGTTGTAGATCCCCTCGAGGCCGAGCGCGACCTCCGGCGAGATGCGATAGTCGACGCCCAGCCCGCCGTTCAACCCGAGCTTCGACGACGAGTACTCGAGTACCCCGAGCGAATCCTGCGAGACCAGCCGCACCGGGTAGATCGCGGCGCCGAGCACGGCGTAGGGCACCACCGAAGCGTTCGTGCTCACGAGCTCGCGGCGGAGACGTCCGCCGACGCGCCATTCGCCGATGTGGATGTTGTCGTCCTTCACGCCGAAGAGCTCCGTCGAAGGGACCGACGGCCTGAGCCGCCGGTACGACATGTCGAGCGCGAGGTCGGTGTGCTTGCCGGTGCCGTACGCGAGGTTCAGGCCGATCGGCACGCCGCTCTTCCAATCGCTCCCGAACGAGCCCATCGGGATGGCGATCCCGGACGAGAACCGGATGGAATAGTCGCCCTGGCCGGCCGCGGCCGGCCCGCCGGGAATCGCGAGCGCCGCGAGCAGGACGAGCGCCGGGGCGCACAGGCGTAATGCATTGCGTGGCATTCAATTCCTCCAATGGAAATGAGCCCGATCGGAGGGGATCCGACCGGGTGGTCGCGCTGGGGTCGGATCGCCGGAGGGCTCAGTATACTCCCCCTGGGGCCGATGATAAGATCGCCGTGAGGAACGCAGCGGTTCCAATCGCATCCAAACCCGACGAAAGGGGGCGAACGGATTCGACGGCGTAGTGAACGTTGAAACGCGCGCCGAGGTGCCGGTAGGCCTCGTTAATCAACCGGCAAAACTCAGAAGCCAATTCTGAATTGGCTCTCGCGGCCTAACTAGGCTGCTTGCGCTCGGCCGGTCCGAGCCCGCCGGGGCTGGATCGAGCGTCATGCAGGTGGGCTGGCCCTCGAGATCCGCCTGAGTCGAGAGGGCGAGACTTCATCGGGATAGCGATTCCGTGACCCAGTCCGTTGGCGTCCGGGGTCGTGAAAACGGATAACGGACTACGCGCGTAGTGGTTTCTTCCGGATCTGCGTTCGGACGAGGGTTCAATTCCCTCCGCCTCCACCACTCCTGCAACGACGAAGCGCCGGCGCCGTCTCACGACGCCGGCGTCTTCGTTTCCGCCCGGAAGAGGAGCCCGTTCCCCGCGGGATCGCGCGCGAAGCGTCCGCCATCGCGCGGCTCGACCGCGACCCCCGCCGACGCGATCCGTGCCGTCACCCGCTCGAGCGCCGCGTCGCTCGGCACCACGATCTCCGCGTAGTCGAGTCCGGTCGCATCGGGCGGCGGCGCCGGCGCGCCGCGGCTCTGCCACGTGTTGAGCCCGACGTGGTGGTGATAGCCGCCCGCCGAGACGAAGAGGGCGGAGCGATCGTAGCGCGCGGTTACGTCGAAGCCCACGAGCCCCACGTAGAACGCCTCGGCGTCGGCGAGATCGGAGACGCGGAGGTGGACGTGCCCGTTCGCCGTCCCGGCGGGAAGGGCCGTCGCCTTCGGCGCCGCGGCCCCCGCACCGGTGCCGCCACCCGCGCCTCCGCGACCGGCCCCCGCCTCCGCGAGCAATCCCTCGACGTCGAGCGGATCGACCGCCATGACGTATCCGTCCCCGTCGCGCGGCCACTCCGCGCGCGGGCGATCGCGGTAGATCTCGATGCCGTTCGACTCGGGATCGGCCAGGTAGGCGGCTTCGCTCACCAGGTGGTCGGAGAATCCCTGGAAGCGCTGGCCGAGGTCGGCGAGGCTCCGGATCGCGCGCGCGAGATCGGCGCGCGTCGGAACCAGGATCGCGACGTGGTAGAGGCCCGTCGTGCCGGGGACGCGCCGCGCTCCCGGCCGGAGCGCCAGCTCGACGAGCGGCGCGCCGCCGGCGGGGCCGAGGCGCGCGACGCCCCTCTCCCCTCCGATCGCGGCCATGCCGAGCCGGTCGCGATAGAACGCGGTCGCTCGGTCGAGGTCGGCCACCGTGAGGCGGACCTTCCCGATGCGGGTCGCGGGGTCGAGGCGGGTCTCCATCGTGGCGGGAATCATATTCCCTTTGGATGCGCCCCGGATTCGAACGCTCCACTATCCGAGCGCGCGGATTCCCCGTATCCTCGTCCCCGTCGTGATCCTCGCGGGCGACCACGGCCGGACGGCCGGCGGGCCGCGGGGAGCACACCCCCCGGGGAGGTCGGTCGATCGTGTGTCCCCCCACCGATCGGTCGCGCGGACGGCGCCCGTCAGCGCCGGGCCGCGTGGACGACTTGTCGTCGCGCGACGCGTGGCTCCTCTTCGCCGCGGCCGTCGTCGTGCGCCTGCTCCACCTGATCGCGATCTCCCACTCCGTCTGGTTCCAGCAGCCGATCATCGACGCCGCCACGTACGACGACGCGGCGCGCGCGATCGCCGCGGGGAACGGGCATCCCGACGTCATCTTCTGGCAGCCGCCCGGCTACTCGTACTTCCTCGGTCTCGTCTACGCGCTCTCCGGCGGGAGCAGCCTGGTCGCCCGCGTGATCCAGGCGCTCCTCGGCGGCGCGACCGCGGTGCTGACGGCGCGGATCGGGGCGCTCCTCTTCGGCCGCACGGTCGGTCTCGTGGCCGGCGCGGGCGCGGTCCTCTACGGCACCCTCGTCTACTTCGACGCGCAGCTCCTCACGCCGGCCCTCGGCGTGCCGCTCCTCCTCGCGGCGATCTGGCTCGCGCTCCGCGCCGCCCGTGCGCGCGACGCGCGTCTCTGGGCGGGTACGGGCGCCCTGACCGGCCTCGCGGCGCTGGTGATCGGGAACGCGCTGATCCTCGCGCCCGTCTTCGCGTGGTTCGCGCGCCGGCGCGCGTGGATCGTGCTCGTCTCGACGCTCCTCGTCCTCCTGCCGGCCACGTGGCGGAACGCGACGCGGGGCGGAGAGCCCGTTCTTCTCTCCTACAACGCGGGCATCAACCTCTTCGTCGGCAACAATCCGCGCTACGACGAGACCGTCGGGACCAGGCCCGACCTCCAGTGGCGGCGGCTGAGCGCGGAGCCGCTCGCGCTCGGGCTCCAGGGCGCGAACGAGGGATCGGGCTACTTCATCCGGCGCGTGCTCCGCTACGCGCTCTCCGATCCCGCGGGGTTCCTGGCGCTCCAAGCGAAGAAGCTCCGTCTCTTCCTCGGCGGGAACGAGATCTACCGGAACCAGGCGATCTACCCCGAGCGGTCGCGCTCGCCCCTGTTGGCGGCGCTCCTCTGGAAGGTGCCGGGCCTCGCGTTCCCGTTCGGCCTCCTCCTCCCGTTCGCCGGGATCGGCCTGGTCGTCGCGTGGCGGCGCGCGCCGCTCCTCGCCTGGTCGGTCGTCGTGTACGCGCTCTCGGTGATCGCGTTCTTCATCACGGCCCGCTACCGGCTCCCACTCGTCCCGCTCCTCCTCGTCTTCGCGGCGGAGGGAGGGCGCTGGCTCTTCGCCGAGGCGGCGGGGCGCCCGCGCGTCGCGGCGTGGGCCGGCGCCGCCGCGCTCTTCCTCGTCGCGAACCTCGGACAGGGCGCGATGGACCGGACGATGAACGCCGACGCCGAGTTCAGCGTCGGCGCGCGGCTCCTCCGGCACGGGGACCGGATCGCGGGACGAGCGCACATCGAGGCGGCCCTCGCCCGAGACCCGAAGTACCTCGAGGCGTGGGTGAACCTGGGCGCGCTCGACGCCGACGAAGGGAAGTACGAGGAGGCGGAGGGCGCGTTCCGGCGCGCCCTCGCGATCGATCCGAACGAGCCGACGGCCCTCTTCAACCTCGCGGTGCTCTGCGAGAAGACCGAGCGCTGGTTCGAGGCGGAGTCCCTGTACGAGCGGCTCCTCGCCGCGAATCCCGGTGACGCCGGCGTGACGGCGCGCCTCGCGGCGATCCGCGCCCGCGGTGCCGCCCCGGAGGGGATCGCGGTGCCCGCCGCGGCCGCCGCCGACTCCGGCCCCGCGCCGCCGGCGCGCTAGAGCGCCCGGAGTCGCCGCGACGCGAGCGCGGCGATCCCCGTCGCGGCGCCGAGGGCGCCCGCCGCGCCGAAGAGCTGCGGCGCCGTGAGCCGGTCGAGCGCCATCCCCGCGAGCCCCAGCGAGAGGGCGGTCATCCCGTACACGGTCACGTTCACGAGCGCGAAGACGCGTCCGAGCCGCGCGGGCGCGACCACGCGCTGGAGGATCGACGCGCGCGGAACCGTGATCAGGGGAATGGCGACGGAGTGGACGATCGACATGACGATCAGGAACGCATAGGAGCGGCAGAAGAAGAGCGGCACGTACGTCGCGCCGTCGAGGAAGATGCCCCAGAGGAGGAGACGCCCCGCGCCGATCCGCCGCGCGATCGGCGCCACCGCGAAGCTCCCGGCGATCATCCCGATCCCGTAGACGGCCTCGACCATCGCGTACGCGGCGGCGTCGCGTCCGAGCGTGTCGCGCACGATGACGGCGTTCCCGAGGATCGCCGGGCCCATGATCATCAAATTGTCGATCGCGGTCACGAGCAGCAGGAGGAGGAGCGTCCGGTCGGCGGCGATGGCGCGGAACCCCTCGACGAAGTCGCGCGCGACCGCGGGCGGCGCCTCGACGCGGTGCGCGCGCCCCGCTCCGCGGATGGCGACGAGGAGCGCGAGCGATCCGGCGAAGAGCGCGACGCCCGCGGGGAAGACGCTCCCCACGCCGCCCGACTTGATCAGCGCGCCCGCGGCGAGCGGGCCCGCCAGGAAGGCGCCCTGCTGGGAGATCTGCACCCAGGCGTTCGCGTGGGTGAGCCGCTCGGCCGGCACCAGCTCGGGGAGGAGCGAGTCCCGCGCGGGATTGAAGAGCGACGCGGCGGTGGCCGCGAGGAAGGCGATCGCGGTCAGGGCCGGCGCCGTGAGCGCGCCCTTCCAGAGGAGGAGGCCCGTCGCGGCGAGGAGCACCGCTCGCGCGAGGTCCGCGCCCGCCATCACGCCCCGGCGGTTCCACCGGTCGATCAGGAACCCGGCCGCCACCCCGAAGAGGAGCGACGGCAGGTAGGAGATCGTCGTCGCGAGGCCGGTGGCGGACTTGGAGCCGGTGAGATCGAGGATCAGCCAGATGAAGGCGATCTGGAAGATCGAGTCGCCGAACTGCGAGAGGAACTGGGCGCTCCAGAGAAGCGCGAACGGGGAGGACCGCCGAGCGGCCCTCCCCGTCGCGTCGTCGGGCGACATGCGCGGATCGCCCGGGACCGCCCTACGCCTGCTGGTGCTGCCGCGGCTTGTAGTCGGCCGCGTTGTTCGCGAAGTCCCACATGTTCGGCGGGGCCACGCCGAGCGCCCGCAGGTACGCGTACAGCTGGCCGCGATGGTGGACGTGCTCGTCGAAGATGATCTGGATGCAGACCCAGCCGGGGAAGTCCATTCCCCAGGGCGTCTTCACCATGTTCGTCATCTGCTCGGGCTTCAGGCCCTCGACGACCTTGTTCGCGTGCTTCCACGCGTCGCCCATGAGCCGGACCAGATCGTCGCGCGACTTCACCTTCGCGACGATCTCCTTCTCGCCGGCCTCGTAGTCCTTGATGGTGCCGCTCGCCGCGCCGTCCGCCACGCCGCGCATCGTCTCGGCCATGTGCACGATCAGCTCCGTCGGGGTCCGCATGTCCTTCACGGGATGGCTCCCGATCTTGTCGGCCGGAATCGCCTCGATCAGGCGACGCGTGATTCCGTTCACCAGCCGCAACTCTTCCCACAGGGTTCGCACGTACTCGAGATTCATCTCTGGCTCCTTCGTCGTTTCGGTCGGAGGCGCGGGAGTGGGCGCCGGGGGATGCCGGCGCCCTCCCGCGACCCGGCGCCGGACCTCCTTCTTACACCGAATCGGGCCCGTTGAGAAGCGGCCGCGGCGCGCGTGCTCGCCCCGTGCGCACGTCCGGTCCGATCAACGCGCGGGGGCCCAACCGCTTCCCGGCTCAGCGGTCGAGGAGCGCGCGGAGGCTCGCGACCGGGATCTCCGCCGCCAGCGATTCGACGTCGTGCTTTCCGCCGAAGAGCTCCACGGTGATCGACTCGACGCGGTCGGCGTTGCGTGCGGGCTTCCGGACGTCGGGGAGCGGGCGGCGTCCCTCGGCGCGCGCCTCGAACGCCCGCTCCGTCAGGTCGTCGCCGATCACGACGCGGATCACGGTGACCGCGTGCGCCGCTTCCGCCGCGGTCATCGGAAGCGTCACGCGCGCCGCGGGCGGTCCCCCGTCGCCGGCGACGCCGCTCCCGCGCCCGCCTCCGGCGTCGCGTCCGTCCGAGGTGTCCGCTCCGCTCGCGCCGCGGTCGGCCTCGTCCGCGCCGATCGTCGTCACCTCCACCGCCGTCGCGCCCTCGAGATCGAGGAGACGCGGCGCGTCGCCGACGCTCTCGAGCGAGCGCGGCGGGCCGGTCTCGCCATTCACGTAGACCCGGATCTCGAGGTCCGGCGGCGCGTCGGTCTCCGCGTCCCCGTCCCCGTCCCGGGACCAGATCCAGATCGAGGCGGCGCGCGCGACGCCGGGCGCGAGCCAGCGATCGGCGCCGTCGTCCCACGGCGCCTTCTCGTCGGCCACCGGGTCGCCGCTCACGTCGAGCTGGCGCGCGTACGGCGGGGGAGGCGCCGGGACCAGCGCGAGCGCGGCCGCGGCCACGTGCTCGAGGCGCGCCCGCGCCTTCTTCGGCAGGGGGCGGAGGAGCGACCCGCCCGAGGAGTACTGCACGCAGGCGTACGGATCGACGATCCCGAGGACGACCAGGAGTCCGACCGCCGCCGCGACGAGCGGACGCTTCACGCGGTTCCTCCCTCGGGGCACCCCGCCATCCGGGCGAGCGCTTCGCGGAGCACGTCCGGCTCCGTGAGGAGGCTCAATACCAGGAGATCGTCGCGGCCGAGGTCGTAGAAGTGCGCCGGATGGAGCGAGACGTCGTGGCGCCGGAGCGCCCATTCGGCGACGTCCTCCCGCGGAGCCGGCCCGTCCGGCACGTCGCCGAGGCGCGCGATGGCGCTCCACCCTCCCTCGGCGCGATACGGCTCGATCGCGCCGCCCCGCGCGGCGGCGTCCCCGAGCGCGCCGAGGTTCGCCGCGATCCGCGCGCGCGCCGCCGCCTGGAACGGCCCGCGCGTGTCGAGGAGCCGCTCCGCCGCCCACATGACCGGCGCGCCGACCGAGAGGAAGAGGTCGAGGATCCATTCGAGACCGGGGAGGAACCGCGCCAGCTCCTCCTCGGGCCCGCACGCCGCGATCCAGCCGAGCTTGAGCTGCGGAAGGCCGCAGCACTTCGAGAGGCCCCCGAGGACGAACGTCGGGACGGACCGGTCGCCGAGCAGGCTCGGGAGCGACGCGAAGCCCGGATCGTGCGGGAAGTCGCCGAAGACCTCGTCCGCGATCAGCGCGAGACGCCGCTCCCGGCAGACCGCCTCGAGCCGGGCCGTCTCCGACGCGTCGAGGCACGAGCCGGTCGGGTTGTTCGGCTGGACCACGACGATCGCCCGCGTGCGTGGCGTGATCGCCGCCTCCAGCGACTCGACGTCGAGACGCCAGCCGCGCCCGTCGTACGCGAGGCGATACGCGTGGACGTGCACGTCCTCGAGGAGCGCGAGCGGCTCGATCAGCGGGTAGGACGGACGCGGCACAAGCACTTCGTCGCCCGTATCGCAGAAGAGCCGGAAGAGATGCGCGTACGCCTCGCTCGTGCTCGCGGTCAGGTAGATGCGCTCGGACCGGGCCGCCTCGGCCGCGCCGGCCGCGCCGGCCGCGCCGCGACCCGCGAGATAGCGCGCGACCGCCTGGCGGGCCGCCGTGAGCCCCCGAGGGTCGGGCTCGTACGCGAGCGCGCGCCGATCGGCCAGCGATTCGAGGACGCCGCCGTCGGCAGGGCCGAGCCCCATCTGCGTCGGGTTCGTGCGCGTCAGGTCGAGCACGCACCGGCCCGACCGGCGCTTCTCCTCGAGGAGGCGCGTGAAGCGGTTCGGCGTGAACTCGGCCGGGACGCGGTGGGACGGCATCGGCGGCCCTAGCGCGTCCCGCTCAGCGGTCCGATCCCGCGTCGCCGCGATCCGCCTTCGTGGCGCGGCTCCAGAGCAGGTTCACGGCGGAGAGGACGACCGACCCGATCAGCGCCGGCTCCCAGCCGTTCAGGTCGAATCCCGGCACCAGGAAGGACGTCACGATGAGGAGGAACATGTTCAGCACGAACCAGAAGAGTCCGAGCGACAGGACGAGGAGCGGGAGCGACAGGAGCAGGAGGAACGGGCGGAGCACGGCGTTCACGAGCCCGAGGACCAGGGCCGCCAGCACGGCCGCTCCCCAACCGGCCAGATAGAAGCCGGGGACGTAGTGGGCGAGCAGGAGGAACGTCGCCACGACGATCAGGAAGTGGAGCACCACCTTGGCCATCGGAATCGCCTCCGCGGGGTCTCGTGACGGCGGGACGCCCCATCCTACCACGGCGCCACGAGTTCGCTTGCATCGCCCGGACGCGGGGTGTACGTTCCGCGCGTCCCTTCCGCATCGGGGCCGGCGCGTTCGCCCGCGCCGCGGGGTGATTCGCTTCAGGAATCAGGCTTCGGGAGTTGCCGCCTTCCGGCACCGTGGGGGTCCCGTCTCCTGTCCATCACAGGAGAGCGACCCATGGATACGCAGTATTGGTATCGCTGCAATCAGTGCGGCTACATGTACACGCCGCAGCAGGTGCAGGCTCTCATCCAATTGCATGTCTCACGCAGCGCGGACGCCGGGGAGCCCGAATCGGCGCCCTCGGAGATCCATTGCCGCAAGAAGGGCTGCGACGGGATCGTCCTCCGAAGCGATTCCGTCTTCCGTGAAGGGCGTTAGGCCCCCCGCGGCCTGACGCTCCCTCCGAGGGCGGGCAGCGACCCCGCCCGGCGCCGCTCCGCGCCGGGCGGCTTTCCGCTTGTCCGCGCCCTTTTCCCGCCCCTATACTGTCCCGCTCACGATTTCCGGGGGTGACCAAACGCTCGACACGGCTTCGATTTCGGAGCGCCTCCGCGGCATTCGGGAGCGGATCGGATCGGCTCTGGAGCGGGCCGGCCGCCCCGCGGGCTCCGTCCGGCTCCTGGCCGTGACGAAGGGGTTCCCCGCGGAGACGGTCCGCGCGGCGATGTCGCTCGGTCTGGAGGAGTTCGGCGAGAACCGCGTGCAGGAGGCCGAGGCGAAGATCCCGGCCGTCGGGCCCGGTCCGCGGTGGCACCTGATCGGCCACCTCCAGACGAACAAGGCGAAGCGCGCGGCGGCGCTCTTCGCCGAGATCCACTCGGTGGACTCGGAGCGCCTGGCCGAGGCGCTCGCGCGCCACGCCCGGGAGGCGGGACGGGACATCCCGGTCTGGGTCGAGGTGAACGCCTCGGGGGACGCGTCGAAGTACGGCGCCTCGCCCGACGCGGTCCCGGCCCTGCTCGAGCGGATCCGAGGTCTCGAGGGGATCCGCCCGATCGGCCTGATGACGATCGGCCCGGTCGAAGGCGGGGCCGACGGCGCCCGGGCGGCGTTCCGGCTCACGCGGACGCTGCGCGACCGGGCGGTGGCCGCCGGCACGCTGCCGGAGGGGTCGGGGCTCTCGATGGGGATGACGGACGACTTCGAGATCGCCATCGAGGAGGGCGCGACGGTCGTCCGGATCGGCTCCGCGCTGTTCGGGCCGCGCGGGGCGGATCCGGCCGCCTGATCGCCGGACACGGACGGGCGCGATGCGCGTATCGATCCACGTGACGCCGAAGAGCCGCGCCGAGGGGATCGAGACGGCGCGCGCGGAGGGCCGGATCCGGGTCCGCGTGACCGCGGCGCCGGAGGGCGGACGGGCGAACGAGGCGGTGATCCGCCTGCTGGCGGAGCGGCTCGGGGTCCCGCGGACCGCGATCCGCGTCGTCGGCGGCGCGACGGCCCGCCGGAAATGGATCGAGATCGACGGCATGGAGGAGGCGGAACTGTGGCGACGACTGGAAGCGGAACGGTGAAGGGCGGCGCGTCCCCGGCGACCGAGGACCTCGCCCGCGCCATCGAGGAGGCGCGCGCCTACGTCGCGTCGAAGAGCGCGATCCGCCCCGAGGTCGGCATCATCCTCGGCACCGGCCTCGGCCGCTTCGCCGAGGCGATGACCGGTGCCGACGTCGTCCCGTACGGGTCGATCCCGCACTTCCCGACCACGTCCGTGGAGAGCCACGCGGGCGAGCTGGTGCTCGGCACGCTCGGCGGCCGGCCGGCCGCCGTCATGAACGGCCGCGTCCACTTCTACGAAGGCTACTCGATGCGCCAGGTGACGTTCCCGGTGCGCGTGCTCCGCGCGCTCGGCGTCCGCACGCTGGTCGTCACGAACGCCGCCGGCGGCATGAACCCGCTCTACCGCGCGGCCGACGTCGTCGCGGTCGTCGACCACATCAATCTGATGGGGGACAACCCCCTGATCGGCCCGAACGACGACACGCTCGGGCCCCGGTTCCCCGACATGTCCGAGGCGTACGACCGCTCGCTGCTCGCGCTCGCGCGCGAGGTCGCCCTCGACGAGCGGATCGACCTGCGTCAGGGGGTCCTCGCCGCGGTCGCGGGGCCGAACCTCGAGACGCGCGCCGAGTACCGCTTCCTCCGCTGGGCCGGCGCCGATCTGGTCAGCATGTCGCTCGTGCCCGAGAACATCGCGGCCATCCATGCCGGCATGCGCGTGCTCGCGTTCGCGGTCGTGACCGACCTCTGCCTGCCCGACGCGCTCGAGCCGGTCGACGTGCCCAGGATCCTCGCGAACGCCGCGAAGGCCGAGCCGGTCCTGACGCGGCTGGTCACGCGCGTGCTCGAGCGGCTCCCGGAGGCCGACGGACGATGAGCGCGGTCACCGAACGCTTCCGCTCCTTCTCGAACGGTCTCGACCTCCCGGCGGCGGAGGAGAGGATCCTCGCGTTCTGGAAGGAGATCGACGCGTTCGAGGAGGGGCTCCGGCGCCGCGAGGGGAGCCCGGTCTTCCACTTCTACGAAGGCCCGCCCACCGCGAACGGCCCTCCGGGCGTGCACCACGTCCTCTCCCGGACGCTGAAGGACATCGTCTGCCGCTACAAGGCGATGACCGGCCACGCCGTGCCCCGGAAGGGGGGCTGGGACACGCACGGCCTCCCGGTCGAGATCGAGGTCGAGCGCGAGCTGAAGATCAGCGGCAAGGATCAGATCGAGAAGTTCGGGATCGCCGAGTTCAACGCGCGCTGCCGCGAGAGCGTGCTGCGATACGAAGGGGTGTGGCGCCGGAACACCGAGCGGATCGGGTACTGGCTCGACATGGACCACCCCTACATCACGTTCCGGAACGAGTACATCGAGAGCGTCTGGTGGATCCTCCAGGAGCTCTGGAACGCCGGGCTCCTCTATCAGGGGCACAAGATCGTGCCGTACTGCCCGCGCTGCGGCACGCCACTCTCGAGCCACGAGGTGAGCCAGGGCTACGAGGACGTCACCGAGCCGTCGGTCACCGTGAAGTTCGCGCTGGTCGACGAGCCGGGCGCGTACGTCCTCGCGTGGACGACGACGCCGTGGACCCTCCCGGGGAACGTCGCGCTCGCCGTGGGCGAGGAGATCACGTACGCCCGCGTCCGCCAGAAGAACGCTGCGGGCGCCGACGAGCGCTACTACCTCGCGAAGGACCGGCTCGCGCAGCTGGTCGGCGCGTACGACGTCGAAGCGGAGCTGAAGGGACGCGAGCTGGTCGGGAAGCGCTACCGGCCGCTCTTCGACTTCGTCGACCTCGGCGCCCTGACCGGGAAGAAGGCGTACTACGTGGCGCCGGCCGAGTTCGTCACCACGGAGGACGGCACCGGCGTCGTCCACACCGCGGTCATGTACGGCGAGGACGACTACGTGCTCGGCTTGAAGCTCGACCTCCCGCAGCGGCACACGGTGGACCCGCAGGGGCGCTTCACCGCCGACGTGACGCCGTGGGCCGGCCGGCCCGTGAAGGAGGCGGAGGCCGACATCCGCCGGTGGCTCGCCGAGCGCGGCGCGCTCTACCGCGAGGAGATGACGACGCACGCGTACCCCTTCTGCTGGCGCTGCGACTCGGCGCTCCTCTACTACGCGTGGAAGACCTGGTACGTGGCGACGACCCGGTTCCGCGACAAGCTGATCGCGGCGAACGGGACCGTGGCGTGGCACCCCGAGGAGATCGGGGCGAACCGCTTCGGCAACTGGCTCGAGAACAATCTCGACTGGGCGCTCTCGCGGAACCGGTACTGGGGCACGCCGCTCCCGATCTGGCGCTGCGATTCGTGCGGCGTCGACCGCTGCGTCGGGAGCGTGGCCGAGCTCAGGCAGGGCGCCGGGCTCGAGGAGCCGCTCGACCTCCACCGGCCGTACGTGGACCGCGTCACGTTCGCCTGCGGCTCGTGCGGCGGCGTCATGCGCCGCGTCCCCGAGGTGATCGACGTCTGGTTCGACTCGGGGGCGATGCCGTTCGCGCAGTGGCACTACCCGTTCGAGAACCGGGAGGCCTTCGAGCGCGCGTTCCCGGCCGACTTCATCTCCGAGGGGATCGACCAGACCCGCGGGTGGTTCTACACGCTCATGGCGATCAGCGTCGCGCTCACGGGCAAGGCGCCGTACCGGCACGTGCTGGTGAACGAGCTGGTGCTCGACAAGCAGGGGAAGAAGATGAGCAAGTCGCGCGGGAACGCGGTCGATCCGATCGCGATCCTCGAGGCGCGGGGCGCCGACGCGCTCCGGTTCTACCTCATCGCGACGAGCCCGCCGTGGACGTCCACGCGCTTCGACCCCGAGGGCGTGACCGAGGTGACGAAGAAGCTCCTCGGGACGCTCCGGAACGTGGCGCAGTTCTTCGTCCTCTACGCGAACATCGACGGCTACGATCCCGCGGCGAAGGCGCCGGCGACGCCGACCGGCCTCGACCGCTGGATCCGCTCCCGGCTCCATTCGCTGACGCGGGTCTGCCGCGCCTCGATCGAGGACTACGAGCTGACCCGCGGCGCGCGCGCGATCCAGGACTTCGTGATCGAGGAGCTCTCGAACTGGTACGTCCGGCGCTCGCGGCGCCGGTTCTGGAAGTCGGGCGACCCGGCCGACAAGCGCGCCGCGTACGACACGCTCCACGAGTGCCTCGCGACCGTCGCGCGGCTGCTGGCGCCGTACACGCCGTTCGTGGCGGAGGAGCTGCACCAGAACCTCGTGCGGGCGGCGGATCCCGCCGCGCCGGCCAGCGTCCACTGGTGCGACTACCCGGAGGCCGACGCCGGCGCGATCGACGAGGCGCTCGAGGAGGCGATGGACCTCGCGCTCCGCACCGTCAACGTGGCGCGCGCGTGCCGGAACGCCGCGTCGCTCCGCGTGCGGCAGCCGCTCCGCCGGCTCATGGTGGCGGGGCTCACGGAGCGCCAGGCGGCCGCGCTCGCGACGCTGAGCGGGCTGGTCCTGGACGAGCTGAACGTGAAGGAAGTGGGAACCGCGGCCGACCGCGCGGAGTTCGTCTCGCTCACGGTGAAGCCGAACTTCCCGGTGCTCGGGAAGAAAGCCGGGGGCGCGATGAAGGAGCTGGCGGCCGCGATCGCCGCCGCGGACCCGGGCGCCGTGCGGGCCGGGTTGGCGGGGGACGGCTGGGAGACGGAGGCGGCGGGTCGCCGGTTCCGGCTCACGGCCGAGGACGTCGTCGTGCAGGAGTCGTCGCGGGAGGGGTGGTCGGCGATGACCGACGGTCCGCTCACGGTCGCGATCGACACGCGGCTCGACGACGCGCTCAAGGACGAGGGCCTGGTGCGCGAGCTGGCGCACCGGGTGCAGGCGCTCCGGAAGACGGCGGAGCTCGACGTGACGGACCGCATCCGGCTGACCTGGGAGCTCTCGCCCGGGCTCGGCCGCGCGTGCGCGCGCCACGAAGCGTACCTGAAGGAAGAAGTGCTCGCCGAGGAGCTGGTGGCGCAAGCGCCCTCGGGCGACGTCGTCGAGGAGTGGAGCTTCGACGGGGAACGGGCCCGCGTCGGCATCGCGCGGGCGCGCAAAGGAGGCTGAAGTTGCTCAGCAAGAAGGACCTCAAACACTACGAACAGCGGCTGATCGAGGAGCGGAAGAAGCTCCTCGGGCAGATGGGCTACCTGGAGAAGACGCTGAACCAGACGCAGCGCGACTCGGCGGGCGATCTCTCGGCGTACTCGTTCCACATGGCGGACATGGGCACCGACGCGATGGAGCGGGAGAAGGCGTTCCTCTTCGCGTCGGCCGAGGGACGGCTCCTCTACAGCGTCGACGAGGCGCTGCGCCGGCTCTACCGGAACGAGTACGGGCTCTGCCAGTCGTGCGGGAAGGAGATCGGCAAGCCCCGCCTCGAGGCGATTCCGCACGCGTCGCTCTGCGTGGCGTGCCAGGAGAAGCAGGAGAAGGGCCGGCCCGCGGCGCGCGGATGAAACGGGGAACCCCGCTCTTCGTCGCCTGCGCGCTCCTGGTCGTGGCGCTCGACCAGGTCACGAAGTCGATCGCCGCGTCGAGCCTCCTCCTCGGCGATCCGTCGCCCGTGGTGGGAGAGACGGTGCGGCTCACGCTCGTGCACAATACGGGCGCGGCGTTCGGGCTCTTCCCGGGCAGCCGCGTGCCGTTCATCGCGATCTCGCTCCTCGCGGTCGCGGTCGTGCTCTACCTCTTCTTCCGGGAAACGTACCGGAGCGTCCTGAACCGCGTGCTCCTCGGGTGTATCCTGGGAGGCGCGATCGGCAACCTGGCCGACCGGATCCGGCTCGGCTACGTGGTCGACTTCATCGACGTCGGCCTGGGCCAGGCCCGTTGGCCGGTCTTCAATGTCGCCGACAGCGCGGTCACCCTGGGGGTCCTCCTTCTTGCCTGGAATCTTGCCCGAGCCGGACGCGCCGCCGCCCCTGACCCCGAAGATCCATCGCGTGCCGGCGTCCCGGGCGGGTGAGCGGCTCGACCGCTACCTGGCCGAGGCCGAGCGCACCCTCTCGCGTTCCGCCGTGCAACACCTGATCGACTCCGGGCACGTACGGCTGAACGACGGGCCCGCGCGCGCCAGCCGTCGCCTCAAGGAAGGGGACCGGGTCGAGGTCGTCCGCCCCCGCCACGCGCCGTCGCCGCTCACCCCCGAGGACATCCCCCTCGACCTCGTCTACGAGGACGAGCATCTGGCGGTCGTCCTGAAGCCCGCCGGGATGGTCGTCCACCCGGCCGTGGGACACCGCACCGGCACCCTCGTCCACGCGCTCCTCCACCGCTACCGGGCCCTCTCCGGCGCGAACGGCGAAGAGCGCGCGGGAATCGTCCACCGGCTCGACAAGGGGACCTCGGGCCTCCTCCTCGTGGCCCGCACCGACGCCGCGCATCGCGAGCTGGCGCGGCAGATCGAGGCCCGCGAGGTGAAGCGCGTCTATCGCGCGCTCGTCTGGGGCTCGCTCCGGGACCGGGAGGGGCGGATCGAGGCGTCGCTCGCGCGCAGCAAGCGCGACCGGCGGAAGATCGCGGTCGTGAGCCGCGGCGGCCGCTTCGCGGCCACCCGCTATCGCGTCGTCCGCGCGTATCCCTACCTGAGCGAGGTGCTCCTCACGCTCGAGACCGGCCGCACGCACCAGATCCGCGTCCACCTGGCGCACGAGGGGCATCCGGTCTTCGGCGACCCCGAGTACGGCGGACGCCGCGGCCCGCTGCTGCGCCTCACGCCCGCGCGGCGGGCCCAGGCCGCGCTCCTCCTCGCCGAGCTCGACCACCAGGCGCTCCACGCGGAGACGCTCGGTTTCCGCCATCCGGCGACCGGCGAGCCCATGGAGTTCACCCGGCCCGTGCCGCCGGAGTTCGAGGCCGTCCTGGCCGCGCTGGCATGCGGGTCCTAGGCGTGGACTTCGGCCTTCGACGGATCGGGCTCGCCCTGAGCGACGAAGGGGCGCGGCTCGCGACGCCGCTCCGCTCCGTCGCGGTGGCGTCGGTGGACGACGCGCCGGACGCGGTGGCCGCGGCCGCCCGTGAGTCGGGAGCGGCCGCGATCGTGGTCGGCGCGCCGCTCGGCCTCGAGGGGGAGGAGGGGCGGGTCGAGCTCCGCCGCGTGAAGCGCTTCGCGCGGGCGCTCCGGCGGGCCACCGGGCTCCCCGTCCATCTCGTGGACGAGAGCCTGAGCACGCGCGAGGCCGAGGAGCGGACGGGAGCCCGCCGCGGGAGCAGGGACGTGGCGCTCCACGCCGCGGCGGCCGCGGTCGTGCTCCAACGATGGCTCGACCGGAGGGAGGCGCCGGCCCGCCGCGCGGGACGCGCGCGCCCGGGTGACGCCGGGGAGGGGCGCGCGTGAGGCGCCGCCATCGGATCCGTCGCACGCTCGTCCTGGGCGGCATCGTCGGCGTCGTGCTCCTCTCGGGGCTCCTCTTCTTCCCCTCGAACGTGACGCGCCACTTCGAGACGCGGGAGGTGATCATCCCGAAGGGGGCGAAGATCGAGGAGATCGCGGAGATCCTCGACCAGCGCGGTCTCGTCGGGAATCCCAAGCTCTTCGTCCTCGCCGCGCGCGTGCTCGGATACGACCGGGGGCTCAAGGCCGGACGCTTCAACATCGCCGTCGGCTCGAGCATCTACCGCATCCTGAGCCAGCTCGCGCACGGCATGGCGGCCCAGGACATGGTCACGGTCCAAGAGGGGCTTCGCGCCGATCAGATCGCGTCGCTCCTCTACGACAAGGCGAAGATCGATCCGATCGGCTTCCTCGCGCTCGTGGGGGACTCCGCGTTCGCCTCCTCGCTCGGCGTGCCGTCGAACCGGCTCGAGGGATACCTCTTCCCCGACACGTACCCGTTCTATCCGCTCCTCACGCCCGAGGAGGTGCTCCGGGTCATGGTGGGGCGGGGGCTCCGCGTCTTCGGCGAGGAGATGGCGCTCCCCGGCGCGAAGGAGGGGCTCTCGCTCAACCAGCTGGTAACGCTCGCCTCGATCGTGGAGGCGGAGGCCCAGGTGCCGTCGGAGCGGCCGCGCATCGCCGCGGTCTTCTACAACCGGCTCCGGCAGGGTATGATGCTCCAGAGCGATCCGACGGTCTCGTACGCGCTCGGGGTATGGCGCGGGCGCGTCTACTACAAGGACCTGGACGTCAAGTCGCCGTACAACACGTATCGCAACAAGGGGTTGCCTCCGGGGCCGATCTGCAACCCGGGGCGGGGGGCGTTCCACGCGGTGCTCTTCCCGCTCCAGAACACGGACGAGCTCTACTTCGTCGCGCGCGGCGACGGGACCCACATCTTCTCGACCAACTGGGAGGACCACCTGAAGGCCATCGCGCAGGTGCGCACGCAGGCGCACCGCGAATCGACGCTCGTACCGGTCGAGCCCACGATGGGGACGGCGCCGCCGACCCTTCAGGCCATGCCGGGACCCCGGCTCCCCTCCCTCCGATCGAATCCCGCCCGGAAGGACACCCTCCAGTGACCGGCGCCACGGCCCGGTTCTTCGCGCCGACGCGCGCGCAGGCGGACACCGTCCGGGAGAAGGCGGCGCGCCTCGCGGCGAGCCTCCGCGGCCTCGGCCGGACGCTCGTCGCCTACTCCGGCGGCGTCGATTCGGCGTTCCTGCTCGCGGAGGCGCATCGCGCCCTGGGGGACGACGCGGTCGGCGTCATCGCCCGGAGCGCCTCGCTCCCCGAGTCGGAGCTTCGGGACGCGCTCGCGGTCGCCGCGGCACGCGGCATCCCGGTGCGCGTCATCGAGACCCGTGAGCTCGAGCGGGCCGACTATCGGGCCAACGCCGGCGACCGGTGCTACCATTGCAAGTCGGAGCTCTTCGAGCGGCTCGAGCAGACCGCGCGGGCGGAGGGCTTCGCCTCGCTCGCCTACGGGGCGGTGACCGACGATCTCGGCGACGTCCGCCCGGGCATGAGGGCCGCCGAGGAGTTCCGGGTCCGGGCCCCCCTCCTCGAGGCCGGGCTCGGAAAGCTCGAGGTCCGGCTCCTGGCCCGGCGCCTCGGCCTCCCGGTCTGGGACAAGCCTCAGTCGGCCTGCCTCGCGTCCCGGATCCCGATCGGCGACGAGGTGACGGCGGAGAAACTGGGCCAGGTCGAGCGGGCCGAGGCATCGATCCGCGCCCGGTTCGGCCCGAGGGTGCTTCGGGTGCGGCACCACGGCGCCCTTGCCCTGATCGAGGTCGGTCCGGAGGACCTGGCGAGGATGCGCGCCCCGGATGTCCTGGCATCGATCTCGGAATGTCTTGAACCATTGGGATTTACGCGGGTAGAACTGGACGAGCGGGGGTACCGCCGGGCCGACCCGCTTCCATCTCGGGAAACGGAGGATTAGCAATGGCGACGGCCACTGAGGCTCGCCGGAAGGGCAGGAAGCCCCCGGTCACGAAGGCATCGGACGGTACCGGGGTGGAGCTCCCCTTTGGTCGTAAGAACTACATTCTCTTCGGGTTGGCGGCGGCCTGCATCCTGGCCGGCTATATCACCCTCTCCCGGGGGTCGATTACGCTTGCGCCTATCTTGTTGTTGTTAGGATACTTGGTCCTGATTCCCTGGGGGATCATGGCCAAGTAGGGGCGAATAGCTCAGCTGGTAGAGCACTTGCCTTACACGCAAGGGGTCACAGGTTCGAGCCCTGTTTCGCCCACCAGAACGCCTCCCCCGAGCCTACCAAGACGTTCTAGTCCTTGACTTTGCTCATCGATCCTGCTAGACTGGTTCAGTAAATAAAAGTGCCTACGAATCCAACCGGGGCGCTTCCGGCGGGATCGTCCGGGCACAAGAGCTTGAAAATTCGTTAGATAAATCTGTAAGGATTTTCAAATCCGAGTTGCTCGAAAGGAGGTGTTTCGGACCGCCACGGCTACACACCTACTACTTCGTGCCTGATTGCAAACCTGCATCCGTGTGGTTCGACGCAGCTGTTGAGACCCTAGGAGGTGTAACGATGTTGAAAGTGGCCAAGCTGGGCATTGCGATCGCGGCGGTTTTGGCATGGATCGTCCCGGCCGCCCAAGCGGGAGTTCCGGACATCACGCAGTCGTACTACGTGCCGCAGGTGGGCACGGTGGCGACCCCGACGGAGGGGACGCTGGCGACGAGGTTCTTCCGGATCTGTCCGAACAACGACGGTGGCTCGA